>DATGIG010000314.1:0-10233 GCA_035295825.1 Chthonomonadaceae bacterium | reverse complement strand
TCGCTCTCGCGTATTTCGGCGAGGGTCCGACCATCGGGCAGGCTTAGATCCGGCGCAAGATCCAACAACGGCAGAGCGACAAAGGCGCGTTCCGCCAGGCCGGGGTGCGGCAGGGTCAACTCCTCCGTCTGCAGGCTCAGGTCGGCATAGAGCAGGAGGTCCACGTCGATGGTGCGCGGCCCCCACTTCTCCACGCGCTGCCGTCCTCCTGCCTCTTCGACGGCGCGAATCCGCGCCAACAACTCCCACGGTGTGAGCGTCGTCTCGACGCGGGCCACACAGTTGAGATGCGGCGGGTATTTTGCCGCGTCCCCCGGCTCGCGTCCCAGATGCGGCGACTGGTAGATCGGAGAGACCGCCGTAATATCCAATCCCGCCCCGAACGTTTCGAGCCGCTCCAGTGCACTGTGCAGATGAGACAGGCGATCACCCAGACTGGAGCCCAATCCAAGATAGGCCGTGATGGAAGCCGGCTTTGCGCGGTACTGCATAGTTTGCTTTACGCAAAGAAGGTACGGAGCGTTTCGTCTCCTCGACATTGCTACCGCAATTATACTCGGTTTCCGCAACGCGATCCAACAGAGAAGTCTTTTGTGGAACAGCGGGTATATTAAGGAAGTATAAGAGCTAGCGCGAGAATAAGGCCGTTGTGCAGAGATCTCCCCATAGAGGTGTGAAGAGGAAAGAGAGAAACGAGAGAATGTCCATGAGAGGCAACCCATCGGAATCCGCAGCGAACCCTCGCGGGTTTACGCTCATCGAATTGCTTGTTGTGATCGCGATCATCGCGGTGCTGGCCGCCATCCTCTTTCCGGTATTCGCACAGGCGCGTGAGAAAGCCAGGCAGACGGCCTGCCTGAACAACCTGAAGCAGATCGGGATGGCGTTTGCGCTCTACGTTCAGGATTACGACGACTTGCTTCCGGATCGGAGGGATCTCAAAGTCTCGCTGCCCGGCGGCTTTCGCCCATGGACGACGTGGCCGCCCTCCGACCCACGCGCGGGATGGGCAGCCACCCTGCTGCAACCCTACACCCATAATTACGCGATCTGGAAATGCCCGAGTGTCTCAGGTTCGATCATGGGGTCAGCGGTCCAGGTGGTCCAGAGCCTCACTTCCGCCCCGGATTCCCCCACCACCAACTACTGGCTCTGGCGCTTCGACCGTCCGGATGTCCCCGCCCCACTGGACGACTTTTGGGGGAAATCCGAGGACCAGGCGGTCTCCGACTTGATCCAGGCCAACAATCCGGTGGACGGTATTCCCACTGGTCCCTCCGATGTCGAATTGGCGGTGGACCCCTACTTTCCGAAGACGATCCCATCCGCCCCGCCGAATCTCAAAGGGCACTCCGTCCACTTCGGCGGGCGCAACAGGCTCTTCCTGGATACCCACGTGAAGTACTTCCGGGACTATCGCACCCAATGAGTACGAATGGCAGCGCTACTCCAGCCTCTCGTTTTGGGTGAGGACGGACTTCACCTTCTCCAGTAGTCCGGATGGGAGAAAGGGTTTCGGCAAGAAGGCGATGCCCTCTTCCAAAACCCCATCGTGGAGGAGGGCGTCATCGGTATATCCGGAAGTGTACAGGACGCGAATATCCGGGCGCACCTCCTGCAACTGCCGGACCAACTCCTTCCCCCCCATGTTTGGCATCACGACATCCGTCAGCAGCAGATGGATCTCACCGGCATAATTCTGCGCGACAAGGAGCGCCTCGCTTCCGTGGGATGCTTCCAGCACATCATATCCCTGTTTGCGCAATATGGTGGTAGCCAGCGCCCGGACTGCGGCCTCATCCTCCACTACCAGGATCGTCTCCCGATTGGATGCGGTCGTCTCCACTCCCTGATTCCGGTTGCGGACGTATTGTTCGCTGGATCCTTGCATTACTCTCTGTTCCTCCGGCTCAATGGCCGCGGCAATACAATCAGATTGCTCACACATACGGTCGCCTCCGAGCGGTAAACGGCCCGGTAAAGCGGTGTTCGGCAGAGATAACTGGAATGGAATACTGGATGTTTGGAATGATCAGGATAATCTGCTCTGACGTTTCGGATGGTCAAGATGTGAGCCGAAAGAGAAACCTGCATCAGCGGAAGGCGAGACCGCTCCGATTGCGTCTCCAGCACCAACGCGGCAACGTGTGATCCCATGGATCTCATGGGCCCACATTGTCCGATCCCTGCTCTCTAAGCTGAGAACACAGCCGGTGGACGCAATCGGAAGGGATAGGGACGCGAGTGGGGACGTTCGCGTAGTATCTACCTCCGCATGCACATGGGCAGTATAGCGAATGAATAGATCCCTTGTCAAGACTTCGCAGCAGGGTTTTTCACAGTGAGGTTTGTGCAGGATGTTCGTTTATCGGCCAACTGACGCGAAATCTCAAGTCGGTTTTTTCTCATCTGCCATCGTGGGAGGCACTGCGAATGCCTCGCTGGGGCCGCTATCCAACACCTCACGCACTTTGCGGAGAAGCGCGGTAGGAGTGAAAGGCTTGGAGAGAAAAGCGATCCCTGCTTCGAGGACTCCATGATGGACGATCGTATTCTCCGTGTACCCCGAGGCGTACAAAACCCGCAGCGAGGGATTTGCAACCTGAAGCTGTTCGGCCAACTGCTTCCCGCTCATTCGTGGCATCACTACATCCGAAATAAGGAGCGCGATCCCCGTTTCACGCCCTTTCGCGAAGGTCAGCGCCTCCTCACCGCTCATGGCTTCCAGGACCGTATAACCGTGCCCGCGCAAGGTCTGTGTCGCCAGATCCCGAACCAGCGGCTCATCCTCGGCAATCAGGATGGTTTCGGTACCGTCGAGAGACGGCGCTGGATGCGTAATCTCTGCGAGGGCTTCCGCGGCTTCCGCCACCCGCGGCAGGTAGATCTTGAATGTCGTACCCTCCCCCACTTCGCTGTAGAGCCAGATATGCCCTCCCGCCTGTTTGACGATCCCGTAGACCGTCGCCAATCCCAATCCGGTCCCTCTTCCCTTCTCTTTCGTCGTGAAAAAGGGCTCGAAGATGTGCAGTTGAACCCCCTCGTCCATTCCCGTACCGTTATCACTGACCGTCAGCCGCACATAATCGCCAGGGCGAACCCCCTCGTGTTGGCGGGCATACTCCGCATCCAGCGCGATATTCTGGGTCTCAACGGTAATCTTGCCGCCATCCGGCATCGCGTCGCGGGAATTGACGATGAGGTTGACCAGGATCTGCTCGAACTGGCCGGGATCCACTTTGACAGAGTAGAGATCCTCCTGCGGCAGCAGTACCAACTCGACATCCTCTCCGATCAAACGGCGCATCATTTTATCGAGGCTGATCAGAACATCATTGAGGTTGAGGACCTTCGGTTCGATGATCTGTTTGCGGGCGAATGCCAGCAGTTGGCGGGTCAAGCCGGAGGCTTTTTCTGCGGCATAGCACACGTTTTGCAGAAACTCGCGGGTCGATGCGTCCAGCGCCTCCGCATCCAGCGCCAGTTCCGAGTAGCCCAGAATAATGGTGAGCAGGTTATTGAAGTCGTGTGCGACGCCGCCTGCCAGCCTCCCCAGGCTCTCCAACTTCTGGGCCTGGAGCAACTGGTTCTCCAGCCGTTTGCGCTCCAAACGCCCGGCCGCTTCGCGCATCTCCCTCTCAATGGCGGATACGAGGCGCGCCAGATGGCTCTTCATCAGGTAGTCATGCACACCTGCTTTCAGAGCGGCGACGGCGACCTCCTCCCCGATGGTTCCGGAGACGATGATAAAGGGCGTCTCCAACCCCCTCACCTGAACCATCTTCCACGCGCCCAGGGCGGAGAAACGGGGCAGGGTATAGTCGGAGAGAATGACGTCCCAGGCTTTTCTGTCCAGCGCCTCCCCCATCGCTTCCGGGGTCTCCACCCGCTCATATACAGGGTCGTAGCCGCCGCGGATCAGTTCGTATACGGTCAGGTCCGCATCATCTTCCGAATCCTCAACGATCAAAACCTGAAGGGAAGTACTCATCTACAACTGCCTTCCTACTACAAAGTGAAGTAGAATGTAGCGCCCTGATCCACCGCGCCTTCGGCCCAAACGCGTCCGCCATGGCGATGAATGATCCGCTGTACCGTCGCCAGGCCCACCCCGGTTCCGGGAAACTCGGAGGTTGAGTGCAGCCGCTGGAATACCGCAAATAGTTTGTCAGCATACGCCGCATCGAACCCCTCGCCGTTATCCCGCACATAAAATGCGGTTCCCCCATCGTGGTGTGTCGCACCCAATGCGATTTCCGCCGAGAGGCGCTTACCGGTGAACTTCCAGGCATTGCCCAGAAGGTTCTCAAGTACTACATGGAGCAACCGGGCATCGCCCTCCGCTTTGAGGCCGTCCTGAATCTGAAATACAACCCGCCGCTCCGGCTCCGCCTGCTGAAGTTCGGCGGCGATGCTGCGCGCCAGCGCGCTCAGGTCTACTTTCGCCCGGCGCATCTCCGCGCGCGTCATCAGGGAGAGATCGAGCAGATCCTCGATCAATTGCGACATACGCTGGCTGGCCGCACGCACCCGGCGGAGGCAATCCTTGCCTCGATCATCCAATACCTCGGCATAGCTCTCCTCCAGTACCCGACTGAAGCCCTCTATTCCCCTCAGCGGAGCGCGCAGGTCGTGGGAAACAGAGTAGTTGAACGCTTCCAATTCTCGGTTGACCGCCTCCAGTGCGACCGCCCGATGCTCTAGCTCCACATTCAGCCCCCGGATCAGCTCCTCGGCGCGCTCATGCTCCCGGATCTCACGCGCGAGCATACCATTGGCGCGTTTGAGTTCAATGGCACGTTTTGCCAGCTCTCCGTTCAGCTTATGCAGGGAGGAGTACGCCTCCTGAAATCCCCGTTGCGCCATCTCGAAGGGCGACAGGCTTTCGGTATAAAAATTGGCTGCAGCGTCTAAAGTAGCCTGGCTCTCCTGGGACAGCGGCGTCTGAGCCAGAACGACGGTAAGGGACCGATGGTAGATCGCCGCCAGTTCCAGTACCCCCATGCCCTCCGCCATGGCACAGCGTCCCAACTCATAGGCGTGTTCGAGTTGGGCCTCACCACCCTCCGTGAGATACGCTTTCAGGGCGGCGGTATACTGATCCGTCAATGTGAGCGGCACTTCCTTCACTGCCCTTCCCCAAGGTAGCGTACCACCAAGACCAGCGCGTCATCCGTTGCTTTGCCGTATTCGGCAAGGATGCGGTCGGCGATCCGCTGTGGCGGATCGCTCCGCGTTCCTATCCCCGCAAATCCATGTCGAATGCCGTCGGAGGCGAAGATCAGCAGATCGTCCGGTTCGAGGGTCAGGGTGGTTGCACGGAGCGGCGGCAGACGATAGCCCAGTACGCCGCCGCGCGTGAGGATTTGCTCCTTCACATATGCGGTTCCCCTCGCCTCCCGCAGCAGCAGACCTTCTACATTCCCCACGCCCGCCCAGGTGAGCGCGTTGTCTACAGTTCGGATGGTGGCCAAGCTCATCACCACGCCGCGCGTGCCTTTCAGGGCATCGTGGCAGGATTGCAACAGAGAGAGAATAGGCTCCTGTGCCCGGCCCTGCAGCGTGGAGACCGCGATGTCGGAAACGGCGGCGGCATCCGGGCCGTGCCCCAAACCATCCACGACCGCGATCAGGAAACCCTGCGGAATGGGCTGGACCAAGCCGCGGTCTCCCGATTTTGCCTGGCCCTCCAGCGCTCTGGCGGCCATGCCCCACGCGATGTGCGGCTCCCCTCCAAGCACCGGTGTCTCCATGTCAGCGCACCCACTTCTTCATGGTGACGGTGGTCCCCTTGCCCACCTCCGAGGCGATCTCGAACTCGTCCATGAGCCGCTTCGCCCCCGGCAATCCCAATCCCAGGCTCTTGCCGGTCGAGTAGCCATCCCGCATCGCCAGGGCGACGTCGGGGATACCCGGCCCCTGATCGCGGGCGATGATGTGAATACCGCCCCGGCTCCCCTGCCGGGCCTCATAGAAGAAGATCTCTCCCGAACCGGCATAGACCACGATGTTGCGCGCCACCTCCGAGATCGCCGTAGCGATGACGGTGGGATCACTCCCGGTGAAGCCTACCTGCACGGCCAGGGCGCGGCCCTGCTGGCGTGCCGTTACGATATCCGCATCCGACCGGATCGACACACGGATACTGGTTGCAGCCTCATCGGTCACGTTCGCTCCCTCCCGACATGCGTCTTTGTAATAGGAGCAACCCCTCTTCCAGGTCCAATGCGGCCTCCATGCCCTCCAGCGTCAGGCCCAACTCCACCATGGCGAAGGCGACATCGGGCTGAATGCCTACTACTACGGTCTCTGCCCCACGCAGTTTGGTCATGTGAGCGATGCCGCGCAGGGTTCGGACAGCAAACGAATCCATTACGTCCAACACGGTCACATCCACGATGACCCCACGGGAGCGGAAGCGACCCACCCGATTCACCAGATCATCCCTCAACGCCAACAGATCCGCATCGGAGAGCGCGGCCTGAATAGTGGCGATCAGAATGTCACCCTGTTTGAGTATCGGCACCGCCATGGCTCGCCCCCTATGCTCCTGCGAACGGTGCGGCAGCCACTTCAGTCTGGATGACCCTGTAACCCAGGATACGCTCGGCCTGCTCGATCCCGCCCTGGAGGTCACCCACCGTGTTGAGCTTGCTCAAATCCACGCCCAGCGTCACCAGCGTCTGCGCAACCTCGGCGGAGAGGCCGGTGACGATGACAATCGCTCCCATGAGGCGCGAGGCATCCACGGTCTGTATGAGGTGGTTGGCGACCCGTGAATCCACCGCCGGGACGCCGGTAATATCCATGACGACAACCCTCGCGCGCGTGTCGCGTATGGAGCGGAGCAACTGCTCCGTCAACTGGCGGGCGCGGAGCGTATCTATCATCCCGATGATGGGCAGGATAAGCAGCCGGTCGCGAACCTGCAGCACCGGAGTAGAGAGTTCACGGATCGCATCCTGCTGTTGCCGGATCGTGTGCTCCCTCTGCGCGAAGATGGTATCGAGGGCCAGGCCGATATCGAAGAACTCCAGCTTCACCAGCGATAGGAAGATTTCGAGCGCTTTCTCCGGCTCCCCCGCGAACTCCACGAAGATGCGTCGGGCAATGGCACGCATATGGAAATTGTAAGCGCCCAGATACCACTTGGTGTCCAGGCCGATGCGCCCGTGTACCGAACCGATATTGATCCGCTCTTCCACATAAGCCCGGTCGTAACTGCCCTGTGTGAGCCGGATGAAGTAGGCTTTCTGGAGGGCTTTGACCCGCTCCAGTATCTGAGAATCCTTGAAGAAGGCCCGCACCTCGTCGAAGGCCAGAAAATGGGTATAGAGTCCGTCAATCACTTCATCCTGAATTTGCCGTGCGAAGTCGCTGATGGAGGCGATGCGCTGGACGTCCTCCTCGGTGAACTCCAACCACTCTTTCCGTCTGGCAATCTCTGTGTCGGTAATTCCCATCATCTGGGCCAGTGTGTCAGGAGATTGCACAAGGTTGGCGCGATCCGCTTTCATGGTCACACTCCTTCTTCGAGCCGGGGCGTTCACGGCCGGGTCTAAAGAAATCGGGCAAATACACCGATACTTGTTTGAGATAACAACAATGCAAGGAAATCACACTTGCTGTTTCTCGTACGCACATTGCCGGCGCGCTATGCAAGCGCCTATTCCTGTATATGGAAGCGAATGCCGAATATGGCAGCAACTTCCCATACAACCCAATGGCAGGGCTGTTTTGTATCGGACGCGCCTGCCGCTGCTTGAAGGGCAAGATGCCAAGCCAACCTCTGCGGAAATCGGTCCATGCAACCGATAACTCTACTGGCAATCGCCCTTGACATAGCCACCCGGCAGATCTTGTTAGCCCATCACAAGATCCCATGTCGCATCGTTCTCTGCTCCTGACGGCAGTAGAAATCTCCTACTGCACTGCTCCTGCCCTACCCTTCCACCGCGTTTGTGGTTTCCGTCACCGTCCATGAGGACCCTCATCACTCCTGCTCGGATCTACCCGACGCATGACTTGCTGACACGACCGTCTATCATCGGAGGACACCATGTTAACGTTGACTTACCTGGAACGCAAATTGGATGATTGGCAGAAGCGCCTCTCCTCGCTGTCCGCTGGAACCTGGGATTTGAAAGAAGCCAAAGAGCAGATCAAAATACTACAGCGACAGATAGATGCTATGGCTCGGAAGCCGTACACAATCACAACACAACCGGGGATAGAGTTATACCGAGCCAGGATATGAATACGCCGTATTCTCATAAAGTATAACGGATTGGCATGTTGTACGGTATATTGGAAGGTATACCGTACATTATACTCCAATTATCTCGTATATCCATGAGAATATTCTAGCCTAAAATCTTTTCCGTCTGTTCGTATCGCTTCTGACAGTCTGCTATTACACTGCGAATGCATTTTCTCATGTTATCTTCTTTTTGAGGAATTGGAAGAGGTTGAAACGAGCGGTGCGTACACTCACGCGGCCCACTCCAATTCCTGAGTATCCGGCAGCGGCAGTGTAATGAGAAAGACGGCTCCGTTGTCGTTGTAGACCTGGATCCCGCCCTGATGGCGCTTGATGATATTGAGGCTGATCGAAAGCCCCAACCCCGTTCCCTTTCCCGGCTCCTTGGTCGTGAAGAACGGATCGAAGATCCGCCCGGCCACCACGTCGGGAACTCCCGTTCCGTTGTCCCGAAATTCCAGGAGGAATTGCCCCTCTTCCACTCGAGTACGAATCGTTATCGTGGCATCGGGGCGCTCTTCCAGCGCGTCGCGGGAGTTGGTGATGAGGTTGAGAAAGACCTGCTCCAGCTCGTTGGCATCCGCCAGTACGGGAGGCGCCGCTTCACACAAATCGAAGGAGACGTTCACATTGTGGGTGCGGAGTTGTTCACCGACGAGCAGAAAACAGTCGCGAACCACCTGGTTGACATCCACCTGCGAAAATTCGGAACCTCCGGCGCGGCAGAAGGTGCGCAGATGCTTCACGATCTTGGTCATCCGGCTGGTCTGCCCTTCGATGAGTTCCAGATCGGCCATGACGTCCTCGGAGAGGTTCGGCTCGCCCTGCAACTGCTGTGATAATCCGCGAATGATGGCTATCGGCTGATTGAGTTCGTGGGCGATGCCTGCAGAGAGCGTTCCCAGGGAGGCGAGTTTCGCCGACTGTATGAGCTGCTCCTCCGCCTCATGCAGCTCCGCTGTGCGCGCCTCCACTTTGCGCTCCAGCTCCAGATTGATCGCTTCCAACTCCGCATCCCGCTCCCGCAGCGCCGCGGTGCGAGCCTCCACTTTCAGCTCCAACTCCGTATTGCTCGCCTCGAGCCGGGCATCCCGCTCACAGACTGCGTTCAATTCGCGCAGCCCCCACTGACAGGAGATGATCAGGAAGATATCCTCGAAGATGACCCAACCCGCATGCTCCAGCCAGCGCCACATCTCCGCCACCTGAATGCCGTAGACCGATTGCGGAAACACTGCTCCCCTCACGATATGGTCCACAGCGGTAACTGCCGTGCCCGTTATCAAGACGCGCCAGTCCCGGTAGAAGGCCAGGAAGGCCAGCGATCCGAACACATGAAAGTGGGTCTCTATCCTTCCGCCCGTAAGATGGATCAACAAGCCCGACATCAGCAACTGCCCTATGGCGATGATATGGCGGGTCCAGGTGGCGCCGGGACGTTGCCAGGCCAGAAAAACGGGATAGAGCGTGATAGCGCCCCCCAGAAAGAGCGCAGCCCAGACATGGTAGTGGGTCTGGCTGGCAACGCCGGCCCAGGTTCGGGGCGACAGCCAGAGGGCCGCCCCGATGGCAGCCAACCACTGGATCAGCATCAGGAGCGCGAACATCCGATCTATACGGCAATGCAAGTGAAGTTGATGCTCCGCAAAGCGCGTCCTGGCATGCTGCGCGATGATGTCCTTCAGATTGGCTTGTGATATTTCCTCTGACATGGTGTCTATCAGTTTCTTAGCGAGCAACCAAAGACCGGAAATTGCGTATGTGTAGGCTGCTGTCCCTGCAATAGCGCTAAGAGCGTCTCCTGCCCTGCATTGGCGCCTTCGTGTCCTCGAGCGGAGGTAATGCCGCCGCGATAAAGGAGGCGGCCGTTCCCATCGTACAGGAGGGTATAGCCGGAAGTAGCCGCATGGAAACTCTGTGCCTCCCTGCCCTCTTCGTCCGGGAGCGCCGTGACCCCCGGCAGGGAGGCGGCG
>DATGIG010000313.1:0-8298 GCA_035295825.1 Chthonomonadaceae bacterium | reverse complement strand
CTCGTTGTTCATGCGGGTCTTGCGCTCTGGCCCCATCAGGACGCGGTCGCGGGCCTCGTCGAACTCCGCCATGGCGATGCGGTTCTTGTCGCGCCGCGCCGCCAGGATGGCCGCCTCGTTGACCACGTTCATGATGTCCGCACCGGTGAAGCCCGGCGTCAGCTTCGCCAGCGTGTCCACATTGATGTCGTCCTCGACCGGTTTACCCCGCAGGTGCACCTGGAAGATCGCCTTCCGGCCCACCAGGTCCGGCGCGTCCACCACCACGCGGCGGTCGAAGCGACCGGGGCGCAGCAGGGCCGGGTCCAGAACGTCGGGGCGGTTCGTCGCCGCGATCATGATAACGCCCGCGTTCGGGTCGAAGCCATCCATCTCCACCAGAAGTTGGTTCAGGGTCTGTTCGCGCTCATCGTGCCCGCCGCCGAGGCCGGCGCCGCGCTGGCGTCCGACGGCATCGATCTCATCGATAAAGATCAGCGAGGGGCGATTGCTCTTGGCCGTGTCGAACAGGTCGCGGACGCGGCTGGCGCCCACGCCGACGAACATCTCCACAAAGTCCGAGCCGGAGATATGGAAGAACGGGACGCCCGCCTCCCCGGCGACCGCGCGAGCCAGCATCGTCTTGCCGCATCCCGGAGGTCCGAGCAGCAGCACACCCTTCGGGATCTTCGCGCCCAGCGCCTGGAACTTCTTGGCGTTCTTCAGGAATTCGACGATCTCCGCCAACTCCTGCTTGGCTTCCTCTACGCCTGCCACCTCATCGAAGGTGATCTTCGGCACAGAGTCGGTCATCCGCTTGGCACGCGCCCGCCCAAAGTTGAGCGCCTGGTTGCCGCCGGACTGCGCCTGGCGAATAAAGAACAGATAGAAGAAGACCACAAAAATGACCGGCAGCAGCAGCATCGAGAGGAGCGTCTGGAGCCAATCGCTCAAAAACGGGCGTTTGAACTCGAACAGCACGCCCTTCGCCAGGAGCTGCTCGACCAGTTTGCCCCGCGCCTCCGACGAATCCGGCAGGACCACCGTAGATTGGCTCTCCGCCCCCTTCGTCTCCTTATTCTGCACAAGGACTTCGTCCTTTTGGAATGTGACCTTCTGGATGGCTTCCGGGTGATCGGTGATCTGCTTCCAGAATTGCTGATACGTCATGGGCTGCGGCTGCACTCCAAAACCCCGCAGGACGCCGGATTGCAGCATCACCACAAGCGCGACCACAAAGCCAATCGCGATTATCCAACGTAGCCCGGTATTCCCAGTCTTCAAAGCGACCTCCTCCGGCGCGGCCCATTCGACCACGCTGGGTGTAGGATAAATCTACTCATTATAGCACACCGCCACGGTCCTGGCAAACAAAACGGCGCGTCCCTCCGCCTAGTCTCCGCCGGCAGCCACTGTTGCCGTGAAGCGAAGCACCAGGAAACCGCCTTCACCCATTCCGGTTTCACCCGCCTCCGCAGAGAGCGGTGCGAGTGCGGTCTCATCCGCCCGCAATCCGACTACTGCCAGGATGCGCCCACTCCCACCTGCATCTACTAAGACGGGAAAATGGTCTCGCGCGTTAGCAGAAACCCTGGAATCTGTGAACAGGTCTTGCAATTTTTTCCTGCCGCCCAGGTTGCGGGGGCGGATTCGATCCCCCGGCTGCCAGGAGCGCGCCAGGACCGGGAGGGTGATCTCCGCACTACGAAAGATCAGCGGCTCCGGAACAAGGGCGCTGTTCGCCTCCGGAACCTCTCCGGATCGAATGCCGCTCTGCGCCAGCAACGCCCTCAATTCGGCGGCGTTTGCACAGAGCGTCGCCTGCACAGAGAAGCCGGCCTCGGGCAATTCGGTCGTGCCCGGAACGCTCAAAACGACCTGCCAGGGCGTGGGAACCGGGGGCGATGCCTCCAGAAACACCGACAACTCGGCACGGTCTGACCGCAGGTGCACTCTCCCTGCGCTACGCGAGGGCAGCGTGACCTCCTGCGTGCGCCCCTCCGTGATGGCCTGAAGCGCGCTCTCGAACATCTCGAAACCCAGGCCATGCAGATGGCCTCGCACCG
The DNA here is from genome assembly GCA_035295825.1 of Chthonomonadaceae bacterium. Classification (GTDB taxonomy): domain Bacteria; phylum Armatimonadota; class Chthonomonadetes; order Chthonomonadales; family Chthonomonadaceae; genus DATGIG01. Next base: position 6,253 of record DATGIG010000313.1, on the reverse strand, counting down.
CCGCGACGGCCTGCCGCAATACCCGTCGGCGCATCGCCAATGGAAGCGCCATCAGCGCCTCCGTGTTCAGGACAATCCGTTCCGGCGTGTGCATCTGCGTGGTTTGCCGTAGAGCATCGGCAGCCAGCGCCTCTAAATAGAGATTGTCGGCAGAAACCAGGTCGCTCATGCGTAAAATCGCGTCGCCTACCCTTGCATTGTAGTACGCCGACAGATGGGGGAGCAGTTCCGTTCGTAGCCGATTGCGTGTATAGTCGGTCTTGAGATTGGAGGAATCGAGGCGAGGGTAGAGTTTCTGCGCCGCGCAGTAGGCTTCCACTTCCGCGCGGCTGACCTCGAAGAGGGGGCGTACAATCGGGAGGCGCATGGGGGGCATGGCGCTTAGCCCCTCCAGGCCCGTGCCGCGCAGGAGGTTGAGCAGCACGGTCTCGATCCGGTCGTCGCGGGTATGCCCCAGAGCGATGCGCTCCGCTCCGACTTCCGCCGCAACGCGGCGCAGAAACGCGTGGCGGGCCACCCGCGCCGCCTCCTGCGCCGACAGACGCTCGGTACGGCGCAGGGCGGGCACATCTATCCGCTCACAGACGCACTCCACGTTCAGCCGGGCGCAGAGAGCGACCACATAGGCGGCGTCCTCATCCGCCTCTGCGCCCCGAAATCCGTGGTTGAGATGGGCGGCAACCAGAGTAAGCCCCCACTCTGCGCGCAGGGCTGCCAACGCGTGGAGCAGCGCCGTCGAATCGGGTCCGCCGGACGCCCCGACCACCACCGTCTGCCCCGGCGCAAACAGCCCATGCTCCTCCACGGTTTCGCGCAGCCGCGCTATCAACCCCGGCTCGGCGTCTTGCCCAGGTGCGTTCGCCATCGAGACCATGCCCTCCGGCTCGTCGCAGCGAACGTCAGGATTCGTCCTTATGCTCCGACACGGTAGCCTCTTCGACGGGTCCGCCGGCCGCATCATGATGTGCGGTCGCATCCGCTTCGATCACCTTGCCTATTGGATCGCGGCTGCGCGTCCAGGCGGGCAGGAAGGGAATGAAGATCACTCCGGCGACGGTGAAAGCCAATCCGACGTAGAGCGACCAGTTCCAGGCGTGGACCAGATCGTAGTTGTGCGCCTTGTTGTCCGGTCCGAATATCTTGTAGAGCATGCTTCCGAACTTCTCGCTCAGCACCCCTGCAAACAGGATCGCAGCCTGGAAAAGCCCATATATGGTACCTTCGATCCCGGGTGGGCAGGCACGCGCCGCGAGGGTGTTCAGGGAGATCCCATACAGAGAGCCGACAACCCCTCCGAACAGCGTGATGTAAATTGCCGAAGTCTTGTCGTGCAGAAAGAACAGAGAGGGATAGCTTAAACAGTCCATCAGCCAGGCGCCCCAGACCATCAAGAAAACCGGCCACCGGCGTGAGGTGAGGCCGAAAATCCCAAATGCGATTAAAGCGCCAATGGAACTCCACTTTCCCAGACTGCCGATGACCTGCTCATCCATACCGAGTTTGTCATTCATATAGTAGGTCTGAACCAGGTTCAGGCCCGGTGTGATGATCAGATAGAACACATAAATGACCATGATCCAGAGTGCGGGGGTCGCTGCGGCCTTCAGGAGCGCTTCGCGGTTGCGCTCTCGCTCTGCCTGCTTGGCCGCTATCCGTGCTGCATGCTCCGCCGCCGTCTCCGAAGCGTGAGGCCCTCCGGTAACACGCTTCTCGTCAATCATAAATACCAATGGCGTCGAGATGAGGATCACCAGTGCCGCCAGACCGAAAGCCATGGGATTCGACCAGTTCTTCGCGACGTAGCCGTTCAAGTCCGCTGTAAACCAGATGGACATCCCCAGTGGAATAAACGACATGATCGCCTGGAACTGTCCGAACCGCCCTGTGCGGTTGCCGAGCGCGACGACAATGGCATTCAAAATGACGCCGCGGATGGCCCCTCCGGCCCCGATAAGCAGCATAAGGCTGAAGACCGTTACATAGTGATACTGGTGGAGAAAGGCCAGCCCCAGGTATCCCGCGACCCCCATCAGTTTGCCCAGGAAGTAGTAAGTACGGCGATGAAACCCTAGAAAGGGCACCAGATCAAACCATACTCCCATAAAGGGGGCAAAGTAGCCAGGTAGCCCCAGGAAGATCTGCATGGTGTTCACATCGTCTGCCGAGAGATGCATCTCCTTTTTGAAAAGGAAGACGGTTTTGAGCCCGACGAAGGCACCTGCAATCGCTCCGAGAATAACCGTAAGGGAGACGAAGACAAAGACACGGATCAGTTCATTCCTGCGTCGCAGCTTCTCACCGGGATCGGGTTCGACAGTCGGCGGTTCCATGATAGTAGCCATCGATTATTCCTTCCTGTGCCAGGATTAGATGAATTAAGTACGGCTTTGAGCGAGCAGCTCCTGCATCGCGGGGTCGAGCGAGGGGATGGCGCTGAGCAGGCGGCGGGTATACGCCTCTTTCGGGGTGTCAAAAATCTCATCCACCGTGCCGCGCTCCACGATCTTGCCCGCTTCCATCACGCAGACGGTGTCGGCCAGATAGCCGACCACATCCAGGTTGTGGGTCACGAAGAGATAGGTGAGGCCATGATCCCGTTGCAGTTGGCGCAGCAGGTTGAGCACCTGGCTCTGTACGGAGACGTCCAGTGCGCTCGTCGGCTCGTCCAGCACGATAAACTGCGGCTCGACGGAGAGCGCGCGGGCGATGGCGATCCGCTGCCGCTGCCCTCCGGAAAACTCATGGGGATAGCGGTTCAGGGCGTCCGGTCCGAGGCTCACCTTGCGCAGCAGTTCCGCCGCCCGCTCCTCACGCTCCCGCGCATTCGCCCCGATCCCATGCACCAGCATGCCCTCCGTCAGCGTCTCGCGCACATCCATGCGGGCGTTCAGCGAGGCATAGGGGTCCTGGAAGACCACCTGCATCTCCCGGCGGAGGGCCAGGCGCTCTCTGCCCCGACGGTCGGCGAACGGCCTGCCATCGTAGATGATCTCGCCGGAGGTCGGCTCCAATAAGTCGAGCAGCATCAGGCCGATGGTGGACTTGCCGGAGCCGCTCTCGCCCACCAGCGCCAGCGTATGCCCGCGCGGCACGTCGAAGCTCACATCATCCACTGCCTTCTTATAGACCGCTGGCTGAAAGAGCGGGGTGCGCATCTTGAAATACTTCTTCAGGTTGCGGACCGAAAGCAGCGGCATCCCCTCGCTCATGATGGCGCCTCCACGCTCCGCACCGGGCTCCCGGCTTGTACCGCAGCCGGCTCGGTCCCGTTACGCCCCTCCGTCGCTCCTTCCGGACGGTCGGCGATATTGGCGTCGTACAGGTGGCAGCGGGCGATATGCCCTGGCTCCGTCTCAATCGCGCGGGGCATCACCTTAGCGCAACTGCCCCAACGATAGGCGCAGCGCGGCTCGAAACGGCAGGCGGGGGGCCAGTTGGTGGCCTGAGGAACGGTCCCCTCCAGCGTATGCAGGTCATGCCCGCGCTGGTTGCGGGAGGGGAGGCTGGCGAACAGCCCCCGGGTATAGGGATGCTGCGGATTGCGATACAGCACTCGGGAGGGAGCGTTCTCCACCACCTGCCCGGCATACATCACCACCACCTGGCTCGCCATCTTCGCCACGATTCCCAGGTCGTGCGTAATGAGTAGGATCGCCATGCCCATCTCCGCCTGCAGGTCGCGCATCAGCTCCAGGATCTGAGCCTGTACGGTGACGTCCAGCGCTGTCGTCGGCTCATCCGCGATGAGCAGTTTCGGCTTGTTCGCCAGCGCCATCGCGATCATCACGCGCTGCCGCATCCCGCCTGAGAGTTCATGAGGGTACTGGCGCATGATCTGCGCCGCATTGGGGATGCGCACGTGGTCCAGCAGTTCTACGGCCCTCTTGTACGCCTCCTCCCCCTCCGCCGTACCATGGACCTGCATGATCTCCTTCATCTGCCAGCCGACGGTGAAGACCGCGTTCAGGCTGGTCATCGGCTCCTGGAAGATCATGGCGATGTCTTTGCCCCGCAGGTTGCGCATCTGGCTCCAACTCAGATCGAGGAGGTCGCTGCCCTCGAACAGAATGCGCCCGCCCGCGATATAGCCTGCCGGTTCGGGAACCAGTTGGAGGATGGAGAGCGCAGTCATGGACTTACCGCAGCCGGATTCGCCCACAATCCCAACCGTCTCACCGGGATTGACGGTAAAGCTCACGCCGTCTACCGCGCGCGCTACGCCATAGGGCGTATGAAAATAGGTGCACAGGTCCATCACCTGCAGCAGGGGTTGAGCCACGTTACGAACTCCGAAGGCGGGGATCGATCGCGTCGCGCAGCGCGTCCCCCAGAATATTGAATGCCAACACCAGAATAAACAGCGCGGTCGCCGCCGCCGCCAGGTTCCACCATACGACAGGCTCACGGGCCAGTTCCAGGCGGGCGGCATCCACCATATTGCCCCAGCTTCCGGTACCGGGTTCGACGCCGATCTGCAGGAAGGAGAGAATGGACTCGGTCAGCATCTGCCCGCTGATACCCAGCGTCGTCGAGATGATCACGATGGGCAACAGGTTCGGCAGAATATGGCGAAACAGAATACGCCAGTGGCTGACCCCCAGTGCCCGCGCAGCACGGACATACTCCCGCTCACGATGCTTCAGCGTCTCCCCACGTGCCAGGCGGCAAAGCCCGACCCACGAGGTGATCCCCAGGGCAATACAGATCTGCGGCAGCCCTCTGCCCATGACCAGCAGCAGCGCAATCAGGAGGAGAATACCGGGAATAGAATCCAGAACCGTATAGAAGTACTGGATCGCGTCGTCCACACGCTTGCCGAAATAGCCCGCAGACAATCCAAAGAAGAGCGCCAAAGGCGTGACGATAAGCTGGGTCACCACACCGACGATCAGGGCGGTTCGGCAGCCCTTCAGCGTCAAATAGACGACATCGTCGCCGACGCCGTCCGTTCCCATCAGATGCTGATGGGGAAAGAGCAGTTCGTGCGGCGTAGGCTCTCCGGTCGTCATGGTCGCCATCGGCGCGGAATAGGTGCGCTCACGCTGCCCATGATAACGGGCCTCGAAGAGGCGGTCTATGATCGTATGGCGGCGGCCGTCCCTGGCGTCGAACCGGCCCAGGCTGTCCAGAAAGCCGACGCTGGCATACAGGCCGATAATGACGATCGCCCCAATCGCCATCGGATTGCGCCGCAGACGCCGGTAAGCTTCCGCCCAGAGCGGTTGCCGCCCGGCTTGCACCAGCGCCCATACAAACCCGACTGCGAGCAGGATCGGAATGCTGTTGATGAAGAGATCGGATTGAAAAAAGGCCGCCAACTCGGTTACTCCAGACGCACGCGCGGGTCGAAGAGCGCGTAACTGACGTCGGTCAGGATCAGTCCGGCGATATAGAGCACCGCCCCCAGAAACGTGATCGCCCGAACGGTCGCAAAATCCTGGCTATTGACCGCATCTACCGTAATTCCGCCCAGGCCGGGAATCCCGAAGAACGATTCCAGCACCAGATTACCCAGGATCAGTTGGGGAATAATGGAGACCGTCGAGGTCAGGATCGGCGTCATCGCGTTCTTCAGCACATGCTTGAAGAGGATCGCTACCTCGGAGACGCCCTTGGCGCGCGCCGTGCGCACATAGTCCAGGTTCATCTCATCCAGCATTACCGTGCGATAAAAACGCACGCTGCTGCCGAGGCCCTGTAGAATTCCGATGACTACCGGCAACATAAGAAAATGCCATGAAGTCCACCCCTCGCGATAGCCAACCAGAGGGGAGTATTTCAATATCTTGCCCAGCAGATACTGTCCTGCCACCACCCAGACAATATAGACGATACTCATCATCAGCACACAGAGGAACATCCCCCAGTAGTCTATATAGGTCCCTCGATAGTAGGCTACAAACAGCGAGACGCTGATGCTGCCGATCAGGCCACCGATCAATAAGAGCAGGCTCAACTGTGCGGAGACAGGTCCCCCCTCCTTAATACGCTTCCAGATCGGCTCATTGGTCACATCCGAATTGCCGAAGCGAAAGAGAAACAGATCCACCACATGATCCTTGAACTGCAGAACCACTGGCTTGTCGTAACCGCGTTGGTGCAACCACTGGTGTACCTGTTCATCAGTCGGGTTCTTGCCGAGCTGCCGCCGGGCCATCTGCTGGGGCGAGATGACGATATAGAAGAGGAAGAAGGTGATAAGCACTACTCCCAGGAGGATCGGCACAGCATATAATATCCGTCTCACCACATA
>DATGIG010000312.1:0-15315 GCA_035295825.1 Chthonomonadaceae bacterium | reverse complement strand
TCCCCAGAGCCGGCTCACCGGTCGTACCGATTACGATAGGGGTCCTCGGATCGATCCCCATATCCAGCGCTAGTGTGATCCGTGCCAGCGTCACATTCGCCCGCGCCTGGTTCAACGTGGTGATCGCCTCATCCACCGCCGTCTCGGCGGCGACAACATCCGAAGGCAGCCCCAATCCGGAATTCAGCCTGGCGCGCGCCAGATCGCGTTGCGAGTTTCGATTCTTCAGATCGTCCTCATCAACCGCTTCGAGCGCTATGCTCTGCGCATAGCTATAGTAGGCTTGCTTCACCTGGAAGACGACGTTCGTCTGGACATTGGTCAGGTTCTGCGCGGCAGAACGCTCCAGTGCCTGTGACTGTCGCACCAGGTCCCGTGTGTGATTGAAGTCGAAGATCAACTGCCGAAGCGTGACGTCTCCATTAAACCCGGTCGTGCTGAGACCGGCAGCAGCCGAAGTCCCTCCCCCTGTTCCAGAGGGAGAAGACAGCGTTTGAACGTCGATATAGCCTGCAGACACATTCACGCTCGGGCCGAGCGCGGACTTCTGCTGCTGCGTGCGCCCCTGTGCTGCATTGAACCCCGCGCGCGCCTCCGTCACCTGGTACTGGTGTCTCAAGGCGATCCGGGCGGCTTCGTCGGCGGTGAGCGGCCGATTGGGTACATCTCCCGGCGCCGTAACCCCCGGCACGGTCACCGGCGGCGGGACGGTCACGTCCACGACCTTCGGAGGGATCGGGGGCGTCTGTTGTGCGAAAGCACTCACACTGACCAGATGGATAAGTGCCAGCATCCAGGCCAGCGAATGCGGTAACCTCATCTTTCTCCTCTTCTCGCTTCCCATCCAGGAGGTGCGTCCTAACTCTGCTCCTGGCGAATACAGATCGTTTCATCTTGCGGGACGGGTGGCGTCGTTGCGTACACCACCTCCATCAGCTTATTGATCGCGGCCAGGGTCTGCTCCCGCTCCTCCGGCGACAGCATCTGAAGGGCTGCAACCGCCCGCTGTACCCGCATAGCCGTTCTCGTTTTCATCAATTCCGCGCCATACTCCGTCAGTTGCAGCAGCTTCTGACGCCGATCCTCTACTCCAATCACACGCTCAACCAATCCGGATCGTTCCATCCGATCCGCGATCTGGGTCATGGCGCTCACCGAAATGCCCATCTCTTCACTCAAGACGGACATGGAGCGCGGCCCTGACTTCAAGACCGAACAGGTGCGTAACTGGGCGACGGGCATCTCCGCAACCGGATGATCCGGTTCCAGGGTGAATAGGCGGCGCAGGATCCTCGGCAGCAGGTCTTCCAGTTGACCTGCCTGGGTGTGGAGCAGCGCCTCGCTCTCCGTTGGTATGGGTTCGTTTTCAGGGGTCGAATCGGTCATCAATCTACCGCCTTCGGCAAAGTGGGGGAATGAGTTGCGTCGTGACCGGCTTCGCGCTCTATGGCCTCTACCGACGGCTCCACGATTTCGGGCCGGGCCAGATCACGTTTATCTTTGCGGAAGAACCGTGCAATATCATCGAAGATGGTATACACCACCGGCACGACAAACAGCGTCAGGAAGGTGGAAGTCGCCAACCCTCCGATAACGGACGTGGCCAGAGGCGCCTGGGTCTCCGATCCCTTGCCGATCGCCATTGCCAGGGGCAGCATGCCCAGAATAGCTGCAGACGCGGTCATCAGAATGGGCCGAAGGCGTGTCGGGCTGGCCGTCAATACGGCCTCATCTCGGGATTTGCCTCTTCCCCGCAATTGGTCCGTATAGTCTACCAGGAGAATACCATTCTTTACCACGATCCCGATAAGCATCAGCAAACCGATGAACGCGGTCAGGCCGAACGCCCTTCCCGTCAGGAAGAGCGCCAGCAGAACGCCCACCGCCGAGAGCGGAACGGAGACCAGAACGGTCAGCGGGGTGACAAAGGACTCGAATTGGGACGCCAGGAGCATATAGATGAGCGCAATCGCCATGAAGATCGCCAGGCCCAGTCCGGAGTACTCCTGTCCACGCCGCTTCTGGTTGATACCGTAGTCCCAATAGTAGCCCTGCGGCAGCTTGATGTCGGACATAGCCTTCTCGATATCTACCTGTACCTCGCCCTCCGACCGGCCTGTCGCCCGCCCCGTCACCGCGAAGTAGCGCTGGCGATCCAACCGGTCTATCTCACTCGGGCCGATCTCATTCTTCTGCTTGGCTACCTGCTGTAACGTAATGATATGGTCGGTACTCCCTGCGACCGTGGAACTCGAGGTCGACCCCGTTGCGCTCCCCGCCGAACCGGGCGTACCCTGCAGCGACCCCGATGCGCCTGCCGGTGAACCGGATGCTCCCGCAGGCGACGCGCCGATGGTGCGGGATATGGGCAGATTGAGGAGGTCGCTCACCGTTTTCCGCTTCGATTCCGGCACCTGCACATAGATGGGATACTGGAACCCTCCCTCCTGATAGTAGCTGGAGAGCTGCCCATTCGTCGCCGTATTGAGGACATTCGCGATGTCAGAGAAGCTGATGCCGAACTGCTGGGCCTTCTCGCGATCCACCTGCCACTGAATTTCGGGCGTCGCATCCTGAATGGCGACATCCACGCTCTCCAGTCCCGGCACCACTCTCAGCTTGTCCATGGTCTGCTTGGAGAGCGACGAAAGCGTTTTGATATCGGGGCCGAAGATATCCACCTCGATATTCTGCGCGCCTCCCGTCAGGATCAAGGTGACCAGGTCGTAAGGAGTGATCAGCACGCGCGCCCCGGTCAAAGCGCTCATATCCTTTTGCAGGCTGGCGATCACTTGCGCCGTGGAAGCCGTCCTATCCTCCTTGAGCTTGACCGTCATGGACCCCATGTAGGGCGTCAGCGCCGTGGATGCGCCGCGCAGGCTCAATGTCGTCCCTGCGGCGGAGAAGACGGTCGCCACATTCTTATTGGCGAGTACGATCTGCTCCGCGCGCTTCATGGTGTTATCGGTCTGCTCCAACGCGGTCCCGACCGGCATTTTGAGGATGACGGTGAAGTCGCCGCTATCCGTCTGCGGCAGCATCTCCGTCCCGATCTGAGGAATCAGCAACAGGCTGACGCCGGTGACCAGGACCGCGCCGCCGATCACCCACCAGCGGTGCTGGAGCGCCCAGGCCAGCCCGTTGCGATAGGAGTTGTCCAGGGCGAGAAACTGCTTGCCGAACCAGTTGAACAGCCTCTTCACGGGCCCGCCATAGGGATGGGTAATATGGCCCCGTTCGGCTTCCGCCTCCTCCTCGACCTCCTCCTGCTTGATGAGCCGGGACGCCAGCATCGGTACGACCGTAATGGCGTCCAGCAGCGACACCGCGATGGAGAAGATGACCACCAGGGCGAACTGCGAGAACATCTGCCCGGATTGCCCCTGCAATAGAAAGAGCGGCAGGAAGACGATCATGATGGTCAGCGTGGAGGCGATGACCGCGCCCATGATCTCCTGTGTCCCGCTCACCGCCGCCTCGACGACGCGCTGCTTATCCCGCTCGATGTGCCGGAAGATGTTCTCCAACACAACGACTGCGTCATCGACGATCAATCCGGTTGCCAGCGCCAACCCGGAGAGCGAGAGCGTATTGATGGTAAACCCGCAGAGATAGAGCAGGGCGAAAGTGGAGATGATGGAGATCGGGATGGAGAGCGCAACGACAAACGTACTCCGGAAGTTGCGGAGGAACATGAGCAGGATCAGGATCGCCAGGAACCCGCCAATGACGGCGCTGTTCTTCACGTCTTCAATCGAATTGGCGATAAACTGCGACTGATCGTAAGCCAGCCCGAACTTCAGGTTGGGATAGAGCTTTTTGATCTGGTCCAGCTTCGCCATCACGTTCTTTGCCGTCTCGACCGTATTCGCCTGGCTCTGCTTGGTGATAATGACCCCGCAAGCCGGTTGGCCGTTCAGGCGGGTCATCAAGCGGACCTCCTGGTGGGAATCCTCGACGGAGGCCACGTCTTTGAGCTTGACAAGCTGCCCGTTGAATACTCCGACCGGGATCGTCTCCGCCTCCTTCACGCTGTTGAAGTAGCCCAGGCTGCGAATGGTGTATTCGGTATTGCCCTGCCGGGCGATCCCTGCGGGCAAGTTCAGGTTCTCCTGGGTGATCCTGCGAGAGACATCGTCGAGGGTAAGGTGATACGCCCGCAGCTTCTCCGGGTCTACATTGACGATGATCGCGCGCTGCATCCCCCCGGTGACGACCGCCGAGGCGACGCCGTTGGCAGACTCCAGGAGCGGGGTCACCTGGTTATCCAGGATCATGCGCAGTTTGATGGGATCTTCCTCGCCGGAAACTCCGAAGATCAGGATCGGCAGCGTGGACGGATCGTACTTGAAGACGATCGGGTTGGTCAGCGTAGGGTCATTGGGGAAGTTCTGGCGTGCGCGCTGAACCAGTTGCAGCACGTCTACGGCAGCCTGGCCGATATCCGTTCCCCAGTTGAACTGAACGCGTACCGTGGAGACGCCCTCCACTGTGCTGGAGCTCACGTTATTGATATTCGGAGCCTGAGAGACAGACTCTTCAATCGGGCGGGTGATCTGGGTCTCCAGCTCCTCCGGGGCGACGTTGGGCCACTGGGTGATGACGGCAACCGTCGGAATGGAGACCTTCGGCAGCAAGTCAATCGGCAGCTTCGTCAGACAGATCGCTCCCAGCAACACCAGCACCGCGATACGCATGGTGACGGCTACGGGGCGCGTAACCGAGAATCGTGCGATGTTCATGGAGCGTTCCTCGCGTTATCCCCCTGGATCGTGCCGGAACCGGTTCCCGTCTGTCCTGCATTGTTGATCTTCACCTGCACGCCATCCTTAACGGGAGACATGCTCAGCATAACGACACGCTCTCCGGGCCGTATCCCTTCCAGGATCGCGATACCTGCCGGATCCTCGGCTCCTGTACGTACATTGCGGCGATGGGCGACGCTATCCGCCCCTACCACCACAACGTATGGGCCATCCTTGCTCTGCTGTACAGCTTCCCGAGGGAGCACAACGACGTTGGAGATGCGCTCGGAAACCAGAGAGACACGGGCGAACATGCCGGGTCGTATCACGCCATCGGGATTGTCCAGGGTCACCCTCGCCGAGAATTGCCGGCTCATGGGGTCCGACGCAGGCGTGACATAGGTGATCACCCCATGGAACTTGCTGCCCGCGAGCGCATCGAACACGACATCCGCAGGCTTCCCGACCGTAACCGTACGGCTCAACTCCTCCGGAATGGGGACCGTAACAAATATTTTGTGAATATCCTGAATGACAAGGATGGATTGCCCCGGCGTCACCACGGAGCCGGGATCGAAATAGCGGGCGGTGACGACGCCATCCATGGGGGCGACCAGCACCGTCTCCGAGAGCTGGGACCTGTAGTCGTCCAGTTGTCCCTGCGCCGCCTGTACGGCAGCCCTCAATGCCGCCAGGTTCTCTTTATAGGCGCCCGTCTGAGCGGTATTAGATCGGGCATACTGGAGCGCAGCGACCGCCTGATCCACCTTGGCCTCAGCGGCGGCGATATCCGCCTTCCCCTTGATGACGGCGATATCGGCCTGCTTCTGGGCCGAATCACGCTGCGCCACGGCGGAATCGCGCAGGGATTGCGCCGCTTTCAACTGCCCCTGAGCGACCTCCAGGTTCCCCTGTTGTATGCTCACGGTGGTGCGGGCGTCATCTACATCCTGGGACGCCACAAACGCCTGATTATACAGCTCCAGGGTCCGGTTGTAACGGGTGCGGGCATTGTCGAGGTTCGCCTGCGCGCTGCGGATGGCGGACTGGGCATTGGCGATGCCCGCATTGGCGTTATCCACACGCCCCTGCGCGTCCACAACGGCGGATTGTGCGGCAGCCACCTGCGAAGCGTAGTTCTGTTTTACCTGGTTAGCATCCGCGCGGGCGCTCTTGAGGGCGGCCTCCTGCTGTGCGATCTGCGTGATGACGTTGACATTGGTGGGATCCTGCGTGAGGACCGCCTGTGCCAGGCGCGACCTGGCCTCCGCCAACGCGGCCTGCTGTTGGCCGACCTGCGCCTGCAACTGGGTAGGATCGATCCGAACCAGCACATCCGGGTTGGGCCCGCCGTGGACGCCATCTCCCTCTCGCAGTTTCAGATATTCGATCCTACCGGTGATACGGGCCGCGATCTTGGCGTTCAGCGGCGCTTCCGCCGTCCCCACCCCGACAAAAGTATGCACGATTTCGCGTGTCGTTGCCTGGGTGACGTCTACCAACGAGGGCGCTTTGAGCCGAGCATCACGCACTTTGGCCTGCTGCGCCGCATCCGCCGTCTTCACAATAAATCGCCATATGACAATGCCGCCCAGCGCGATGGTGATAACAAACAGGAAGATCCAACGCTTCATCGGGTAGTGATTCCTTCACGAGGCTGAAATGTTGATACACATTAACTATTAAGACGAGCCAGCCTGGTAAATGTTACAGTATTTCGTGATATTTTCGGCTCAAACTCCTTCGAAGATTACCAGTTGGCTTGTCACGATATTGCGGATGAGCACATGGCAGTATCCGCCCTCCATCCGGAAATCGATGGTATGATCACGCGGCGCAAGCGCGACACGCGTCGGCGCCCGGTCGGTTCGGAGGGCGAATTCGACATTGTTGAGGGGAGTGGCCGCCTCGATGAATTCGTTATTCGCCGTGCGGCGCGTGGGAGTAAAGTTCACCAGATGCACCACCAGCCGGTTCTCCGCCACCTGACGATGCACGGAGATCTCCATGGAGGGCGGCACATTGGCGCCCAGTCGAATGAGCGGCTCCGGCAGCAGGCGCTCCAATAGCCGCGCTACCATCTCTTTGTAGAGATAGAATGCGTCCTCACGGTAGCCCCGGAAGACCGCTGCGTACAGATAGGCGCTCAGGTTGTCGGAGGAGAGTATGGCGACGGGATACCCGGTCGGCTTATCCACGGGGGTTTGGGCATGGGAGGAGAAGTGTTCGGGAGCGCGATTGAAGTAGGGCTGCCAGACTTCTCCCAGGGCGTGCTGCCCGTTGGCCGGCTGTACGTAGGAGCCGTTGCGATAGTTGACGAACGTGGTCTCCGGCTGGCCCGCGCCCAGGAGATCCCCCAATTTCATATAAGAGGGTGTCCAGGGGCAGGGCTTCTCATAGTGGACCGGCGGGTTCGGCAATCCGAATTTGCCATCCTCCAGGGTCGCCTCATGGGAGAAGAGGATCGCTCCCCCACCGCGATGGAAAGCTTTCAGTTGCGCCTTCATCGCATCGTCCAGTACGCCTCTGTCGGGAATAATCACCACTTTGTAGTGGTTCAGGTTCTCCCGATCCGGCGTCTCTCCGTTCCACTGGATCTTGAGCGCGGAGAGCATCGCGGCGGCGCCTTCGATGGAGGCATCGATCTTCACCTGCCCCCTGCTATCCGCCTCCCATCCGAGGGCCTCTTTCGTCTCCGGCAGGAGCAAAACGGCGACCTCGGCCAGCGGAACCGCCCCCCGGCAGAAGGGCTCCATCGCTTCGACCCGCCGATAGGTCTCCCCGATCACCTGATACGCCCCTTTATCCAGAACCCCACGCGGATGCAACTGGTCGCCGATATTGACCACGCCCCCCGCCGCCAGAATGGTCGCGGCCTCATAATCCAATTGCGGAACCGTCTTGAGCCCACCGAAGTCCGCCCAGGATTTATGGAACCGTGCGGTCATGCCCTGCAGAGGGCGGGGATAGGTGCGAACGACGCGGGAGTACGTGGGGAAATAGAGATAGCCCCACCCTCCCGTGGTGAGCGATTCGATCTCAAGCTGGGTCAACGTGTCCAGTTCCCGATGCACGTTGGGCGTGACCCGGCTGTTGAAGAAAGTAGTCGCGTTGGGGTTGATCCCCTTGCAGATTTGCGTCAGACGTGTGGTGTACTCCCGCAGGATGGCAAAGGTCTGGCGGCGATGAGCATCCCGGTCATTGCGCTTGTTACCGAGGCGCGCCAGGCACTTCTCACAGAAGCAGCCGGGGTCCGGCGGGTAGTAGCACATATCGTAGAAGATCCCATCCGCCTGATAGTTCTTCAGGACCTCCTCCGTCTGTTCGGCCACATAGTCGATGTACTCCGTGTTATTCAAACAGATCTGATACCAGCTCGCCTGCGATGCATTCGGTCCCCATACCCTCCCATCCTCCAGCCGCACCAGCAGGTCGGCGCGGGTGGCGCCGATATACTGATCCACACGAACGGAGATATAGACCGGGCATGCGATACCGCGCTGCTTGCAGGCTTCGATCTGCGCACCGAGTAGGTCGAATGGGAGCGAGGGGTGCATCTTACCCAGGGGGGCTCGCGTTGGGTAGTAACTCATGCCATGATGGCACTTGCCGAAGAGCGTGACCCAATTGACATGCGCCTCGGTCAGGGTATCCCCGAAGACATCGGCGTCGAAATCGGCTCCAACATCGGGAATGAGTGGGCTGGTATGGAAATCGAGATGGATCTGACGGAAGCGGTCGGCGACCAGTTCGCCTGCAGTCATGCTCATCGGGGGTGCTCCTTTGCCATGGGAAATGCGAATTGGCCCTGAATTCGACGATCCTATCGTTTTTCCCTCCCATGGTCAACGGAATAGGTTCTGCGGCACAGAAGATCGGGCAAGACTTTCTTACCCGAACGGCGTATATAGGGACATCCATTGTAATCGGGCAAGGAGAAGACGCGACCTATGTCCCTGCTAGGAATTCTGTTGGCGCTGCTGCTGGTGTTTTTGAACGCTTTCTTTGTGGCTGCGGAATTCGCTGTCATCAAGGTGCGCGCCACACGAATCGAGGAGAGAGTACGGGAGGGCAGCAGAGCCGCCCGCGTGGTACAGCATATTCGGGAA
Source organism: Chthonomonadaceae bacterium (assembly GCA_035295825.1). Lineage (GTDB taxonomy): Bacteria > Armatimonadota > Chthonomonadetes > Chthonomonadales > Chthonomonadaceae > DATGIG01. Next base: position 6,461 of record DATGIG010000312.1, on the reverse strand, counting down.
CATCTGGATTCCTACCTCTCCGCGACCCAACTGGGGGTCACCCTGGCCAGCCTGGCGCTGGGCTGGATCGGAGAGCCGGCGGTTGCGCGCTTGATCGAACCCCTCTTCGCAGGACTGGGTAAGTCCCTCTCAGTACGAGCGTCCCAGGTGATAGGTATCACGGTCGCCTTCACCGCGATCACCTATTTACATATCGTCTTCGGAGAGCTGGCTCCCAAGTGGCTGGCGATCCGAAAACCGGATCGCCTCTCGCTGGTAATCGCCTATCCATTGAATATTTTTTATCATGTCTTTTTTCCCGTTATCTGGTTCCTCAATCGCACCGCGGGGTTTCTCCTCCGCCGGGTCGGGATCTCCCCTGCCAGCGAGTACGAGGAGACGCTCTCCGAAGCGGAGCTCCGGATCGCCCTGTCCCAATCCGAAGAGGAGGGCGCCATCACGGAGAGTGCGGGCGATATCGCCGACCGCGCCTTCCATTTCGGGCGCGGGAAGGTCAGGGATGTGATGACCCCACGCCCCGAAGTCGCCTATCTCTCCACGGAATGGAGCCTGTCACGCAACCTGGAGATCGTTCAGCAGACCCGTTTTGCCCGTTATCCGCTCTGTCGGCATGACCTGGATGATGTCATCGGGCGTGTGCATGTGCGGGATATGCTGCCTCTGGTCCATGTCGCCAACCCGGACGACAGCACGCCCGCTACCCTCCTCGAATCCATCTCTCAGCCCGTGCTCTTTGTGCCGGAGACGAAGGCGCTGGACGCGATGCTGGATGACTTTCGATCCAACCGGATGGAGATGGCGATTGTCCAGGATGAGTACGGCCTCACGGCAGGCGTGGTCACCCTGGAGGATGTGCTGGAGGAGGTGGTCGGAGAGATCCAACAGGAGTTCGCGCCGCCACAGTCTGAAGTGCAGGCGATGCCCGACGGCAGTTACCTGGTGGATAGCAAAATCACGCTCTCCCGCCTGGTACGCGAATACTCGGTGGGGGAAGAGGTCGATGGTGTGGAGACTATCGGAGGGTATGTCCTCTCAACGCACACCGGCCATCCGCGCCTGGGATATGTCACCCACCTTGGGAACTGGCAGGTGGAAGTGGTTGAGATGGCGGGACGCCGGATCCGTCGTGTGCGGATTTCGCCTATTCCACGCCTCGAAACAAACGAACCGGAATCTACTCACTCTCAACAATAAGCGGTAGTTTCCACTGGCGCCCCATGCCCATCGGTTCCGGACGTCGAACTGCTGCCGCGTCCAGGAGGCGCGCGGCGGCGCGTTCGCGAAACCCCGGTGCTGGCTCCTCCACGGAGACCGCCTCCCGCAGCATCTGCCGTGTCTGCTCCAGGGTGCGTGCCTCGTATGCGCAGGCAGGGCAACGCAATAGATGCCGCTCCATCTTACGCTGGATCTCTTCCGTCAGTTCATTGTCCAGATGGAGGTCGAGCAAACCCTGCACCTCTTCACACTGCATCCTCTTTCTCCTCATCCGCCCAGAGTTCGGTCAGTCGCGAGCGGAGCGCACGCCTCGCCCGATAGAGCAGGGACTTCGTCGCGGGTACCGACCTCTCGATCATCTCGGCGACTTCCCGAGCATCCCACTGCTCCACATCACAGAGGATCAGGGTCAGGCGCTGCTCCTCGGGCAGTTCCGCAAGTGCGCGCCGAACCACCACCCCCGTCTCCACCTGGGCCTGCTCCCGCCCGACGTAGGCTTGTCTCTCCGCCTCCTCCGGTTCCAGGAACACCAGGCGGGGCTGGCTCTGCCGGTCTCGACACAGGTTGCGCACGATCCCGAACAGCCACCCCCGAAAGGGGCTATCCCCCCGGAAAGTCGCAGCCTTTTCAAACGCCCTCAGAAACGCCTCCGAGGTCACCTCCTCCGCATCCTCCACATTTCCGAGCAGATGGCGGGAATAGGCATAGACCCGATCTACATGCATTTCAAACAGCATGTTGAGCGCTTCGGGCTCCCCCGCCTGTAATCGCGCCACCAGACGCCGCTCCCAGGCGGTTTCGGCAGTGACATCCCGGCTCTCTCTCCTCCTCGATCCGCCGTTACCCCAATCCATCCTCACGTTCGTCTCTTTCCAACGGCTGCATACAGAATGATGACCAGGCTCAGTAAAGACGACGCCGTACCGAAGGAAAAAGTGTCGCCTTGCGTCCCGGAATCTGCCGTGCTTCGTAAAATTTTTTGAAATGTGAATAGCTGTCGGTGATTCACAGTTAGAATCAGTGGGAGGGAATAGGAGTCACTCTGACTCAGCCGGACTCAGTCTTTGATAGCAAAAATCAGATATTTTCCGATAATGTGGAAGGAGTTCCGCCCCAACAAGGCGAATTTCGGTCCGGATTCGTGCTGCTGCGAATCACTCCCAACCTCAATTCCATTCATGGACTGTCAAACTCATGCCAAAACAGAGAGCTGCTGCAACGGAAAGCCATCTTATTCTGGATACCGTCCATCAGGGGGATTGCCGCGATATTCTGCCGACCCTTCCGGCGAATTCGATAGACCTTATCTTCGCGGATCCGCCCTATAATCTTCAACTGCGCCATGACCTCTGGCGTCCCAATTTGACCCATGTGGATGCCGTGAACGAGGAGTGGGATAAGTTCCGGAGCCTGGAAGAGTACGACCGCTTTACGCGCACCTGGCTCTCGGCCTGCCGCCGCGTCCTCAAAGATACCGGAACGCTCTGGGTCATAGGATCGTACCACAATATCTACCGGGTAGGTTGCATCCTCCAGGATTTGGGCTACTGGATATTAAACGATATTATCTGGACGAAGACCAATCCCATGCCGAATTTCAAAGGCACCCGCTTCTGCAACGCGCATGAGACCCTGCTCTGGGTAAAGAAATCGGAGCACCAGGCGAAGTACACGTTCAACTACCAGAGCCTCAAAGCCGGGAACGAAGATCTACAGATGCGCAGCGACTGGCATATTCCCATCTGCAACGGCGAAGAGCGCCTGCGCGAGAACGGCGAGAAGGCGCACGCCACTCAGAAGCCGGAAGCACTGCTGCACCGCATTCTACGGGCATGCACCCATCGGGGCGACATCGTGCTCGACCCCTTCTTCGGCACGGGAACGACCGGAGCGGTCGCCAAGCGCATGGGGCGGCGCTGGATCGGGATCGAGCGCGAGCCGCACTATGTCACTCTGGCCGAAGCGCGTATCGCCTCACTGGTTCCACCGCTCGTTCCCGATGAGATGCTGCCCCCGCCGCTGGATGCCCCGAAACTGAAAATACCCTTCGTCAGCCTGCTCGATCATGGCCTCCTGCCGGTCGGTTCCATCCTGCGCCTCAATCGCACCGAACACTTTGCGCACGTTCTGGAGGATGGCACCATCGCTTGCAATGGGGTACGCGGCTCGATCCACAAAGTGGCAGCGAAGTGTCTCAACAAACCCGCCTGCAACGGCTGGGAATACTGGTACTATCAACACCCCTCCACGGGAGAGTATCTCGTCCTGGATTCCCTGCGCGAACAATTCCGGCAACTTCGCGATACCCGGATCGGTCCCTCGTTCGTAGAGAGCAACAGCAGCGCGGATGCGGGGGAAGCGGATCCGGTTCCTCAGGAACGGCACTATGAAACTAATCGTGGGTCTGGGTAATCCCGGACCGGAGTATGCCGGCACGCGACACAATGTCGGCTTTGAGGTAATCGACCTGCTGGCGAAGCGGCATCGCATTCTGACAGCAAAACGGGATTTCAAGTCGGTGCTGGGCGATGGGCAGATCGGCGGCGAGCGCGTCCTGCTTGTCCGCCCCATGACGTATATGAACCTGTCCGGGGAGGCGCTGGCTGCGATAGCCCAGTACTATCATGTGGGATGCGAGGACATTCTCGTCATCCTGGACGATGTTGCGCTGCCGCCCGGCAAAATCCGGCTGCGTTTCAAAGGATCTGCGGGCGGACACAACGGCATGGCCAATATCATCAAGTTGCTGCACACGCAGGAGATTCCGCGCATCCGGATCGGTGTCGGCGCGCCTCCGCCGGGCAACCTGATAGGTCACGTCCTCGCGCGGTTCCGCAAAGAGGAACTGCCCTTAATGCGAGAGGCCTATGAACGTGCGGCGGATGCCGTGGAGTGCGCTCTCTCCGCAGGCTTCGATATCGCCATGAACCGCTTCAATATCTCCGACAAGCCCGCCCCGGAGACACCCCCGAATGTGCCCAAAGCTGGCGACAAAAAGCAGCCTGATTCCGCTTGACAAATCTGGTCGGTTCCTCTTATAATGAACGCGTGCTAATGGGAAAACCGGCATTCCCACGCTCCGAAGGGTTCCGGAATCGAACTTGCTCGTATTTTTTTGAGTTTTTTGGTCCTCCGGTTCTCAACCGAGCGATTTGGCACGCATTGTGCAATACCTATATTAGGATAGATGTGCTCTGCATCTGTTTCATCACAGCGGAGAGAAGGCTATCGTGGTATGTCAGTTCGACGTTATTTCACTGTAGTCTGACGCTATTACACTCGCAGTTCGAAAGGGGTAGACATGTATCTTAAGCGAATCGGCCTTATAGCTTCGGCTACGGCGCTCATGTCGCTTGCCTGCCTTACAGCAGCCCATGCGCAACTGACGACGTTTGCGCAGTTTCGGGAATCCAACAACAGCGTAAACGCCTTCTCGTTCACGAACACCGACTCCACGGCCAGTGGTTTCCATGTGGTCAGTATCCCGGTGGAGTTCTCCTATGGCGTGAACAACGGCTATAACGGCAACAGCACCGCCAACATCGACGCGACGCTGACCTTCAGCGCCAACGTCACCGCCAAGCCGACGGCCCTGGGTGGTGGGTTCTTCTCCCAGGATTTCACCAACGTAAGCATGGTATTTACGGCGAACACGCCCGTCAATGGCCTGACCAACCTGCTCACGGTAAGCAACTCGACACTCTCCATGTTCGGCAAAGGCAACAGCGCCAGCACGGATTCGGATGTCTCCACCGGAGATACCGTGAACTTCAGTTCCGACTTCCTGATCTTCAGCAACACGATCGATCGGGACTTCGCTCTGTCGTTCTCGTCGCTGCAGCCGGGGCTCTCCACGGACATCAACGGGTGGCTGAAATCGTTCACCGCCTCCGGAACGGGCACCTTCGCCAGCGAACCGGCGCCCTTCTACTCTCCGGACGGTGCGAGCCTTTCGCTCCTGTCGGGCGGTCTGCTGCCCCTCGCCGGGTTTGCGCTCTATCGCCGCCGCCGCGCTAAGAAGTAAGTTAGCCGGAACTCGAATCACCAAAAACGCGGAAGAGAATTCTCTTCCGCGTTTGTTGCATTTGGGCTCTGCGCAATCGCTCTGCTGCTACTCCATCAAGAAGACCACCTTGCCGCACAGCCCATCCCGCATCAATTCCATCCCATGATCGTAATCCTCGAAGCCAAGGCGGTGGGTGATGGCGGGTGCAATATTGAGCCTACCGGAAGCCAGAAGCGCACGCATGGTATCCCAGGTCTCATAGAGGCGCCGCCCCACGACACAATGGATGGTCAACCCCTTGAAGATCATGTCCTCCGCCATATCCAACTCGACCGTCTGTGCGGGGATCCCCATCAGGGAGACACGCCCTCCGCGCCTGCAGATCCGCATGGCCTGCTTAATCGCAACGGGTGCGCCCGACATCTCTAAGACCACATCTACGCCCTGCCCCTGAGTTCTTGCATCGACCACCGCTTCGATGTCGGTCTGAGTGACATTTACCGTCTCGTCCGCCCCCAGCTCCTCCGCTAACTTCAGCCTGTAATCACGCGTGTCGGTCGCGTAGATCACCGCAGCGCCCGCCGCGCGCGCTACGGCAATCGCGAAGATGCCGATGGGACCGCACCCTAGGACCGCTACGGACTTGCCCACCACGGAATCCGTGAGTGTGGCGTGTACCGCGTTACCCAGCGGGTCCTGGATGCAGGCAAACTCCGGCGCCACCGAGCGATCATTCCGCCAGGCGCTTCCGGAGGGGACAACGACATAGGGTGCGAAGCAGCCATCTACATCTACTCCCAGGATCCGGGTGTTCGCGCACACATGTCGTTCGTTGAGCAGACATTGGCGACAGTGACCGCATACCCAGTGGCTCTCCCCACTGACATAATCCCCTACTTTCAGGTTCTCTACATCGCTGCCGATCTCAACGATCTCGCCGGCAAACTCATGCCCCATGATGCGCGGTGGCTTCACACGCCCTGCCGACCAGCGGTCCCAACTATAAATATGGTAGTCGGTCCCACAAATAGAGGTCGCCAGCACACGCACCTTGATCTGGTCCGGTCGGGTGATTTGGGGTTCGGGAACCTCCCGTAACTCCGCACCTGGTCCGGCCATCGTCTTCATAATCGCTTTCATTGCGTTCCCTTCAAATGTAATTGTGTTCTATGCCAGCGGCGGAGAGGGCTCCAGGAGGCGTGCCGGAGGTTTCTGTACCAGCTTTGGAAAGAAGGTAGTC
>DATGIG010000311.1:0-6331 GCA_035295825.1 Chthonomonadaceae bacterium | reverse complement strand
GCAGTGGCGCAGATTGAAGAGGGCCTGCGCTTCGGTGCTGTCCGGCCACAAAATCCCTGCCAACCAACCCCGCTCGACCGGGCGCGCGTGGCGGAACGCAAGCAGAGCCAGCAGCCATTGCCCTTTGCGCGTCCGTAGGTGGGGCAGCGGATGCCCTCCGAGAGATGCCGTGAACGGTCCCAGCAGGTGTATAGACAGCGGCGCCCAAGGGGCCTCTGTGACCATGGTATGCCCGCCTCCGTTCCGTGAAGATGGCAGTAGGTTCGGCACTTGTAAACGGTATTCCTTGTAGTTTGTATACGCAACTGTACACGCCGGATGGATATACTTGGGTATCGGTTCTGAATCCGCCGCATGGGAGCCGATACTGCGGAATCCCAGATCTCGACCCGCAATAGCACACACGACCCATTCCCGAAAAAGGAGAACGTTACCATGAAGCACCGCATGCTCTCTCTGGGCGCGCTCATTGCCGTGATTGGAAGCGCCACTGCCTACGGCGTCCTGGCTCAGGGAACGCCCCCCCCCACGCCGCCGCCCACCGGAAGCAAACACGAGGCGCATCCTGAGATGACGAAAGCCAGGAAGCAGTTGCAAAATGCGAAAGCGACCCTGCAGAAGGCCGCCAAGGACTATAGCGGCCATCGCGTCAAAGCGATGGATCTGATTGACCAGGCGATCAAGGAGATCGATGCCGGTATCGCCTCCGATAAGAGCTAAGGACCTCCTTCTGTACGGAGCCGATGATACGGTTTCCAAGGGAGTAAACTCCCTCGCTGCGGGCACTGCGTGCCAAGTGTCCCCCTGCGGGGACACAAAACTGCTTCCAGGCAGTACGTGTCGGCGCAGGCAAAGGTCGCGCTTTGCGCAGCCCAAATCTGCGGGGAAGGTCGCGCTCCGCGCAGCTCAAATTCGCTTATTACGCGAATTTCCCTCGCAGATTTCGCGAATTTGGCCGAAGGCCCGCAGCGAAGGACTTCAGTCCATTGAACAACGTCAGGATTCGAGTTCCTGGCGCACTTCGTATTTTTTGTTGTTATGGTGTTATGAGGAGGGATGAGGATGGACACTCGCGTTCGACGGGTGCTGCCATGGCTGTGCGGGATCCTCTTCGGAGCGATGCTTCTCCCGCCGGTTCTGGCACAGAATACAGGTGACGATCAGAATCAACAAAATGGCAATCCGAACCGCCGAAATAGACAGAATGGCAATGGAAATCGCCAGAATGGCAATCGCAACGGCAGGCAGGCCAGAATCCGGCCCGGCCTGGAGGTCATCCAGAAGACGCTGCCCAACGCCCAGATCCAGCCGGGCGCCATCCAGGAGATCAAACGGCAGCCGATCCCGTTCAAACCGTTTCCGATTATGGATCCCCAGACGCGGCAGCCTGCCGCCCGGTCCGCTCAGATCACCCTACCGGATGGCCGCAAGGTGCCTGCAGGAGAGTACTACGACCAGTTGAATGCGCTGGAGGCCGACCTGAACAAACGGGGGTTCTCGCTCAAGACCAAACAGAAGAACCTGATCTTGCAGCAGACCACGATCAATCGGCAGCAGATTACCGCGCAGGGAACCCGCATCGCCGCCCTCCATAAACCGGCCCCGCTGACGCCGATGGTGAAGTTCAAAGCCGCCGCTCCCCATAGCCCCATCGCCGCGCAACTGCAGCGGCATGTGGCTCCGGAGGACGCCCATGTTTTTGGCCTCCAGCCGAACGAGTACCAGACGGCACTGACGCATCTGGGTTCGCTCAATCTGAAGGTCAATGGGGTGGGCAATCTCTACCAGAGCGGCAACATCATCCAGAATGGGATCAAAAACGGGACGTTTCCCCTTCCTATAAAAATCATTCACTGGCTGGGGCCATTCCCGACGCCTCCGCCGCCTACCACGATCAACTACTCCTATCCTTTCAACTGGAGCGTTGGATCGCAGAGCACGTTTGAAGCCTATCTGCGCGGCTCGGCCTCCATTACAGGGACGGTCTATCAGGTCTCCAATCCGCCCGATGATGGCGAACTGCGCAGCACTAACAACCAGGTATTGCTGCATGGCGATGCGACCGCCGGTGGAGCGATCTTCAACCAGAACATCGACATCCTCTCCGGGTCCGCCGATTTCTCCGCAAGCAATCAGCAGTGCAACGCGAAAATGGACATTTCCGTGCTGGGACAGAGCATCTTCAGCCTGAACGAATCGGACCCCAACAGTTGGAACCAGAGCAACCAGATCTCCAAGGGGATCGACTACCATACCACCGTCTCCATTCCGCTGACCATCCTGACCCTGAACTGCACTGTCGGAGCGTCGGGCGAGGTGGGGATCCAGTACAGCGTCTCCCTGGCCTCGCCGCTTGCCTATGCTACAGGATCGTTCGGCCCCTATGTTCAGGCCAATACCTACGCTCAGGCGGGGATCGGTGTCGGTTGGAGCTGGCTCGGTGCAGAGGCGGGTGTCGGCGGCAATATGACGCTCATGAAGTACAGCCTGGACGTCGAAGGGCAGGTAGGGCTGCTCTGGTTTATCAACTATGGCCTTTTCGAGAAACTCCAGATTACCGACACGCTCGACCTGCTGAGCGGACACATCTATGTCTATGCCCAGGTCAATCATCCCTGCTTCCCGGATGTCTGGGACAGTTGCTCGAACCAGGTCTCCCATGACCTCTGGAACTGGCCGGGCTTCCAGACCACCGGCACCCTGGCGAGTTACAACAACAGCCACCCCCTCTAAAGGCTCCATGATCTATGAGCCCTTCCGAACTTTGGGACCGGGTACAGAACGTACCCGGCTAGAGGGCCTGCGGCCAACCGTCCTCACGGACGGAAAAGCCTCTCAACGTTGGGATGCGTCCGTGAGGACGCTTGGCGCGATAGCGCCCTACAGACGGGTACGTTCTGTACCCGGTCTCATGGTGGAGAGATATGAGATAATGTCTATTCGATGGTTGGATTCTGGGCAAGGGCAGCGCAAGATCGTCGTTACGTGTGCCATTGTGAGCATATTGGCGCTGAGCCTGACGGTGCTGGCACGCCACAGCGGGACGCCGCCGCTGGCCTATCGCCTGGAGATGGGCAGCCGTCTGACCTATAGGGTGGACTACACCGGCACGGCGCATGCGGATATCCGCCCCCTGTTTTCGGATCAGAACTCCAAGCCCACTGGCGACGACCTGGTCAATGATCTCAAAATCCACTGGCATGGCGACCTGCTCATGACCGTTCTGGACCCTACTCCAGATGGCTATCGAGTGGTCTACCGCTGGCGTGCAGATACGATCACGGCGCATGTCAACAGCCTGGAAGCGCCCTCTATGGTCACCCAGCTTCAGGAGGGGTTGGATAAGGAGATCCTGGCGACGTTGGATCCGCACGGTCGGATCGTCTCGGTACGGCTGGATCCGGCCCTCGATCCTTTCGTTCAGGGCGCAGTTCGGGCGCTGATGGCGCTGCCGCAGTGCGTGCTTTCTACCCATCCGGAGGGGTCGGCACAGCCCTGGGAGGCCGAAGAGGACGATCCGAATGGGGTCGCCATGATGCGCTATACACCAACAGGCGTTCCAGCGGAATGGAATGGGGGCCGGGTGACGTTGCGCAAGACCTATCTGCGTTACCTGCCCTCTCAGGAGCCGCCCCTGGCCGGAGACCATCCGGTCGAACGGGATTTTCAGACGGAGGGCGACCGGACCATCCGGTTCGATGCCGGGGCCGGGCGGGTAGAGAGCCAGCAGATCGAAGAGACACAGACGACGCGAGTAGCCGGCAAGGTAATCGCGACCACGCAGACCCATTTCGCGCTGCAGTTCGCCGGTCAGGAGGGCGTCCCGGCGGAGGAGTTGACGGCACTCAGGGCGCAGTGCGGGGAGCGGGAGCGGAACGTGCCAGCGATGGCGCTCTCCGTGCAGCCTACCCGCGCCGAGCAGGAGGCAGTCGTCCAGAGGAAGGCATTGGGCGCTGCTACCCCGAAAGAGTTGTTGGGCCAACTGGAACAGGCCGAGCGGCTGGCGGATGCGACTCTGGATACCACCCCTCTCGCCCTGAAGTTGAAAGCGCTGGTGAGCGTCCACCCCGAAGTGTGCACGCTCCTGAGCCGGAAACTGGCCCTTGCTCCGGCAGGAAGCCTGACCATGCGCCTTTTGACATCCGCACTGGATTCTGTCGGCTCTCAGGAAGCGCAGAGCGCGGTGGTGGCGGCCATCGAGGCCCGCCCGGACGACTGGCCGGCCCTGCAGCGTTTGATTCCTCCGCTTGGAGCAGCGCCCGCCCCGACCCCGGAAGCTCAGGCGATCCTGGAAGCCCTGGCGGCCCACTCAGGGCAGGCTTCGATCGCTTCGACCGCGCAACTGGCACTGGGCAGCATGGCCTTCCATATGGCGCAGAACGCGCCGGAGCGGGCCGCGCAGATCGTCGATGAGACGATAGAACGTCTGGTACAGGCAAAGCAGACGACGCTTGTCACACGGCTGCTGCTAACGCTGGGCAATGCCGGTTCTCCCCGTTCGGCCCCAGCGCTGTTGTCCTATCTGGCAAGCGGTGACCCGGAGATAAGGGCCGTTGCGGCCTACGCTCTGCGCTGGATCGATACGCCGACAGTAAACGCAAAGCTCGAAACGCTGCTCACTTCCGACCCGCAGCCGCAGGTGCGGCTTCAGGCGGCCAACAGCCTCCATTTTCATCCCAAAACGAGCGACCTGATCACTTTGGAAAAACAGGTCTATGCGGCAGAGACGGATGCGCATGTCCGCCTGGCGATACTGGCGGATCTCTGGCAGGCGCATAGTCGTTTTCCGGAGACGGTCACGGTCGTCACACAGGCAGCCGACAACGACCGGGATGCGGATATTCGCCGCGCCGCCGGTGAAATGCTCAAGAGCGCCGAGAAGCGCTGAAAGGAGAATAGGATGCGTCGCAAGCTATTCGCAATGGCGCTCTGCCTCACCCTTCTGTTGGGGATAGGCATCGCGCGCTATGTTTATAGCCAGGCCAACGGCAGGCCCGCCAGGCCGAACGCTGCGGGGAAGCTTGAGCCGGAAGCCCTCGCTTTTCGAATCATGCTGGGGCGTTCGGACAAGGCCCCCACCGCCTGGGATGGTTCGATCTCCATCTCCAGCGGGGCGATGACCCATCTGGAAGGCTGGCGCTTCCGCGCGGGCGACCGTCTGCTTCCGCCCGCAGGATGGAAGGCGAGCAGCCATGCGGCGGCAGGAAACGGACCCAATGCGCCGGTATTTCCGAACGGCATCGTCGCCGTCTTCAAAGCGACCCCGCAGTCGGATGTCAAGGTGACTACGCCCCAGGGAACGTTTGATTTCAAACCTGCCGATGTCACCTCCGATAAGCCGGCCCTCTTCCTGCAGAATGCCGTCTCCGTCGAACGGGTCGCGGCGGATACCCGCATCGCCACGACGGTTACGGAGGACGACTATCCGGTCGCCGCAACCGCACCGGATGGCACGACCTGGATCGCCTATGTCGCCTATCAGCTCGGAACGGGCGACGCTCCCATCCTGGCCAATTACACTCAGGAACCCGCCAATTTCGACAATCTGGTCCCCAAAAACAACGGGGATCAGGTGCGCCTGGCGCGGATCGGGGCGGATGGAACGACCTATACGGATGTGGCGGCACTCACCCCGCCGGGAGAGGATGTGATTCGCCCCGCCATCGCCGTGGACAACACGGGCGACGTCTGGACCGTCTGGTCGCAGAACGTGCAGGGCAACTGGGACCTCTATGCCCGCCGATATCACAACGGCATGCTCGACCCTGTCGAGCGCCTGACCACCGATGTCGGCCCGGACCTGATGCCGGTGATGGCCCGGGAGGAGAACGGGAATATCTGGCTGGCCTGGCAGGGCTTCCGCAACGGACAGGCCGACATCTTCGTGCGCTCCCTGCCGAACGGCAGCGGGCGCTGGTCTACGCCGATAACGGTAAGCAACAGCCTGCTCAACGATTGGGATCCGGCCATCGCCTGCGCGCATGACGGCAGCGTCTATGTGGCCTGGGATACCTATGATAAGGGCGACTACGATGTGCGGATGCGGCGGATCGTCAACGGACAGGCCGATCCGGTACTGGTGGTCGCGAATACGCCCCGCTTCGAGGCGCGTCCCAGCCTGGCCTGCGATGACCAGAACCGCGTCTGGGTGGCCTATGAAGTGGGCAGCCCGGAGTGGGGCAAGGATTATGGCTACCTGGTTCAGAACCAGGGCAATCCGCTCTATATCAATCACACCGTGGAGGTCCGATGTTTTGTGGGCGGCAAATCCTTCCATACGGCCGGAGCGCTGGCCGAGAGCTTTCAGGCCGGATCGCAGCTTCGAGCCATG
>DATGIG010000310.1:0-7286 GCA_035295825.1 Chthonomonadaceae bacterium | reverse complement strand
TGCCCATCGGGCGAGGCAGCGCCTGGGCCTATGGGCGGCTCCTCCTCCGACACCTCAGTCTGTTCCAGGCAGCGCGCGCCTTCTTCGGTGGCCTCAGCGCGAACGCCATGTTGAACCGCCGGATCCCGCATGCGCCCGACCTGACCTATATCGAGGCGCTGGCGGTCGCAGCAGAGGAGCGGAATAGAGGCATCGGGACCCAATTGCTGAACTCGGCCATCGCCTGGACGCGCGCTCAAAGCCGCTCACGGCTCGCACTGCATGTGCTGTACAGCAACGCCGGAGCCCGTCGTCTATACGAGCGTATGGGCTTCCAGCCCTGGAGTGTGCCCCCTACCCACCGCTTTTTCACCACCCTGTTCGCGCGCCGCATTCCGCCCTGGTCCACGCTGCTCCTGGTACGCCCCGTCGCTTGAGTTTCGGTTTTGCGCGGATACCGCCATCCGAGAGCGTTGCTGCATTAGCGCAGAGCGGATTGGGGGGCGACCGCCTCTACTGGCGTCGAGGCTTCGAGGGCGCTCTCTTGAGAGAGCGGAATGACGAGCCGGACGCAGGCTCCGCCCCCCGCACGGTTCTCGAAGTGGGTGGCGCCGCCCAGATCCCAGCGGCTGAGGTGCAGTACCAGATCCAGGCCCGTGTTGGCGGCGCGTACCGGATCGAAATCGTGAGGAAAGCCAGGACCATGGTCCATCACGATCAGCTCCGCCTGCTCCGCAACTACCGCCAGGCGGACCTCGATATCTTCCTTACTATACTTGATGGCATTGCTGATCAGTTCATTGACGACCAGAGCCAGGGAGGTGCCCTGCCGGGCCGAGAGCCGCACGTCTTCCAACTCGAACTGAATGGTACGCCCCTCCGCCGTCTCCTGCAACATCGGCAGCAGCTTATTCAGAATGCGCCGCGCCGACAGCGTATGCGCCTCTCCATCCTCCTTCGCCTCCTGGGTGAGCAGGTCGTGAACGGCAGCCAGCGTCCGCACATGGAACCCCAACTGCTGTATCTCCGAGGCAGGGATACTCTGTTCGCACTCCAGCAGGCGCATATCGAGCATCGAGGCGATGATCTGGAGGTTGTTCTTGACGCGGTGGTGGGTCTCCGTCATGGAGCGCCGCAGGCGCGCGTTCAGATTTTCGATATGCGCCTGATGCCGGGCCAGGATCTCCTCCGCCCGGCGTCGCTCCTGGATCTCGCTCTGAAGCTCCCGGTTGGCAGCCTGCCACTCCGCCGTCCGCTCCGTCACCCGGCACTCCAGTTCCTCATTCATTTCGCGCACCGCCTCCTCGGCCAGTTGCCGGCGCAGCGCATTGCGCTGCGCGTCGATCAGGCTGGCGCAGGTATGACAGCAGGGCTCCAGGTACGCGGTCAGCCCCTCATCGTAGCCATCCATGCGGTTGGCGATCCCGATGATCCCCACCAGGCTCCTGCCTTTCATCAGGGGCAGAGCTAGAAAATTCTGAAGCGGAACGTTGGTCAGCCCCAACTGCTGCGCCAGGGCGAGGGTCTCGGCGTCATTGGCGAAGAACGGGCGGTTCTCCGCCCTGACGATGCCGCAGAGCGTCTTGAGCGCCTCCGCATCCAGCTCGGAGACGTCGCGCTTTCCGCCGTTGCGCGGCTTCTTCCGGGCGTTTGCCTCCGCGACCACAAACGTCTTCAAATACGGTTGGCCCCGAGGCGTCGCCAGGATCTCGCCGATAAATCCGTATTCGCTCTGGGTCAGGGTAAGCAGGCTATGGAGCAGCCTCTCGAAGGTCAGCAGGGGATTGCCATCCGCAATAAAGCTCATCAGCGCCCGGCTGATCGTCTCCAACAATGCATTGGAGGCATCCAGCTTGGCCTCGGTCTTGCGGCGATGGAGGATCTCATCCTGCAGTTTGCGGGTATTGCGGTACATCTCCACAAAGGCCGCGACCTTCGCCCGCAGCACTTCCGGCTCGAAGGGTTTGACCACATAGTCCAGCGCTCCCACCGAGTAGCCTTGAAAGATGTGGGTTTCGCTTTTGTTGATCGCCGTGAGGAAGATAATGGGGATATGCCGGGATCTCTCTCTGGCCCGGATCAGGGTAGCAGTCTCAAACCCGTCCATATCCGGCATCTGGACATCGAGCAGGATGACGGCGAAGTCCTCCTCCAGGATCCACTTCAGCGCCTCCATGCCGGAGTGCGCCTTCCGCAGGGTTACCCCGAGGCGCTCCAACACGGATTCCAGCGCAACCAGGTTCTCCGGATGATCGTCCACCAGCAACACATTCACGCTCGGATCGGACTGCATAGCTTTACTCCGACGCCCTATGGCGTCCTCCCGCCTCGACACTATGCCGAGACGGCGGAGGGTTTCCCCTCCTCCGCCTGGCCGCTCAGGCGCACCAGGCAAGAGACGATCTCCTCAAGCGGCAGCGTCCAGTCGACCGCAACCCGCTCCTGCGTCGCCTGGGGCATTACCGGGCACTCCGCCGTCGCCGGGTCCTGCACCACCACGACCCCGCCCCGCGCTTTGATCCGCACCGCCCCACGCGCACCATCCTGGTTGGCGCCGGTAAGCACCACGCCGATCACACCCGCGCGATACGCATCCGCCGCGCTCTCGAACAGCACATCGATGGAGGGCCGCGCATAACTCACCGGCCCCTCGGTCGAGAGGGCGAAGGCGCCCTCTTCCACCATCAGATGGTAATCCGGAGGCGCCATATAGACCCGCCCCGGCAGGATCGCCTCTTTGTCGTGCGGCTCCAGCACCGGCAAACGGGAGTGCCGACGCAAAATGATGCACAGCATCTCCCCCGAATCCACACTGCGATGCTGTACGATGGCTATCGGCAGCGCAAAGTTGCGCGGCAGGCCGGAAAGCAGGATCTCCAGAGCCATCAAACCGCCGGTGGAAGTACCTATGACTACGATATCAAAACCCATCTCTCTCTCCGGGTGGGGCGAGGCGGACGGATGCCCTCAGCGGATCCGACGATACAATTTATACCCGCTGCTCAACTGTTCGTAATCCGATTCATGCGGAGTGAACTGTATATTCTCCTTACTCCCCAATCCCAGAATGCCGAAGCGCGCCAGGCTGTCATAGAGCAGATGGTGGACCCGCTGTTGCAGCGGCTTGGCGAAATAGATCATGACATTGCGACATAAGATCACATGGAACTCATTGAAAGACCCATCTAACGCCAGATTATGCTGCGAAAAGACCAGATTATCCCGCAAAGAAGCACGAAAAATGGCATTGCCGTAGGCGCTGGTATAGTACTCCGACAGCGACCGCATGCCGCCCGCTTTCGTATAGTTCGCCGCCCCCTGTGCGGCTATCTGCACGGGGAAGATCCCCTCCCTGGCCTTCTGCAGCACGGCATCGTTCATATCGGTGGCATAGATGCGACAACGGTCGTACAGCCCCTCCTCCTCCAGCAGGATCGCCATCGAGTAGACCTCTTCGCCCGTCGAACAGCCCGCGTGCCAGATACGCAGAAAGGGGTAGGTATTCAGCATTGGGACCACCTGCCTGCGAAAAAGCAGGAAGAACTCCGGGTCACGGAAGAGCGAGGTCACATGGATGGAGAGCGTCAGCAGAAAGCGCTCCATACAGACCGGATCGTGCAGCACCCGCTCCTGCAGGCCGGAGATCGTCTCGACACGCTCCTGCTGCATGCTCTGCAGAATGCGCCGCTTCAGCGAGGCGCGCGCATACTCCCGAAAGTCGTAGCCGTAGTGGAGATAGATAGCTTCCAGCAGCATATCTATCTCCACTGTCTCCAGGTCGTTTTTATGCCTGCTTTTGAGCTTCAGCGCGACGTGTTCTGTCTCCATAACATGCCATTACGCGGTGAGACGCCTGACGGGTGGTGAACGCCCGGCCTTGCCAACGCATGTAGGGGCAACCCCCTGTGGTTGCCCAGGGCAGGCACGGGGGCCTGCCCCTACACCCCCTGCCGGCGCATTCTACCGATAGAGCCAGACGCGCAACAGGGAGAGCAACTGCTCCGTATCTACCGGCTTGGCGATATAGTCCGATGCCCCGGCGTCAATACAACTCTCGCGATCTCCTTTCATGGCCTTGGCCGTCAGCGCAATGATCGGCAACGTACGGAACTTCGCCTTCTTGCGGATCGTCCGCATCGTCTCGAAGCCGTCCATCTCCGGCATCATCACATCCATCAAGACGATATCCACATCCGGAGTGTTCTGCAAGATCTCGATCCCGTCCTTGCCGTTCTCGGCGTAGACCACATTCATTTGGTGGCGCTCCAGCAGGCTGGTGAGGGCGAAGATGTTGCGCACATCGTCATCCACGATCAGGATCTTCTTTCCCGCCAGGATCGGATCGTTCAGGCGCACCTGGTCGAGCATCTGCCGCTGCGAAGGCGGCAGGTCCGCCTGGACCCTGTGCAGGAAGAGCGTCGTCTCATCCAGCAGCCGCTCCGGCGACTTCACGTCCTTGACGATGATGGTGTCCGCCAGCCGCCGCAACTCGGTCTCCTGCTTGCGTGTGAGCGCCCTGCCGGTGTAGATGACGATGGGCAGCTCCACCAGGCCCTCCTGCTTGCGGATAGTCTCGATCAATTCGAATCCGGTCATGTCCGGCAGCCCCAGATCCAGCACCATGCAGTCGAAGCGCTCCGCCGCCAGCGCCGCCAATGCCTCTGCGCCGGTGCTGACCGCCGTGGTCCGCACGTCACCGTTGCCGATCAGTTCCACCAGGCTGTTACGCTGCGCCTCGTCGTCCTCGACCAGGAGCAGACGCTTCTCCTTGCGCTCCACAAACCCCTTAATGTTCCCCAGGGCGTCGTCCAATCCCTCCCGCGTGACCGGCTTCTGCAGGAAGGCCAGCGCTCCCTGCTTCAGGCCGCGCAGCGGATCTTCCGTCGCCGAGATGATATGCACGGGGATATGGCGGGTCCCCGGATCGTGTTTCAGGCGGTCCAGCACCGTCCAGCCATCCACATCGGGCAGGCGAATGTCCAGTGTGATGGCGTTCGGATTGTAGCGGCGCACCAGGGCGGGAACGGCCTCGCCCTGGGTCGCCACCAGGCCCTTGAAGCCCTTCTCCCTGGCCCGATCCAGCAAAATACGGGCAAAGGTGGGATCGTCCTCCACGACCAGCAGCACCTGGTCGCCGCTCTCAATCGTGGTACGGTCGTCCTCGACATCGCTCGCCAACGCCAGGCTCGCTTCGGCCTCCACGATGGCTGTCGCCACATCGCCCATGCGGAAGACGGGACGGGAAGCCGCCGCAACCGCCAGGGCCATGCCGCCGCCACCGGAGCCGCCGCCGCGGAACGTATGCTCCCTGCCGTTCTCTTCACCGGCGCGCCGCGTGAGCGGGGCCAGATAGTTCTGCGGCAGGTAGAGCGTAAAGACGCTGCCCTCGCCGGGATTGCTCGTCAGCCGGATCTCGCCGCCGAGCAGCGTGGCGATCTCTCGGCTGATCGAGAGCCCCAGCCCGGTGCCGCCGTACTTGCGGCTGGTGGTTCCATCGCCCTGCTGGAACGCCTCGAAGACGAGTTTCTGCCGATGGACGGGAATGCCGATGCCCGTATCCTTCACCGTAAAGGCGATCACGGAATCGGCCCGGTTCAGCGTCTCCTGGTCGCGGCTCCAGCCCCCGACAGCCGCCCCGATCTGCAACTCCACCCGCCCCTCTTCGGTAAACTTGAAGGCGTTGGAGAGCAGGTTGCGCAGTACCTGCTGCAGCCGCTGCGAATCCGTGTAGATCGCAGGCGGCAGATTGTCTTCGAGAATGGTGGTGAACTCCAGCCCCTTGTCCGTCGCCACCTCGCGGAAGTTGCGCTCAACGTAGTCCTGGAGCGTATCGAACGGCACTTCGGAGACATGCACCTCCATGGTGCCCGATTCGATCTTCGCCAGGTCCAGGATCTCGTTGATGAGCGACAGCAGGTCGTTACCGCTGGAGTGGATGGTGCTCGCATACTCCACCTGCTTCACGGTCAGATTGTTCTCGCCGTTCTCGGAGAGCAGGCGCGAGAGGATGAGCATGCTGTTGAGCGGGGTGCGCAGTTCGTGGGACATGTTGGCCAGGAACTCGTTCTTGTACTTCGAGGTGAGCGAGAGCTGCTCGGCCTTCTCTTCCAGCTCCTGCCGCGCCAGTTCGATCTGCCGGTTCTTCCGCTCCACTTCGCGGTTCTGTTCGGAGAGGAGCAGTGCCTTCTCCTCCAGCTCTTCGTTGGTCTGCTGCAGTTCCTCCTGCTGCTGCTTGAGCAGCTCTTCGGAAGCCTGCAGCGATGCGGCCTGCTGCTCCAGCCGCCGGTTGGTCTCCTGCAGTTCCTGCTGCTGGTTCTGCAGCTCCTGAGTGAGCGACTGGGACTGCTTGAGCAGCTCCTCCGTCCGCATGTTCGCCGCCAGGGTGTTGAGAACGATCCCGATACTCTCGGTCAGTTGCTCCAGGAAGGTGAGGTGGATCTCGCTGAAGCGGTTGAACGACGCCAGTTCGATGACCGCCAGCACCTCGCCCTCGAACAGGACCGGCAGGACCACGATATTGCGCGGCCTCGCCTCGCCCAGCCCGGAGCTGACTTTAATGTAGTCTTCGGGCACTTCGGTGAGCAGGATGCGCTGCTTTTCGAGGACACACTGTCCTACGAGGCCCTCTCCGGGCGCAAAGCGGTTCGCCAGGTGTTTGCGCTCCTGGTAGCCGTAACTGGCGAGGAGCTTCAGGGTCTGCTCGCTGCTGCCGGTGTTTTCGTTGAAGAAGAAGACGCCATGCTGTTCGGAGACCAGCGGGGCCAGTTCCGACAGGATGAGGCGGGAGACCGTGAGCAGGTCGCGCTGGCCCTGCAGCAGGCGGGTGAAGCGCGCCACATTCGTCTTGAGCCAGTCCTGCTCGGTGTTGATCCGCGTGGTGTCGCGCAGGTTGCGGATCATCTCGTTGATGTTGTCCTTGAGGGAGGCGACTTCGCCCGCCGCCTCGACCGTGATGGAGCGGGACAGGTCGCCGGTAGTAACGGCGGTGGCGACTTCGGCAATGGCGCGGATCTGCGTGGTGAGGGTAAACGCCAGTTGGTTCACGTTGTCGGTGAGGTCGCGCCAGGTTCCCGCCGCGCCGGGGACGCTGGCCTGGCCGCCCAGCTTGCCTTCGATACCGACTTCACGGGCCACGGAGGTGACCTGATCGGCAAAGGTCGCCAGCGTATCGATCATGGCGTTGATGGTATCGGCCAGCTCCGCGATCTCGCCCTTGGCGTCGAGAACCAGTTTCTGCTTGAGGTTTCCATTCGCAACGGCGGTAACGACCCGCGCGATGTTGCGCACCTGGCTGGTGAGGTTGCCTG
>DATGIG010000309.1:0-12987 GCA_035295825.1 Chthonomonadaceae bacterium | reverse complement strand
CATCGGGCAGACCAGTCCCGCTGCCTCATGTGCGGCGCGCACCTCAGCCAGATAGCCGGGATCGTGGTTCAGCAACGTGCCGTGATACATCTCCAGCCCGGTGACGCCCAGCGGCGTGAGCGCCTCACCGGCCAGAGCGATCCAGTCGAATACGGTCATGGTCCGGTGGATGCAGATGTCATCCATGTAGCACTTGGGGAAAGCGGCGAGCTTCAAGCGGGTATCTCCTCACATCAGGTTTAGAATGGGTCGTGCAACCCGGCACGTACAGCCAGGCCGCCGCACCATTTTGATCTTCCTAACTATTCGCGTGCGGAGGGGTGAAGTCCTTCGGAATAGTGGGTACTGTCCGACAGATAATTCTTCTGCTCTACCTTGCGGCTCTAAGGGATGGTGTAATGTTAGAGTACATGCCAAAGAGCCAGAATTTACAGGGTATCATTTCAGGTACTGAGACTGTATCTGACATAGATTATTCGCCGTGTGGACCGCCGAACATCCTGAACATCTATTGCTGCTATCACGCAATTACACTTGCCCTCAAGTAAGCTACTTGCAGGGGGTAAGCAAATAGCCATCCCGACACGTTGCATTCCTCTCTTAAATCACCAAATAAGCAAACGAATGAGTATAATAGATCATACGGAAAAAACACGAGAGTAAGTAGTTCACATCTGAAAAGAATAGACAGTGTCTCTGTCTGTATTTGTTTGGAACTCGATGCACGATTCGAGGAAGAGATGTCATGACAGACCAGGAACGAGCAGCCGAATTGAAACGTCTTCGAGCGTTGGTGCAAGCAGATGAACTTCGCGTGGATCTTAAAGAGCGGCGGAATCTCCTCTCTGCCATCACTCCGCTTCTCAACTTTAGCAACCTGTACCATGTCAATGCCTTGCAAGTAGTCGATATCCTAAGCAGGCCGGGCTTCTCGAGCAGGATGTACGATCATGCTGAAGCCCGTCTGGATATGCTCATGGGGCAGGCTATTACAGAACTCGAACACGGACTTACGCCGGCGTCTGAACCGGTTGGGGCAAATGAGCGGATCTCTCAGATCTCATCAATAGAAGTCACTGACCGGAGCGCAATGCTCCGTGCGATAGACCTATCTCGGAAGTGTATGAGTGAACCTGGCAAGGTTTCCCCGAAAGTCGGGGCAATTGTCATCCGCGACGGGCGGGTTATCGGGGAGGCTTTCCGTGGTGAGCAATCTCCTGGCGAGCACGCAGAATATACACTTCTTGAAAAGAAATTGCCCGATGTGACCCTTGCTGGTGCGACGCTATTCACCACGCTGGAGCCATGCACATCGCGAAACCATCCAAAGATACCATGCGCAGAACGAATAGTCGAACGCCGTATCGGCAAAGTCTTCATTGGAATCCTCGACCCGAACCTGAAGATACGCGGCATGGGGGAATTACGTCTGCGCGAAGCGGGCATTCAGATTGCCCGTTTTGACCCGGACCTCATGCCCGTCATTGAGGAACTGAACCGCGACTTCTTGCGGCAGCACCGTACCGGGGCGGGAAAAAGGCGCACGGCAGCCCAGACCACCGATCCTGTCAGAGAAGGCCAACTAGGCCCTAATGGTCACCGGATCGGCTACACGAAACAGGGCGACAAGGTGGAGTGGATTCCCGACGAGGAGAACCCTGGCAAGGAATGGCCACTGCTCCTGAGGCGGAACGACAAGGACATCCTCAAGTCCTACAATGAACTTTGGGATAAGGTATGGTGGAGCAGGCACCAGGCATGGCTGCGGCGGATTGAGAGCGGTGAGGAGATCCTGGCAGACGAACAGAAACCGGTACTGGAGCGGGCGAAACAGGCAGCCCTACGGATCGAAAGGAAGTACGGCAGGGACAATCTGGTTGTTGATGGCTTCGATGAAGGGTTGCTGAACGGGAGGATGTCGGCGCTCGCCTGGGTTCTCGGGTCAGAGTGGGACGAATCCCTCGATACATGAGACTGCCCGGTTTAGCCTTCCGGGGTTCGACACATGCTCTCAGAACTAGCATGATCTGGAGAACCATTGTGACGCCTCTGGGTATCATCTCCATGATCCTAGGCGTTAAGTACTTCATTTGGTTGCATGCCAATAGCAAGTCTCATATGGACGATCCGCACCACATTCGCAAAGTTTCCTTCATGGAGAATAATCTTCACTCTGCGTACAGATAATGCTCGTTTCTGGAACGAGAGATCTTGTTTGCTATTTGGTATCTCGCCGGATATGTAGCGCGGAATCAAGCGCCTGCTGGAACTCCGTCCAATCGTCGCCCTCTCGCGCCAGGATCTGGGCTATGTCAAACCAGCGGTCTGTCGTGGGCGACTCGCGCCGCAGCGTGGCCATGTCGAGTCCCTTCTTATGGATGATGGTCCAGCAGATCCCATAGCCCGCATCGTTTATTTTCTGGTGGGACTTCTCCGCTTCCCCCGCCCGGTTGTGGGCGTTGCTCTGGTCGGTGCCTCCCTTGATTTCGATGGCGACGACAGGCACTTTGCCGCTCCCCGTGATTTCCTGAATGGCAACGTCCGGGTCACTGGCAAGCTGGATCTCAAATACCTGGCCTGCAGGATTCTTCACCGTCAGACCCTTCGCCCGCTGCTCCGTCACATAGGGGGTGGCAGCGGCGATGAGGGATTGGAACATGTCATCGGTCGCCTGCTTGCCGATGGTGTTGTTGTTTCCACCCTGGAACTGGGATCCCAACGTGAGCAGCGGGAGTTCGTTGATGTCCCGAGGCGTGACCGTCGGCGAGATTTGGCGGACCAGATCTGCAAGAGGTGCAGCCATCGTTGCGCAGAAGTCTCCCAGGAGCGCTCTCTGCTTCGCGTTCAGCGTGCCATTCTTCTCCATACTGAAGAACACACCCATTCCGCTGCCAGTCGCGTAAAAGACTTTTTGGGAGACGCCGAGCAGGAGGCGGTAGTAGCCGACGAGTTTGGGGGCCGTCTCCAGCACGATGGGGGTGGGGAACACATGTTCGTCCCGGATGCCAGCACCGGCAAGGATCTGGCGGGCGTCACGCGGCGCATATTGGCTGAGTTGGGCGGATAGCGCGGTGGGGTCAATCTTGCTGACGGCTTCGCTGAGTGCGTCAATAAGAAGGGTGCGGCGGGCACCCACCAGTAGGAGATGAAACGCTACCTGCCGGGAGGCATCCGGCACTTTGAAGGTGGGACTGGTCATGGGACAGCGGCGCCGTTGAGCCGTCTTTCGGCAACGGCGACGTAGGACGGGTTGAGTTCGATCCCGACAAACCGGCGGTTCATCTGGAGTGCGACGAGTCCCGTGGTTCCCGATCCGATGAAGGGGTCCAGGATGAGGTCTCCTGGTTGGCTTCCCAGTGCGATACAAGGCTCAATCAGTGCAGGAGGGTAGGTCGCGAAGTGGGCCTCGTTGTAGGGCTGCGTGTTGATGTCCCAGACCGTCCGCAGATTCCGATGGTTAGGGCCACGCATTGCCCTGTTGTCATAGAGGTATCGCTCGCTCTTTGTGAACAGGAAGACGTATTCATGGCATCGGGTCGGGCGATCCTTCACGCTCTCAGGCTGGCAGTTGGGCTTGTTCCAGATGCAGTCCGCTCTCAAGAACCACCCGGCTTCCTGGAGCGCAAAGGCGAGCTTCCAGGGCACGCCTATCAGATCCTTCGGTTTCAGGCCCTCCGGGGTTGGGGGACGAATGTCCATCGCACGCCCGGCGTTCTTCTTGTCCGGAGCCCTCCATGTGCGTCCTCCGGAGGTATAACTGTCTCCAATGTTGAGCCAGAAGGTGCCATCGTCGCGGAGCACGCGGCGAACCTCCTCGAAGACCTCGACCAGACTGCGGATGTAGTCAGGAAAGGAGAGTTCCAGGCCGATTTGCCCGTCAATACTGTAATCACGGAGCGACCAATAGGGAGGGGAGGTAATGCAGGTCTGGAAAGAGCCGGAGGGCATCTGCGCCAATACCTTCCTGCTGTCCCCGACGACGATGCAGCTATCCTGCGCACCTTTTTCAAAGAAGCAGCTTAAAGCGTTGGGCGCGTTTCCATCCTGAAGCACGCGAACACGCGCATGGGATGGGCGCACCTCGTCATCGAAGTCGAGGGGGAGCGAACCGGCTTGGCCGTGGTCATATAGTTTGCTGGTCTCGGTCACGTTGATCGCCTCATTTTCCGGTCGGCGGAGTCCTGGGAGCCGATGGAGCGGCCGGCCCCGAACCCGAGTTCGCCTCTGGTCCGGCGTCCGCGGCGCGCATCACTTCCACACGCATCCCTTCGTGCAGGTCGTTCGATGGATTGGAGACCAGCTTCTCGTCGCCAACCAGACCGGATAGCACCTCGGCTTCATTCCCGAAATCCCGGCCCAACTGCACCGGCTGGAAATGGAGCGTATTGTCGGGCCGGACGATCGCAACGCGTGTCCCGTCGGCGCCGATGGCGAGTGCATTCGCCGGAACCCTCAGTACACGCTCCTTAGAGCCCATGGCAAAGGAGATCTGTGCGAACATTCCGGGTAAGAGAAGGCCCTGGGGGTTCTTGATACGGATTTCGACCATGCGCGTGCGGGAGACGGAGTCCAGTGCGCCGGACATCATGGTGACCTCACCCAGGAACTTCCGACCCGGCAGCTCCTGTACCGTAACGGTCGCCTTTGTGCCGGAGGCTATCGTCTGGAAATAGGCTTGCGGCACACTCACCTGGATGCGAAGCTCATCGGTACGCGCCAGGCCGAAAAGTCCCAGTGTGGAAACGGTTGCGGTCGGTCCCTGGTTCGTCGTGGCTCCGCCCTCGGCGACAAGACTGCCCACATCCACATTCCGAGCGGTAATCACGCCGTCGAACGGCGCGCGAACCTGCTGGAAGCTGCTGAGGGTGGCATACCTCTGTTGGCTGGCGTACTGAGATCGCACGCCGTGCTGATTGACCTGCACCAGCGTTTGGCCCGACTGTAACGCGGCCTTGCTCGCTTTGACATTGGCTTGGCTGGCTCGCTCGCTGGCAACCGATGCCTTCACGTTCTCCTGGCTCGAGAGGACGTCGGCTACTGCTGCATCCACCGCTGCCTGGGCAGCGTTCACGGCCTCCTGAGCCGACTGAACGTTGGCGTTTGCAGCGCTGACGGCTGATTTTGCGGACTCCGTAGCGGCCTGGGCTACCTTGAGATTAGCCTGAGCCTGATCATCATCCTGTTGTGCGACGAAGCCCTGTTGGAGGAGGGTCTTGTAACGCTTGGCCGTTGTGGCCGCTAAGTCCTGCAGGGCTTCGGATTGCGCCAGAGCCGACAGTTGACCGTCGCGCGCATGTTGCGATTCGGCGAGCTTGGCCTGGGCTTCCGATTTGCTCGCCTTCGCCTGAGCCAGCCGCGCCTGCGCGTTGGTGACCATCGCGCGCGTCTGGGCGGTCGCAGCGGCGGCGCGGGCGGTATCCGCATCGGCCTGCGCAACGCTCGCCCGTAGTTTCTCGACATCGGACTGGGACTGAACCACGGTAGATCGCGCCCGATCCGTATCTGCCTGCGCTTGCTGGAAATTGAGACGCGCTTCAGGAGCGTCTATTTCCGCCAGGAGGTCTCCGGCATGCACGCGACTGCCGATGTCAACATACCGTTTGACCACGTAACCGCTGGCGCGCGCGTAGAGCGGTACGTCGTTTACCGCCTGGATGTTGCCTGGGAGCACCAGATCGCTGCCTCCCGCCCAGTGTCCGGACACGACCTCCACAAGGGGCGACTGATGTGCTGCCTGCTGGGCCTCCGCCTTCAATGTCCGGTCCTGCGAGAGGTGCGGCAATACGCCCAGCCAGACGGCTGCAGCCACAAATACACACCCCCCAACCAGCAGGTAGAGCATCGGGTTGCCCCGCTTAGGGCCAGCGTGGTTATCCTCGTGAACGTTATTTAGGTTGCTATTCATCCGTTGTCTTTCTTGTGCCGTTTGGCTCGAGCTCTACGCATGCTCCCCATTCGTCGCTGCCGGCCCATGCGCTCCGTCTGCGTCCGGCTTGCCCCGCCCGTCTTGCCGTGCCCACTCCTCGGTTTCGCCCTCGTTCTCGTCCTCTTCGGTCTCCACAGCGCCCGCATGCCGATGGATATAGCTATACACGATCGGCACGAACAAGAGCGTGGTAACCGTCGCCACAGACAGGCCGCCGATGACGGCCCTGCCCAGGGGAGCATTCTGCTCTCCGCCTTCACCCATCCCAAGCGCCATCGGCAGCATGCCCATAATCATGGCGCTTGCGGTCATCACCACCGGGCGGAGGCGCGTATATCCGGCTCCGAGCGCTGCCTGGAAGGCATTGTCTCCCGCCACCCGGCGCTCATTCGCGAACGTCACGACAAGAATACTGTTGGCGCTTGCGACCCCCACGCACATGATCGCGCCCATGAGCGCCGGAACGCTGAACGTGGTATGCGTCAAGTAGAGCATCCACAGAATGCCCGCGATGGCTCCGGGCAGCGCGGTGATGATGATGAAGGGATCCACCCAGGATTGAAAGTTGATCACCATCAGGAAGTAGATCAGTACGATAGCGAAGATGAGGCCGAACCCCAGTCCCAGGAAGCTGGAGTTCATGCTTTCGATCTGCCCACGGGTGTGAATGGTCGTGCCGCGAGGCAGCGTGACTCCATTGATGACGCGCTGAATGTCGCTCGCCACGCCGCCGAGGTCCCGGTTCTGAACGTTGACAAAGATATCGTATACCGGCTGCACGTCGTAGTGGCTGATGTTCTGAACCGTGGTGTCGCGTCCGATCGTGGCCAGGTTATTCAATAACAGCGCCGCGCCTCCGCGCGCGGGATCGGTGACAGGAATGTTCGCGAGATCATCCAGGGAGCTCACGCGATACTGCGGGACCTGGGTGACGATCGCATAATTCACGCCGTTCTTAGGGTCCAGCCAGTAGTTGGGAGCCGTCTGGCCGCTGCCGCTCAAGGTCATCAGAATGTTACTCGCGACCTGCGATTGCGTGAGCCCTAAGTCCGACGCCCGGTCGCGATCCACGGTCACATCGATACTGGGCGCATCCACCACCTGCCGCAAGAAGACGTCGGCGGCGCCGGGGATCCCTTTGAACTTCTGCGCCAGATCCTGCGCGACGCTGTAATTCATCGGACTGCGGCCCACAACCTGGACGTCTATGGGCGCCGATAGCCCGAAGTTGAGGATCTGGGTGACGATATCGGCAGGCTGGAAGAAGAATTGCGTATCCGGGAAGCGTTCCGGAAGTCGGCGGCGTAACTCCGCGATGTACTTTGCCGTCGGTCCATGCTTATGCTCATCCAGCGCGATGAGCATTTCCGCTGTGGATGGCCCGATGGCCATGCTGTCGCCGTTGGCAAGGACGCCGCCATTGGGCAGTCCCACGATATTCGAGACAAGCTGGACCTCATCACGGGGGATCACCTCGCGGATCAGGGCCTCGACCTCGCCGACACGCCGCTCCGTCTCTTCTATCCGTGTGCCGGCCGGTGCGCGCACATGCAGACGGATGAGCCCTGCGTCCACGGTGGGGAAGAAGTCCCGGCCGATAGAGGGCACGACAATAAAGGAGAGCAAGAAGAAACCGCCAAAGACAAGCGCGACTTTTTTGCGACTTATCAGCCCCCTGTGAAGCAGACGCAAGTAGACGCCGCGAAAGCGCTCGAACTGGGCGTTGAACCGGATATGCAGCCGCCAGATGAGGCCATACTTTGCGGCGGTCTCCGCGCCGTGCGGAGACCCCGTCCGCCCGGAAAGCGCGTGTTGAATCCCCTCTTCCATCGAATGGCCGGACTCGGCTGCGCGGATTCGATCCACCTCTTTGGGCAGCAGGAGAAAGACGAGGACCGGCACGACCGTGCGCGACAGAAAGTAGCTCATCATCATCGCGAAGACCACGGCCAGCGCGAGAGGCGTGAACAGAGACTTCGCGGATCCGGACAGGAAAGCGACCGGAGCGAAGACGATACAGATACAGGTGGTGGATACGAACGTGGGGCCGGCAATCTGTTGCGCGCCGTCGAGGATCGCCCGTTTCAGCCCTTTGCCCATGGCCAGGTTGCGGTTTGAGTTTTCAATCTCTACCGTGGCATCATCCACGAGGATGCCTACCGCCAGCGCAAGGCCGCCCAGAGTCATGATATTGATGCTCTGTCCGATAGCGCCCAAAATGATCAGCGAGGAGAGAATCGACAGGGGGATCGAGACCGCGACCACAAACGTACTGCGCAGACTGCCCAGGAAGAGCAGGATCATCGCGGCGGTCAGACAAGCCGCGATCAGTGCCTCTCTCACCACGCCCAGGATCGAGTTGCGCACAAAACCGGATTGGTCGAAGAGCGGCGTGATCTTCAGTTCCGGCGTGATCGTTGCGGCGACTTTGGGGATCTCCGCCTTGACGCGTTCGGCAACGTCGAGCGTGGACGCGTTGCCGTTCTTGATGACGGTGATCAGGGACGCCCGCCGCCCCTCCTGGGTGACCAGATTCTGCTGGGGAGCAAACCCGTCGTGGACGTGGGCCACATCGCGAACATAGGTCGTGCTTCCGTTCGCCGTTTTGATCGGAAGATTATTCAGCGCCTCGATGGTATCGGTGCTGCTGTTCAGGAAGACGTTGTACTCTCGCGTGCCCATCCTTGCCGATCCCGCAGGAAGGATCAGGTTTTGCGCATTGATGGCGTTGGAAACATCGATAGGCGTTAAGCCTCTGGCTTGCAGCGCCGGGATATCGATGTCCACCATGACTTGCCGCGATTTGCCGCCCAGCGGGTAGCCGATCGAGGCGCCACGCACGGTAGAGAGCGGCGTCCGAACGAAGTTATTGCCGAGGTCGTTCACCTGCTGCTCGGAGAGGGTCTTGCTGCTAAGTCCCAGTTGCATGATCGGTACGGCGGAGGCGCTGTAACGGATGACAAACGGGGGCGTGATTCCCGGAGGCATAAAGCGGACCAGTCCCGCCGAGATCGCCGTGATCTGGGCGATGCCGGTTTGGACCTCCGCCCCCGGTTGAAAGTAGATCTTGATGACGCTTACGCCCGCCAGCGACTGCGATTCGATGTGCTCGATATCGTTTACATTCGAGGCATAGGCACGCTCCGAGAGCGTGACAATGCGGCGCTCCATGTCTTTCGCGGACACGCCACTATAGTTCCAGAGCACGCTGACGACCGGAATATCGATGACCGGAAAGATGTCGGTGGGAGTTCGAACGATCGCCAGGCCACCCAGGATGGCGATGAGCAGGGCCATGACGATAAAGGTGTATTTGCGCCGTAGCGCAAGTCGTACTATCCACACGGATTACTTCTCCTGTAAACGCGAATTTCCCAATCCCGATGGAATATTTCACACGCATCAATAAAAATCCTCTGTTGGCGCGAAAAAGCCCTGCGCGGAAGGGAGTCCGCCTTGCGGATCGTGTCTCCTGCTGACTTCGGCTGCGCGTTACGGGGGATCCGGAGACGGGGAGAGCCAGCGGGATAGCCAGGCGAGCGCCTTATCATGTTGAGCAGGCGTTACGGCGTGGCCCACGCCCGGCGCGACATCGATCTCCAACTTGTCCTCCGCTTTCGCTCGCTTGTAGGCGTCTTTCGCGGCGGCAAATGCCAATTGCGCGCCTTCGAGGGGGTTGTTGGGGTCCTTCTCGCCATTGAGGATCAACATCGGACGCGGTGCGATGGCCCGCAGCATCTGCGGACAGTCGAAGTCGTCCAGAATGCCGGGGACCACCTTGTTCCAGAGCGCACGGCAGACCCTGGCATTCACCTCCGGCTCGCCCAGGTCTTTGGCGGCGGCCTCATGCGCGGTCCGGATCGTGTTGGCGCGCCCCTGCCAGCGCTCGTTCTCCAGGCTCCACTTCAGCGACTGCACCCCGATAGCCGGGACCACCACCCGGATGCGCGTGTCCGTCGCCGCCGCCAGCCAGGTCTGGATGCCGCCCATGCTGAAGCCGATCATCCCGATCCGTTTTCCATCCACATCCGGGCGGCTCTGCAGGTAGTCCACCGTTCGCCAGAGGTCGTAGACCGTGTCGTAGTAGAAGGGATGCTCCTGCCGCTTCGGATCGGTCTCGCGCCAGGCGCGGATGATCGCCTCGTTGTACTCCTGTGCGCCATGCGCCCCGCCGGGAATGCGTGCGCCATGGTAGCGGGCGTCGATGGCGATGGCCAGCATGCCCCGCTGCGCCAGCTCACGCAGGGTTCCGGCCATCCCCTCCTTATTGCCGCCGGTGCCATGCAGCACGATGACGGCGGCCAGGCGTCCGGTAGCGTTGGTGGGACGATACAGGAGGAAGGGCACGGAGTGCTGCTTCTCGCTGTCGAATTGCCCCCGCTCGATGGTGAACTCGCCCGAGATTTCCGATTGGGAGGTCGGGTGCAGAGGAATTCGAGGACGATCCAGGAGCGCATGGAACCGGGCGCGGCGAGGGGCCGGGGCGGAACTGTCCGGGCCGGCCAGAAGCGCCGTGGCGCACAATAAGAGGAGCGCCACAGGGAGAAAACGCCAAGTCCGTAGAGAGTGCCGCATCACGTAACCTCCTCTGCCGTCTCCCTTGAGGGAGCGCCACTGCGGAAAGCCGATAACGCTATTCCTCTCTCGGCCCGGTATTTCCTGCACGATTTGCCGTTTGCGGCCGCTCGGACCGTGGACATGGCAGGAGACAGCGGCATCGCTCCCTAATTGTTAGCACCGAACGCCAACGAACTCCGAGGAGACTTGCCTTGATCGATACGACCAACCCCTCTGCGCCGCCGGAAATCCATATCCGCCCGGACGGAACCTCTACCTGCATCGAGTTACGGCTGGGAGACCATGGCGTCAGCCGCCTCTGGATCGTGCCCTTCACCCTGCGCATCGGCGCAGCGACGGTGCGTATGGACGGCATCGGGGGGGTGGGGACGGAGGAGACGCACCGGAACCGGGGCTATTCGCGGCGCGTGCTGGAAGCCGCTGTGGAGCACATGCAGCGCGGGGATGCCGCCCTCTCGATGCTCTATGGCATTCGCGATTTCTATCCCAAGTTCGGATATGCCACGGCGGGGCCGGACCACCTGGTCTTCCTCCCCGACCTTCGACGGGATCATACGCTGCCCGCAGGCTGGACCGCCTCGCCCTTTACCGCGCAGGACCTGCCCGCCGTTCAGGCGCTCTACGCACAGAATACGGCGAAGGCGACCGGGGTTGCGGTACGCCCTGCGGAGGGCGGCGTCTGGGCGAACCTCTTGCAGGGCGCAGAGGATCCCGGCAAAGACTCCTGCCGCGTGGTCAGGGGGCCGGATGGAGTGGTTCATGGCTATCTCTGGCGGGCGCGCTGGTGCTGGTATGTGCGGCATGTGCTGGAGACGAACTATAAGGATGCCCTGGCGCTCGGCGAGGTGATGGCGGACAGCCCGGTATCCGCCGCCGCCGTTCTCGCCGCCTGCCGGATCTGGGCCGAGGAAGAGGCGGCCCATCGCGTAGTCAAGCAGGTCGTGCTCGCCTTCCCGCCGGAAGGCCCGCTGGCCGCAGCAGCCATGCGCCAGGACGCGCGTTTTGTGCGGAATTATAGCGCCTGTGGCGGCTCCATGGCGCGGGTGCTGAGCATGACACGCCTGCTGGAAGCGCTCCTTCCGGAGTTGCGGGCCAACGTGCGGGCGGCTCACAGCGCCTTTACGGGCAGCCTCGTGCTCCATACCGAGCAGGAGGCCGCGGCGCTGCAGATCACCCCGGAAGATGTCACGCTTCGCGCGGTGGAGCAGGCAGGCAAGGATGCGCTCCGGATCTCACTGCCTCAATTTGAACTGGCCCGCCTGGCGCTGGGCGCGTTTCCACCTGCCGACCTGCTGGCCCGGCTGCCCGAACCGCCCTCCGAGCCGGCCCAGAGTTTGTTAGAAACCCTCTTTCCGCTCCGGGCGCCGCACATGTACCTCCCGGATCGTTATTGAGCGCCCTCACCGGCCAATGATCCCTTTCGCATCGTGCAAGCAGGCAATCTTTACAAAAATAATTTTCCTTGTGTGTTTCCGAACAGACTTGACACGCGACCGAATCATAGATATACTCTGAATCTCAGGCAGCAATAAGGCCGTTTCCGGCCATGAGATAGCGTCACCATGTTCACTAAGTGGAAACCTTCCAATGGCAGGAAGGCATAAGATCTGGAGGTCTTACCATGTACGAACGAAAAGTGGCTCTGCCAGGCAGTGAAAGGAACCCGCTCCCCGGCGCGCGCCGGATCGGGGATGCCGATGCCGCGCAGGAGATCACCGTGACGGTTTATGTGCGCCCGAACCCCAACGCGTCTCGCGCCATTTCTCCGGAAGAGTATGCTCTCGCTCTACCGGGACAACGGAAGGCGTATAGCGACGAAGAGATCAGCGCGATGTATGGCGCAAGCCCCGCAGACATTGCGGCGGTAGCCGAGTATGGCCGCTCCCAGGGGCTGACGGTCGTGTCCAGCAGTTCCGCCCAGCGCAACGTCCTCTTACGGGGCAAGATTGCCGATATATCCCGCGCCTTCAACGTGAACCTGGGGATGTGGGAGCATTCGCAAGGCAAGTATCGCGGGCGGACCGGGGCAATCTCCGTCCCAACGGAACTCTCTTCCATCATTACCAGCGTTTTCGGCCTGGATAATCGCCGGACAGGCCGCTCCTATCGGCGCACGCCCTCCGCCACCGAGGCGCTGTTCTCCCACGCCAACCTGCACGGCTACCTCCCAACCGACGTCGCCCGCGCCTACCACTTCCCCACACAGGCCGATGGCACAGGCGAATGCATCGCCATCCTGGCCTTCAACGGCGCGACGATGGATATAGGCGGCAACTCTCCGGGCGGCTACAAGTTGGACGTCTTAAACAACTACTTCACCAATACGGTACGGGTGAACCCTCCAACCATCCAGGATGTCGTCGTACACGGTCCGGGCAATGTACCCGGCGATATGACCTCCCAGGACGATTCGACCGGCGAGATCCTGCTGGATCTGCAGGTGGCCGGCTCCATCGCACCGGGGGCGAAGATCGTCGTCTACT
>DATGIG010000308.1:0-2581 GCA_035295825.1 Chthonomonadaceae bacterium | reverse complement strand
CTGCGCGTCCTTCGGGTAATCCAGGTCGAACTCGATGGCCGTATCCTTCTTGGTAAACTTGAGGGTCTGTATCGGGAGGTGCTGGGCATCGTAGGGCGTAAGGGTGATTTTGGTGAGCATCGCCGCCATTTTGGCGTTGTCGAAGAGTGGCTTCCTGGACTTCGCCCTGGGATCTACCAGATAGAACTTGCGCCCCTCGCTGGTGGCGTAGGCGTACCAGAACCGGTCGCTGAATTCCAGCCAGTGCGGGGTCACCGCCGAATCGAAGACCAGCTTGCTCACCTTCTGCCCCGACCACTTCGCCGCCAGATCATAATTGGCCCTGGTGACGGGAATATTCTGCGCCTGGAGAGGCAAACTCATGACGCCCAGGAGCACTACTCCCAGACCGAGACGAACGCGACCGCGCATCAGCGGAATTTCTCCTTCTACTGGTTTTATGCCTATTCCCAACACCGTTCCAATATGTGCCCGACGGTGTGCCAAGCCGAGTGCCGAGTCGTAAACGACCCGTCTGGTGGGCCTGCGGCCAACCGCCCTGCGGGCGGACAATGCATTCCCGGCCGCAGGGCGGTTAGCGGCGAAATCCGCGTTAGGATAGCGGATTTGGGCTGCGCGAAGCGCGACCCTTTCCTCTCCAGTCGGGTCGTTCACGGCCCGGTCTCATCGGGGACGGCGCTTGTGAAGACCATCGGGCCAGCGATCGTTTGCCGAATCCGTTTAACGACGACCTTGAGAGTGAGATTGCGAGAGGGAAGCTGCACATGGACCATGACACGCTTACCCTCAAATTGGCCCTCCAGATAAGCAATCCCGTCCTCTTTGACGAGGGTGACCATCATCGTGTCGCCCGGAACAGGCAGTGTGATAGATTCGGTCGAGTGCGGTACCTCTTCAGAAGGGGGGATATTAACTTGCTCTGGGGTTTTCGGGGAGGTTGTCCTGTCGTGCTGAGACAAATGGAGAGTCAATTTCTCATATGCTTGCCGAAGCAGGGAGGCATGGTCTTCTGTCAACCATTCGGGGTGTAGCAGGGCGTCTTCTATTTTGCCCAGAGCAACGAAATACCTTCTGAGTTGATAGGTTCTAACGATGTCATCCACGATTTGTCGGGATTGGGGGGTTGGTTCTTGTTGCATGTTATTCCTCGTAGTGCATCACGAATAGGTCGCTTTAGTGCTTGCTTGGTACGTGAAGAAGTGCCGTTCCGCCACTTCCAGGAGCCTAAATCATCAGATAACCGGGAAAGTAGGGAATCTTGCCCTGCATCCTAATCTGAGACCAGTACATCATGGCGATGAAACCAGAGACCAGTATGACGACCAGAGAGAGTAGCAGCCAGAAAACGATCTGCATGAATGGTATAAGATGGCCCATCATTTCCTCCTGCCTGCTTGACATGTACCCTACCAGCCTATACGGAGTGGAGTTTAGGTCAGGTTCAGATTTGAGACAGAGAGAAGGGCAGGGCCTCGTCCGGGTAGGAAGACAGGTTGGATGGTGTGTCTGTCATCGTAAAGCGGAGCGTGGTTCCTTGGGTGAGTGCTGTATGGTCTATCCAGAGAGACTCATGGATATTGCCGTTGACGGTCAGTTTTTCCGTGTAGATCTGTGTGGCCTGGGTGCGCTCGGCTTCCAGGATCAACTCCTTGCCGTCGGAGAGACGAATGCGGGCGCGGTCGAAGAGGGGCGCGCCGAGGACCCAGGAGGGATGGCCGGGACAGAGCGGGTAGATCCCCAGGGCGCTGAGCAAGAACCACGCGGACATCTCGCCGTTGTCTTCGTCTCCGGGAAAGGCGTCGGGCGTGTAGAGTTCGTTCAGAACGCGGTTTACCCAATACTGGGTGCGGTCGGGGCGACCGGCGGCAGTAAAGAGGTAGAAGGCATGGTGCACCGGCTGATTGGAGTGCGCGTACTGGCCGAAGTCCGCGCAGGCCATCTCCGTCATCTCATGGATCTCGAAGCCGTAGTGCCCAACCTCGAAGTAGGGCGGCTGCGCCAGCATCTGCTCCAGTTTCGCGATAAAGGGTTCGGGACCGCCCATCAGGGCGATGAGCCCTTCGGGATCGTGCGGAACGGCCCAGGTGGACTGCCAGGGACCGCCCTCCACAAAGGGGTCGCCCCAGCGGAACTCCGCAAAGGCGGCCCAGGAGCCATCGGCATAGCGCCCCCGCATAAATCCGATGGAGGGGTCGTAGTGGTTGCGGTAGTTTCGAGCGCGCTGCAGGAAGAGCTTACGATCCTCCTCCTTGCCGAGCGCCCCGGCTACCTGCGCGATGCAGAAGTCGTCGTAGGCGTAGTCGAGGGAGCGCGCAACGGATTCGTGATGGCGGTCCGCAGGAACGTAGCCCTTCTCCAGGTAGTCCGCGATGCCGATGCGCCCATAGCTGCCAGCAGCGTCGCCCGGCTCAAAGGCGTGCTTGCGCATCCCTGCGTAGGCGGTCTCGACATCGAAGTTCCGCACGCCCCGCATCACGCCATCGGCAATGACCGCGTCCACATGCGATCCCACCATGCAGGCGCGGTAGCCGGGGCTGGCCCACTGGGGGAACCAGCCGCCCTCCCGGCAGGCCTGCGTCCA
>DATGIG010000307.1:0-8044 GCA_035295825.1 Chthonomonadaceae bacterium | reverse complement strand
AAGCGGGGGCTTATGCGAACATGAGTATCTATGCCCTCATTACCTTACCCCTCTCGTTGGTCGCTGGTTTCTCACTTATAGCGGTCATGTTATATCTTTATGACTACATCTCTGGAAAACCATCTCCTGATTATGGGATGTCAGGGTTGTTTTCGATAATCGCGGTAATCTTCGGAGGGTTTGTCTGGCTCTTCGCTCGTTTTGCACGCCAGGCCCATCAAGAAGCCAAACAACTCCCCTACGTCCCACCCATCGCTGCCGACACCCTGCCCGCCGAGGAGGTTCTGGTACGGGGATCGGAGCAGCCTGCCCAGGAGCAAGGCAAAGTCCTTCTGAGGGGCACAGGGGGCAGCCAGGAGAGCGGAGTGCAGGAGTTGTTGCGGGCAAGCACAAAGGCAAGATCGCAACAACAAGATGGGAAACGTGTATGATCTTTCTACCAACGATACTCATCATAAGTATATCTGCTCTCCTTGCAGGCGCTGGACTCAAAGTGGCGGAAAGGTCAGGCCGAAGAAGCTGGCTCAAAGGCCGAGAATCCCTTTCCGATCAGGCCATCTATGATCTGTTCTATGCTTCCTCTGGCCTAGAACCGCAAGCTGTATGGCAAGCCTGGCATTTTGTAGCCGACACGCTCCACTGTGAACCTGGCAGGCTGCGGCCACAGGATCGCCTGGCTGATCTGGCTGGATGGCTCCGTGAGGTGGGAAGCTTACCAGACGGTTCTGACCTAGATACTCTCGAATGGGAAGTCAATCGCCGCCTGATTTGTGCTAAGGTGGATGGCCCTGAGCGGATAGATAGCGTGGATGCAGTCGTCCGATGCCTTGCCGTGCTGCCGAAATAACAAGCATTCCTCATCAGAGGCACAGACGGCAGCGCGAGCAGCGGGGAGCAGGAGTTGTTGAGGGGCAGCTAGGGGCAGGAGTAGCCAGGAAGTCCCTGACTGAAGCGGAGAGGCTGGGAGGCATCTGTGCCGCCTGTGCCGACGCGCCTATTCCCTTCGCCGTCACAGAGGCCG
The DNA here is from genome assembly GCA_035295825.1 of Chthonomonadaceae bacterium. Classification (GTDB taxonomy): domain Bacteria; phylum Armatimonadota; class Chthonomonadetes; order Chthonomonadales; family Chthonomonadaceae; genus DATGIG01. The sequence continues at coordinate 7,023 of DATGIG010000307.1, read as the reverse complement.
GACGTACTGCTTTGAGACGGTAGACCTATCCCAAAAGCCGCTGTAGCGGCTGGATCGCTACTTGAAGCGGCGGAGAATGTTGAAAGGTCTTACCAACCAGATACACTCCCTCCTGTCGCCTAAGAAAGTGGAGGGAGTGTATTCAGTCGAGCGCCGCCAAAGCCTGCCAACCATTGAGGGTGGCTTCCCGGAATTATGCCCCTGGTATCCAACTCCCCAAATGTCCTGCCGTAAGAATGAGGGTCAAGGGTCCAACTCTCTTTATACGTGCAAGTGAGCGGAAATAAGTAGATTGTTGAGCTTGAGACATTATGGTTGCCCGGTTGAAATAAGCGTCAGGAGTAGACCAGAATACTGCGAGTTATGTTCCAACAGGCTGTAGAGATACCTGAAGATGGTCATGGGGGTAATCCCGGCTTGACAGCCGGCAAATCCTATGGTAGAATAATTCAGACACAAATATGTGGAGTTCTTCCACATCACATATTGCCATGCGATGATCGTTATTGCCCAGAGTCCCGGTGAGAGGACCCGTGGTAGATCACTCATCGGCAAGAACTCTTTCGCGTCCCGTTGAGGACCGCATACACCACAAAGGAGTATAGGTCTTGACGGGACGCTTTGCGTTTGGGCTATACGGCTCCTTCACTCATTGCGCAAAAAGAAAACAACGAACGGAGGGTTGGATGATAACAATGGAATTTCTGCGCCTTCTTACGGAAGGCTACCCTGACGAGCCGCTGCGCTTAGAAATACGTCTCCTAAAGCCAAAACGCGGCGGGGCTGCTGGCAGCAGGCATTTCGATCTGACCGATAAGGGCATACAGCGAGCCGGCGACTATGCCCTTGCCATGTGTAATGGCTACGATGTCTATATGGGCGTCCTTCCCCGAATTGGAGAAGGGAAGACTCAGGCAGACGTTCCTTACTCTCATTGGCTATGGGCCGATGTAGATGGCGGTGCGGAGGGCGTAGAGGGGGCCAAACGGCTTATTGAAGCAGCGCCCCTCGATCCTCCGACGATGGCTGTCTGTTCCGGCAACGGTCTGCATGTCTACTGGCGGCTGGACGAGCCGGTCTCCCTCGAAACAGAAGAGGACCGGGAACGCTTCAAGCAGACCCTTCGCCGGCTGGCCTTCACCATAGGCGGCATAGCTCCTGGCGCTCACAGCGACAGCACCAGCGCGGACCCGGCGCGTATCCTGCGCGTGCCGGGAACGCTTAACTGGAAGGGGGAAAGACCGATCCCTGTGCAGTTGCTATGGCATCAAGAGGGCGAACCCCTCTCCTACGCCGATTGGCAGGCACAGTTGAAATGCCTGCCAGACATGCAAGCCCCACAGGGGCGTCAGTTGACGGCTCCTGCGGACCTGCGCCCGCTTCCCCCCTTTACCCTGCGCCGGATGGAGACTATCTACCCGGATGGGGAAAAGTATTCGGCACTACGTGCTGTCTTGTGGTCGGCTCGGTTGTGTGGGATGGATCAAAAGGGCCTGGAAGTGATGGCTAACGCCTTTCTCAACAAACACGGCATCAATACAGAGCAGCATCGTAAGCCAGTGAAGCAGCTTATAAGGGACACGATCCAACGCTGTCCTGTTGAGCAGACAGGCTGCACGACCTTAGAGAGAGCGTGCGGTGCTGACGCTTCGCTCGTACCTGTCCAACGAGGGGAGTTCGTGTTGATAGACAACGACAACGAAAGGTTAGGGGGAACTCGATCAATGGCGACTCAGCTAGTTGATGTGCAAACGTGGTTGAGAGATACAGCCACAAACGACGATCTGGTTGCTGTCATGCAACAGATAGAAGCCCGATGCGGAAACGGAGGAGCTATGGCGCTTGCACTAGCGACCACATGCACTAGGCCGGGCGGTAAGTTTGATATTGAGGCCGGGATCATGCGTGCGCGTGATATACCGCAAAGCGACCCACCGGAACGCTACTGGTTCGGGTTATACCAGGGCGGCTTGACGCTTCTCAATGGCGTGTCAGGCGCGGGAAAGTCCAGTCTGCTTTACGGGGTGGCGATCCATGCGGCAGAGGGCAAGACCTTCCTCAATATCCCATTCCCCAGGCCGCTCAGGGTCCTCTACATTGACCCTGAGAACGCCGGCAACTGGAAGGAGGGTCAGGGCGGCATCTGTGGCGTAAAGCTCAACCGGATCGCAGGGGAGGCCCAACGCCCGGATAATCTCTACTTCCATGATGGGCAAGGGATCAATCTGGCGCAACCGGAACAGATGACGGCAATGGCCGATTGGATGATTGAGCATCAGATTGAGCTTCTGATCCTTGACCCGCTCGCCAACCTGTTCGGGACCGAAAACGAGAACGACAACGCCGAAGCCGCCAAGCAGATGAAGCTCCTGAACGATCTGAAGCGCAAGACCGGGGCTGCTATCGTAGTCTGCCATCACGACGGCAGAACCGAGGGACAGTCTGGCGGACGTGGTGCAACAGCGCGATTCTGCGCGTGCGACGTGAACATTACCATGCGGTTCAAGACTGAGGCCGAAGATGACTACGACGATAACTGGTTCAACAACTACGGAGAGACGCCAGTCAGGGAACTGGTACGCCTTCGGATTAAAAAGAACCGGTTTGAGGACGGCGGAACGCGCTCTTTGTTCCTAATTCGCGCTGGTAAGGATCGGTTCGAGGTAACGAACTATTCCGATTGGCGCAAATTGTCGGGCGCAGACAAGGTTCAGAATGAGAATAAAGAGACGCAGGTCCGGTACTTGATCTTACAACTGCTTCGAGATGGCCGCCGTTGGCGCAGTGAAGAAATCAAGAAAGAATTGAGCGGTCAAGCCGGTGAGCATATCATAGAACGGACGCTTACCCGCATGGCTGAGGAGGGTATGGTCAAAAAGAGAAGGGATTCGCGCAACGTCTTCTACTTCCTGCCAGACAGTCCAGCGGCGACGGAAGCACAAGAGCTTCCACCGTTACGCCTCGTCAATCCAGAATCGTCCGACCCCTTCGAGGATGGTGAAGACAAGCAGGCGGCGGCATAAACACGGCTTGTTACTTCTGATTGACTCCACTCCCTCCAAAACCTATAGGGGACGGAGGGAGTGGATTTGGTAATCTGGAGAAAAGATGACTTACCTGTACCTTACCGGAGGTGGTTTGGCCCAAGTGGACGATGATGACGCAAAGTGGCTGTCCCGGCATACCTGGAGCCTATTTCCGAGCGGGCGCACGGCCTATGCCCGAACGCATGTGCGAGAAGCGGATGGCAAATTTCATCGGCGCTACATGCACACGATGATCCTGCGCCGGCATGGAAGGTTGCCAGATGGCCTGAAGGTAGACCATATCAATGGCGACGGCCTGGATAACCGGAAGGAGAACCTGCGCCCGGCAACGCACGCCCAAAATCATCAGAACCGGCGAAAGATAGAAGGCTGTTCCAGCCGGTATAAAGGCGTCTCATGGAACAAGGAGCGTCAACGCTGGCGGGCGTACATCTACGTAAACCGAAAGCGGATTGAATTAGGCTACTACGCCGACGAAAAAGAGGCTGCTCTGGCCTATGACCGAGCAGCCCTCCAATACTTCGGGGAATTCGCCAAGCCGAACTTCTCAACGCTTGCTGTCGAAGCGCCGGAAGCGTCGGACGGGTTGCTGCTCTCTTCTTGCTCGCTCCTGCGCCAGGCTGCCTAGTTGGGCAGACTGCTTCTGGCTTTCCTCATCGGTGTGCAGGTAGAGTTGAGTTGTCTGTAGGCTCGTATGACCCAACGCTGCCTGTATATCGGTGAGGGGAGCGCCGTTTCTTAGCAGGCGCGTAGCAAAGGCGTGCCGGAGGGAGTGCGGCAGAATGTTGGTAGCGCCCCTCATGCCTGCCGCCGCCCGCGCCTCTTTCAGCAGCGTTCGCAGGCCCTCCTCTCCAAGCTGACGCCGGCTGTCATAGGTGAACAGGTAGTCATGCGTGGTCGCCCGCCGTACAGACAGGTACTCCCGAATGGCCTTGAGGCACTCATAGCAGACGTACACTCTGCGGCTCTTATCCCCCTTGCCATGCCGGACAAGCAAGCCGCCTTCTTCCAGGTCTACATCTGCCATTTTCAGATCGAGCAGTTCCGCGCGTCTCAGGCCGGAATACGCCAGGACCGCAAGAACTGCACGCACGAGGGCAGAGCGTTCCTCATCCGCGATACGGTCAGCGCCCTCAAGCAGTTGGGCAATTTCCTTATCGGTAATGAGAGGACGGTTGGCTGCGTCCAGCTTGGGCGTTTGCAGGCCCGCCGCCGGGTTCTCTTCATCGGGCAGACGACCGGTAGCAATCAGGTAGTCGCAGAAGGAGCGCAAGGGGTAGACGTGCCCCTTGATCGTTCGGGGGCGTAGTCCCTCTTTCGAGAGAGACTGAACGAAGCGGCGGAGGATCGGTTTCTGAAGGTGGTCGGTCGTTGGCGGCTTGTAGCCGTTGTCTTGCAGCCAGCCAACAAAATCGCGCAGGTTCCCGCCGAACAGATAGCAGGTCCGCTGCGCGAGGCGTCTCTCGTGCTTGACGTAATCCAGAAATTCGTCAAGTAGCGGGTACAAGTCGGTGACTTGCATGGTGGTAACTCCTCCCTACGATCACAGGATGTTACCCACTACCTGAGCTTGAAAAACGGGGATGACGGGACTTGAACCCGCGACTTCCTGCGTGACAGGCAGGCACTCTGACCACTGAGCTACACCCCCATGCCAGTTTCGATCAAAAGTATACCGCTCGTTCAGCCCGTTGTCAAGACCAAAACGCTGCTACGCAGGGACGGCGCGTCTAAAGTGGCGGAGGTTGGCTGTCTGGTTTGCTTCTGGGTCCTCTATCCTACAGAAGGGCTATCCCTCAGCCCCTGGCTGCGCTGAGGCCGGAGGCGGCGCCGGCTCGGTCTGCTTCTGACCTTTCGCTCCCCCGGCCGGTAGCGCCCTCGTCCGCCTCGCTTGCCCACCCGCTCGCTTCTTGCCCGGTATCCTTGCCGGTTTTTGCCCACCCGCTCTGCCAAAAACCCCTTTTTGGCTTGCCCCATTAGGGAATCCAGGTTATAATGTCCCTGAAGGCTTTGTCGCTTCTAAAACCCTGCTTCCTTAAAAGAGGCAGGGTTTTGGCTTGAAAGAGCCACCGTGAGAACCTGGCTCGCGTTCCCATTCAAAAGGGCCGGGTATTTCGAGGGTTAAGCGCGCGTGCCCGTCTTGCAGCAGGAACAGGACGTCCGGCAGGACCAGCCTTGAGGCCAGGAGGGGAGCCATAATTATTTTTTTCGTTCCATTCTGTCCCATTTCGTCTCATTTTTTCTCAATAACACCCGGATGCTTCGTCCTTTTCTCTCTTTTGTCTCAACAACACGGTTGCTCCGAACTGCCTCGGCCACCGACATGGCGCTCATTGAGATGGACCGGCCCTGCCTCTCCCACGCAGGGCCAGCGGAGCGTAGGCAATACACCCGGATTTACCCTCGGACGAGGTTATGGAAGCGGGGCGTGTACTCCGGGAAGACATCGGCCAGATGCGGGTTGTGCAGGCGGTGGGCTAGGATCTCGGCCAGGATATCGCGGTAGTCGGTGGTGACGTGAAGATCGCCGGGGCCTTCCAGGCGCGCCTCGGCCAGGCCAGGCCACTGCGCGAATACCCGCCCACCGTGTACCCCGCCGCCCAGCAGGAACATGCAGCTCGCGCGCCCGTGGTCGGTGCCGAGGCCGCTGTTTTCATAGGCGCGGCGGCCGAACTCGGTCATGACGACCGTGGTGACGCGCGCCAGGAGGGGGCCGAGATCGGCGGCGAAGGCGGCCAGGGCGCGGCCCAGGTCGCTCAGGCGGGCGGGCTGCCAGCCGGTGTCGCGGCCCTGCGCCACGTGCGTGTCCCAGCCGCCCATGTCCAGGCAGGCGATCTCCAGTCCCACGTCGCCTTTGACCAGGCAGGCCACCTGCCGAAATCCGTTTCCGATCTCATTATTGGGATAGACCGCGCCGGGCACCGGGCGATAGTGGGCGGGATCGAGCCGATGCACCGCCTCCAGGGCTGCCAGGGTCTCGCTGCCCGCGCTGCTCAAGAAATCTGGGTGTTGGGTATTGGGTGTTGGGTATTGGGCCTTTTGCCTTTTCCCTTCTGTTCCCTCTTCCCTCTCCCCTCTTTCTGCTCTGTTCCCTGTTCCCTGTTCCCTGTTCCCTGTTCCCTTCTGCTCCCTGTTCCCTTCCCCATACAGGCCGCGCAGGGAGTCGGTGAGGGCGTCGGCGCGGGCGGCGGGCGACGGCGCATGATAGACCTGCCCGTCGCTGCCGGTGGGCAGGACCGCCGGCGCGGTCAGCCGGTAGTCCGCCAGGGAGCTCAGGGCCGTCGCGCTGATAGCCCCGCGCAGGGAGTCGGGCATCGTATCCGTGACGGCGACGGCGCGCAGCGGCGAATCATGTTCGGTGGCGGTCGCGTTGAGATGGCGGGCGAGCCAGCCGCTGGCCGCGCCGGTGTCCTGCGCCAACCCCCGCTCCATGGTCGCCATCGCCTCGAAGTGAGAGCGCGTCTGGTCGCCGGAGCCGACGGCATGCACGGCGGCGAACGCGCCGGCGTAGTAGAGCGGCAGCAGGGGCGCCGGCGCCGGGTGCAGTCCGAAGAAGCCGTCCAGGTCCAGGACGCGCGCCTTTGGGTCCGTGCCCCGATCGTTCGGGCCGGCCAGGCCGAGCGTCGGGCGCAGGCGGTGGTAGTCGTCGTCCGCGTAAGGGACCACGATGTTGAGACCATCTGCCCCGCCGCGCAAGAACAGCACGACCAGCGCGTTGCCGCCTGTCCGCCGCGTGGGAGTGCCGACCGTGACGCTGGCCAGCGCCGAGAGGTTGCGCCCTGCGCCCTCCGCGGCGCCGACCGCTGCGGCCAGCGCCGCGCCCGTCAATACTTGCCGTCTGGATAGTTTTATGTTCATTTCGTTAACCTCACTACGCCCGCGCAACCGGCGTCTTATTCAGGTTCGTCGCCGCGCCTGCGGCGAAAGAGGATCTCGCCCCGAATACAGCACAGGGCATAGACCCCGGCGGCGATCA
>DATGIG010000306.1:0-7314 GCA_035295825.1 Chthonomonadaceae bacterium | reverse complement strand
GCCGCCGATGCGAAGTGGCTCCTGACGCAGATGGACCTCTGCCATCTCGGTTTCTGGCTGCGGATCGGGGCGTATTTCCTGGGCAACGACGCGCGTCTGGCCCCGTTAACGGACACCATCCTGCGCGCACAGATGCCCGATGGCGGGTGGAACTGCCGCATACGCACCGATCCTCAGACACACCACAGTTCGTTCCACACGACCTTCAATATCCTGGAGGGGCTTTCGGTCGCCGCCGAGGTAGGAATTATCTCGAAGGACGTTTTTCGCCGGCACGAGGCCCGAGCGTTGGAGTTTATGTTGGCTCACCGGATGTACCGCTCGGATCGGACCGGCGAGATCATCCACGAGCGCTTTACCCACCTCACCTTTCCCTCTCACTGGCACTATACCCTACTGCGCGGGCTGGATTATATGCGGGAACGCCGCGAAATCGGCGACGTCAGGCTCGAAGACCCCTGCGCCCTACTGCTGAGCCGCCGCAAGGCAAACGGTCGCTGGCCGGTGGAGAAGCGCATTCCGGGCACGACGCTCTTTGAGATGGAGAAGACGGGCGGAGAGAGCCGATGGAACACATTGCGGGCGCTGCGGGTGTTCCAAAGCCGACAGAGGGCAATGGCGTAGCCGTCAGGGAAACTCGACAGTCCCCTTCTATGTTTGATCGCTTTGATCCCGGAGCAGGGCGTCTGCCTCCTCCGTCTTTCCGTGCTGCCTTAAGAACAGGACGACGTTGTTCAACACGATCTTCGTAGTGGGGTGCTGCGGCCCCAACGCCTTCACAATGATTGCCAATGCTTCCACATACAACCGCTCGGCTTGCTCATAACGACCTTGACTATCGTACAGTACTGCCAGATTGTTGAGGCTGGTGGCAATGTCGGGATGGCCCTGGGGCAATGCCTTACGTCTCATCTCCAATGCTTCCACATACAACGCCTTGGCTTCCTCATTGCGACCTTGACTTTTGTAAAGTACTGCCAGATTGTTGAGGCTGGAGGCAATGGAGGGATGGCCCTGGGGCAATGCCTTGCGATAAACCTCCAACGCTTCCACATACAACGGCTCGGCGTCAGCATACAGCCCACGTTCGTTAAGATAGTAACCGGCCCGATTGCACAACAGGCCCATCTCCTGGGTTTCCATCTGAGCATTGCGGGCGAAGGGAAGGCAGGCGAGAGCATGGGGAAGGAGACGGGCGCACTGCTCCCAGTTGGTGAACTCGGCATTGGGAAACGCTCCGCACACGGCATCAACCGTGCGCTTAGCCCATTTCGCTTGCTGCTTTTGCAACCGATCCCGCTGGACCGACTGGACCATTCGATGGACGCTGAAGGTGCGTGCCTCCACGTTCTTTTCAATGAGGGAGTAGCGCAACAGAGGAACGAGGAGTTTGTCGTAGGCGTCTTCGATCTCCTCTTGCGGCAAATTGGCGAAGACAGCGGCTAGAGGGGGACCGAGCGCTTCGGCTCCGAGAACAACTAACTCCTGGGGAATGTCATCCGGGGCGATAAAAGCGCTGAAGCGCAACAATTCGGCGGATGCTTTATGTTTGGCCTCGACTACCTGGAAGTTGAGATGCCAGGTGGTGCGAACGGTCTTGTACTCCTGTTTGTCTTCGTCGCGGTAGTCGCCCGTCTCGGGGAGCGCAGCATTGAGGAATGGTTGCTCTTTGCGCCGAAAGGCGGCAAGGTAAGTATCGAAGCGCTGCCCTTGCGCGTTGATATAGGCGGCGGCCTGTTCCAGGGCGAGAGGAAAGTAGCCGAGTTCGCGGGCGAGGTTGGTGACGGTGTTGCGTTCCGGCTGGGATGCTTCCTCCAATTTATGTCCGGTGCGGGTGAAGAGGAAACGGGCGGCGTCTTCGGGCAGAAGGCTCTTGAGTTGGATGGGATGAAGAATGCCCAAATTGCCTCTGAAGGCATGGGCGCGACTGGTGAGCAAGATGTGCCCAGCAGCGTTTCTGGGACGAAAGGGTTCGAGGAGGTCGGGAGTATCGGCGTTGTCGTAGATGAGGAGCCAGTTACCGTTCTGCTCCAGCCAGCGACACACTTCGAGGGCGATCTGCTCCTGATCGCCAAAATTGGTGAGGGGCAACGACAGGAGGGCGGCGATGTTGGCATAGCCTGCGAGGAGGTCGGTAATGGCTTCGGCGCGGGTCCAGAGAATGTAATCGTAGGCGGGATAGCCTGCTTCATGCTCCTTGCAGCGGAAGGCGTATTCGATGGCGACCTGAGTTTTGCCCATACCGCCCAGCCCTCGAATGGCCTGGATGAGGGCAGCGTTGCGGTGGGCGGAGAGGGTGTCGCGCAAGGCGGTGAGTTCGGCATCGCGCCCGGTGAAGAAGCGGTTGCGTTCGTGGGGCAGGTTGGTTAGAAGTTCGGGCGGTATGCCGGGTTCAGGCGATCCGTCGGAGAAGAGTTTGGGAAAGAGATCTCGGGCGGTTTGATACACCAGTGGGAGACCGGAGCCATTGCCGCTTTCGGCGAAGGCGAAAAGATTGGCAATGCGTTTGGCCGTCGGCAGGGTTGGGGTGTCCTGGTTGGAAGCTCCCGGAACGGCGGCAATAAGCAGGTCAATATCCGTGTGGGCGAGCCTGTTGAGTTGTTGGATGATCTTGACACGGTCCACGAGGTAGCCTCCCGATGGGTGCCGTAATGGCTATATGCAATTGGGTGAAGGCATGGATCGGGAATACATTCTGCGAGCGGACAGGGGATTCCTGCGCGTTATGAAGTTCACCACAGAGTAGCGCAGAGGATTTCACCACAGAGGTCACAGAGGGACACAGAGAGGGCACAGGAGAAGAAGCGCCTGAAGGATGCTGTCAAACGCTGGAAAAGTGGGCGTTCGGGAAAACGAGCAGGAATTTTTGCCGGGAAATGGCATAATTACCCCCATGGGAGCCAATTCTATGCGAAAATAGTAGTAGGTATGTGCAGAGACAGTTGACACCTCTGGCCGTCAGGCGTGTCTAACCGTGCCAGAAGCTTCGGGAAGGAGTGCGATCCTATTGATAACAAGAGGGCTGTTACGCGTAATGGGAGGCCTGATGCTGGGCGTCCTGGCGTCTTGTAGCGCCGGGGCGGATTCCGTTAAATCGCCAGCCCAGAAGCCCATCAGCTTTGTTAACAGCGTCATCCCCGTCCTCACGCGCGCCGGATGCAACCAGGGCGCCTGCCACGGCGCGGCGGCGGGCAAGAACGGCTTTAAGCTCTCCCTGCGCGGCTTCGCTCCGGAACTGGACTATGTCGCGCTCACCCGTCAGGTGCGCGGGCGGCGTATCGACTTGGTCGAGCCCGAAAAGAGCCTGATCCTGCGCAAGGGCCTGATGGAGCTGCCCCACCTGGGCGGCAAGGTCCTGCAGAAGGGGACGCCGGAGTACGACATCCTGCTCAAGTGGTTGACACAGGGCGCGCCCGGCCCCGATCCCAACGACCCCCACGTCACCGGTATCCGCGTCTCCCAGCCGGTCCAATCGCTGGCCCCGAAAGCGCAGGTCCAATTGCATGTGCAGGCGCTCTTCTCGGACGGCTCCAGTCGCGATGTGACCCACTGGGCGCGGTTCGCCACCAACGATGAGAACGTGGCGACCGTCGTGCCCAACGGGATGGTCACCATCGCCGGGGTCGGCCAGACCGCCATCATGGTGGGCTACCAGGACCGCGTCAGCGTAGCGCGGGTGCTGGTTCCCTTCCCCAACAGAGTCGACCCGAAAACCTACGCCCGCCTGCCCCGCGCCAACTACATCGATGACCGCATCTACTCCAAGCTGGCGTCCCTGCGCCTGCCGGTCAGCCATCCCGCTACGGATCTCGAATATATCCGGCGCGTCACGCTCGACCTCACCGGTGCGCTGCCCACCCCCGTCGAAGCCCGTGCCTTCGCCGCCAATACGGACCCGAAGAAGCGCGAGAAGCTGGTGGACGCCCTGATGGCGAAGCCGGAGTTCATCGACTTCTGGACCTATAAGTGGAGCGACATGCTCCGGGTCAATCGCGGTACGCTCAAAGACAAAGGGATGTGGGCCTACTACAGCTACATCCACGACGCCGTCCGCGATAACAAACCCTGGGACGCGATGTCCCGCGAGATCCTGACCGCCAAGGGCAACACCTTCCTGGACGGCCCGGCCAACTACTTCCGCACCGCGCTCAAGCCCGAAGAGCTGGCGGAGAATGTGAGCCAGGGCTTCCTGGGCATCCGCATGCAGTGCGCCAAGTGCCACAACCATCCGCTGGAGAAGTGGACTCAGAACGAGTACTACGGCATGGCGAATATCTTCGCCCGCGTCAAGTTCAAGGCGGACCTGGGCATCTACGTCAACGACGAGATGACGGTCTACAACGCTGCGTCCGGGGATCTCATTCAGCCCCGCCTGGGCCAGCCCGTGCCGCCGAAGCCGCTGGGCGGTCCTGTGCTGGCGAGCAATACCCACATCGACCGCCGTGTCGCCTTCGCGGAGTGGCTCACCCGTCCGGACAACTGGTACTTCAGCCACTCCATCGTCAATCGGGTCTGGGCGCACTTCATGGGGCGCGGCCTGGTCGAGCCGGTGGACGACCTGCGCGAGACCAACCCGGCCTCGAACCCCGAACTCTTCGACGCCCTGGCGGACGACTTTGTGAAGCATGGCTTCGACCTGCGGCATCTCATGCGCCAGATCATCACCTCGCAGGCGTATCAGCTCTCCTCCGCCCCCACGCCCGAAAACGCACGGGACGACCGCTACTATAGCCACTTCCTGGTGCGCCGCATGACCGCCGAAGAGCTGCTCGACGCCTTAAGCCAGGTGAGCGGCAAGCCGGAGGAGTTTCCCGGCATGCCGCCCGGCCTCCGCGCCGTGCAACTGCCGGACACCCATGTGAAGTCGGACTTTATGGACACTCTGGGCCGCCCGCCGCGCGTCATCACCTGTGAGTGCGAGCGGAGCCAGGAGCCGAACATGGCGCAGGCGCTTCTCTTTATCAACGGCGAACTCATCAATCGCAAAATGACCGCCGATGACGGCCTGGTGGACCGGCTGGTGAAGGCCGGCAAGAGCGATACGGAGATCCTGGACGAGATCTACTGGGCCACCGTCGGGCGCGCGCCCCGCCCCGCCGAGCGTGATTCCGACCTGGCAGCCCTCCACAAGGCGCTCACCGCCATCCCAGTTCCTGCCACCACGTCGAACGCGCCCGCCCCGGACCCGAAAGCACAGAACAACCAGGCTCGCCGCCGCGTCTTCGAGGATATGCTCTGGGTGCTGGTGAACAGTAAAGAATTCCTCTTCAACCACTAAAGACCTCAACACAGAAGTGAGGTGACAGACCATGGAGAACGACGAAATCGTTGAATTGTCTGACGTTCAACAAAATGAGCTGGTAGACGAACTATTTGACAGGATGCGTCTTGGGAACGGAGAAACACCTATTGATTGCAGACGCTTTTTCAAATTTCTCTGTCCCAAAGTATGGCAAGATCTGGAGCCAACAGATGAGGAAACAGTTCGTTTCTGCTCCTCCTGTCGGCGTAATGTATATCTATGCACTTCCAGAGAAGACATAGATAGGCATGCAGGTGAGTGTGTCGCCCTTTTCTATAAAACCCGAACGCGACAAATCTATGGGGAGTTGGGGGAGCCCAACAGCAGAAAGCGCTAGGCACACACCCTCAGAAATAGGGTTTGGTATTCGCGTCCGTGAGGCGGGTGAATGTGCGCAGCACAGACGGAGCGATAGCGCGAAGCGCGTCCATCGCGGAGAGAGGGCCGGACCCTGGGTGGCCAAAGACCCTCCAGCCGGGTACAGAACGTACCCGGCTATTCCAAACCGGATTTGCGAGGAATGGTACTAAGAGGTTGTTTCGGAGACGTTGATGAGAACAGTGACCATTGAAATCAAGGACGAGATAGTAGAAAAATTGGAAGAAGAAGCCAATCTGTTAAACCTTTCTGTCGAGCAACTGATTGCTCTCCGAGCGGAACAACTGCTCTCCAAGCCGGATACACAGTTTGAAACCATTGCTCGACAAATCATTCAGGAAGATAAGGAACTGCTCAGGAGATTGGCGTGATCCGCTATCTGACAGTCGAGGAGGTTCTTTCGCTCCATCGGATGGTGATCGAGGAGACTGGCGGCAATCCCGGCATTCTGGACATGGGCAAAATCGAATCGAGCGTCACCCAGCCGCAAATGACTTTCGGTGGCGTTGAACTCTATCCTTCTCTGGCCGAAAAGGCAGCCATCTTGAGTTTCTCGCTCAACAGAAACCATGCTTTTTCGGATGGTAACAAGCGAATCAGTTATGTTGCCATGCGAACTTTTCTACAACTGAATGGGTACGATCTGATAGGCAGTCACGACGAAAAAGAGAAAATCATTCTTGCCGTTGCTGCCAGTAAGATGGAACAAGAGGATTTCTTTCAGTGGGTGCGAGAGCATATACAACCACTTTCGGATGGGAATGACAGAACATGATCGAATTCGGACATGAGACAATGCATACGTGCGATGGCATTAGCCGCCGCGAGTTTCTGCAGATCGGCTCGGCGGGCTTTCTGGGCCTGACCCTGCCGGGACTGTTTGCGGCGCAGGCAGCACGGGGCGACCGCTACGTGGATAACGAAATGTCGCTGATTCTGGTGTTCCTGTGGGGCGGCCCGCCGCACCAGGATACGTTCGACATGAAGCCGGACGGCCCCGATGTGGTGCGCGGCCAGTTCAAGCCCATCCCCACAAACGTGCCGGGCATCCAGATCTGCGAACACCTCCCGATGCTCGCCCACATGGCCGATAAGTACACGATCATCCGCTCCGCCACCCACGACCAGTCCATCCATGCCCAGGCGGCGCACTACACCTTAACCGGCAACAAGCTCGGCCCCGGTCGCGAAGGCCCCAACATGGGCGCGGTCGTCAACAAGTTCCTGCCCCAGCGCAATGCCCTGCCCTCCGCCATCCATATCGGCCCGCGCATGTACGATACCGCCGGCAACGGCCCCATCGGGCAGGATGGCGGCTTCCTGGGCAACGCTTCCGCGCCGTTCCGGGTCCTCGACGCCACGCAGCCCGTGGACAAACTCGCCGCCCTGACGCCGCCGCCCGGCCTCACCGGCGACCGCCTCAACCTGCGCAAGGAGCTCTACAAACAGGTGGATGGCTTCCAGCGGCAGATCGAGAGCGGCGATACCCGCATCCACGACGCCGCCTACGAGAAGGCATTCACTCTGGTCACCTCGCCCGAGGCCAAAAAAGCCTTCGACCTGACCAAAGAGCCGACCGCCATGCGCGAGCGCTACGGCATGACCCAGTTCGGACAGGGCTGCCTGATGGCCCG
>DATGIG010000305.1:0-24706 GCA_035295825.1 Chthonomonadaceae bacterium | reverse complement strand
GCTGCCCTGCGCCGCCGCGCCTGTGAGGTTGGCCGTAACCGCCGGCTGATGCGTGAGCGCCATCCGAAACTCCGTTGTAAACTGGAAGGGGGTAGGCTTAGCATTGGGGTCGAGGCTCGGCCACTCCTCCGCCTTCGTCATGAGCGCCGTGCCGGAGACGACGTCCGGGCCGAGCTTCAGGTCTTTGAACTGATAGGTATCGGTGTCTCCCGTCACGCTGATCGAGAGGTTCGGGGGCTGATCCGCTCCCATATTATGATAGATCGTCCCGGCGTACATCTTGCCCGTCGTCGTGTCCAGGTCGATCTCCACGCCATTGAGCTTGCCGGCGCGGGCCAGCGCAATGCAGCGGAAGAGGTTGCCGACGGCATCGGCGGGCAGCGCCGTATCGGTGAAGAGGAGCAGGGTACTCTTTTTCGGCCAGCCCTGCAGGCGGATGCCCTCGACATCATCCCGGTCCTGCGCATACGCGTAGCGCAGGGGGATCGTCTGGGAGCCGAGTTTCAACTCCCCTTTCATTATGGCAGGATCGGGCTTCTGGGCAGACGCAGGAAGCAGTATCAGCACATACCCCAGGATCAAGCCAACGAGAATGCCCGGAGTAGGAAAAGCGCGTATCATTGCGGTCTCCTTTGCCTTGGCAGGCTTACGCATGCTAGCCCCTTGCGGTTGCACTTAGCTTTCTCCTCGACATATCCCATGTCCTGCAAGGAGGAGGAAAGATTACGCGAGTGAGCCGAGAAAGCGAACAGAGAAAAGAGGACGTTCTGCACAAATTGGGAACGATATATCCCTCGAAACTGTCAAGAACAGGGCGCCAACAAAAGCTGCTATGTATGCGAAACCCGTCATTGCTGCAGTCGGCAATGACGGGTTTTACCATCACGGGCAAGCAAGAGGAATGGATGGCTTTATGGGCGCAAACGGATTCAGACCCGAGTGTAGTGGGCCTTCATAAACTCGTGCCATTCGCCGTTATCATCCTGGCCGTAGGAAGTCAGCGTGCGGTGATCGTCATCGAGGATTTCGATAACGTCGCGATAGTTGGCTGTCTCGCCATCTTTTATCATGTGCGGCCCCACGCAATTGAGCGTCATGACTTTGCCGTCCGCGCTGAGTTCACCCACATATTTCCACAGGTGGGAGGACACCGAGAAGAACAAGCATCCCCGATACTCTTTGAACGAGACGTCATAGCCGAGCGTGGAGTAAAGGATCATGGCCGTGCCGTCGGGCATCGTTGTTGTTCTTTCTCCGAAAGCCCATAGGCCGCCCAGGCTTTTCACGCTTTCCGTGCCTTCCGACTTCTGCTTTGGCTCGCCCGGCCCCATCGTCATTTCCGTCTCGGTACGCCATTCACCGACGAGTTTTTGAAGCCACTGGTGCTCCTGGATCGGCTTTGTACCCATTTCGATCTCTTCCTGCACTTCCATGGTTTGGGTGCTCATACTGTTCTCCTTCCAGTCGTTACCGCCCTGTCTTTCAGGCGTGATCCCGCAAAATCCGCATCCGGCGCGCAAGAGTTGGCTCTGCGCGTCGCCGCATCGTTCCGCTTTGTATCCGGCGGATATTGCAGGAGTGTGGGATCTTCCCACATTGCCACAACTACCGCAGACATCGGAGAAGCGGAAACCGGGTATTCGACCCGACCCGGTGGGCTGGATGGGGGAGAGGATGGCGGCTAGAATCGCGATGAGGGTGAAAAACGAAGTCCTCTCACCCATTTTGGCGAGAGGACAAAGGGAAGGAGCCACCCGCTCCTTCAAATCTGGAAGGAGCGGCGGGGGCGCAGTTCCGGGGTGAGGGGCGGGGCGGTCTCGCCCTCTCTTTTCTGCGGCAGCTCGGTCTGGATGTCGAGGGCGGTGAAGCTCTCGGAGATGCGCTCCAGGCCGGGGTTCTTCTCCGTCGTAACCATCACGGTATGCACCTTGGCCTTCGCCCGCAGCAGGCTGAGGTAGGTGCTTTCGAGGATCTCGGCCTGACCATCGGTGACGAGCAGGATGCCGGCATCCAGTTGCTCCTCTCGGCGCAGGTGTTCGATGTCCTGGAGAGCGACCTTGAGCGCGTCGTTGACGTCGGTGGCGCTGCCGTTGAAGTTGGTGGCGAGGATGGTATCCAGAATCGCGTCTTTTTCCGCCACGGTGCGGGCCGTAACGGGCGGCTCAACCACGAGCGGCCACATCTCTTCCCGCTGGGCGTAGCGGCGGAACAGGTAGCGGGTGTCGCGCTGGCCCATATTGGCGCGGAGTACGGCAGAGATGACGGCGAGGGCCAGGACAGCGTTTTTGCCCCGCATCGAAGCGCTGAAGTCCAGCAGGATGTAGAGCAGTTGCCCGCCGCGCCCGTTGCCGCCTTCGGTCTCGATGGGGACCGGGACGGGCTTGCGAACCGTGACCTCCAGGCGACGCGTTTCGGGCTTGAATTCGAGGCGTTGTTTGCGGTTCTGCCGGTTGGGGATCAGGATCTCGCCCCGCGTGTGCCTGTCGAGGAGGAGTTCGGGCGGGAGGATTTGGTCCAGCAGACGGGCCTGCCAGACCTCGGCGAGGGTGCGGGTCGGGCGCAGGGTCATGGAGGCGAGGGGCAGGTCGCGCCAGGATTCGTCGGGCACAAAGAGCGTTACCTCCTGCATCTCCCGGATCTCCTGCTCACGCCACAAAACCTCCTGGCTATGCGATTCCGCACCGGCCTCACCGCCGGAGAGCACACGGCCAAGATGGAGCCAGGGCGGGTTCTCCTCCAGGAAACGGCGGATCAGCCGCTCGACCCGCTGTGGTTCGGCGAAGAAGTCGCTTTCCGGCAGGCGGAACTGGCCCGCCGCCGCCGCCAGCTTCTGCATGTCCTTCAGATCGCGATGCCGCTGCAGAAGATGGTCCACCTCGCTCTGGTTCAGGCTGACGGAGTGCCCTTTGCGTCCGATGCGCAGATGCCATGGGCTGGTGGCCCGGACGCGGCCCTTGCGAGGGCGCATCAACTGGCCGATCAGCGCCAGCCAGGCCCGGATCAGCTCCCACATCTCCCGCAGCATCCGGAAGAATTCGTTCTTCTTTGCCGCCGCTTCCGGGGCGGGAGTATCGGGACCGGAGGGCTTCTCCTCACCCTCCGGAAGAAAATTCGGATCCGTGTTCACTCTTCCTCACCTCCCAGGCGGGTGACCGCCTGCCGCAGCACCTCTACCAGATAGGTCGCGCCCGCGATGCCGCGCACCCGGCCCAGATGCCCCAGCAGCTCCCGGCGGGCGGCGAAGATCGTCGGCGCGCCCGGCAGGCGCAGGCGGAACTCGCCCGGCCCATGGCCGTGGTGGTGCTGGTAGGCGAGGATCTGCTGGGCCAGGTCGCCGAGCGCGTCGTAGAGGGCCAGGTCGTTGCGGTCGATCTTGCGGGGCAGGACTTTCTCCAGCACTTCATCGAGAATGGCATGGGCGGCGATGCCGTCCGCGTCGTCTCCCAGGGGCAGGGCGTAGGGCAGGTAGCGGCGCACATGGGAGTAGTCGGCGCGGGGACGGCCCTCCAGCACCGCGCCCGCGCAGATGACGTCCAGGAACAGGTTTTCGCGGCGCAGGTCGGAGGAGAAGAGGCCGGAGCGGCCCAGGTGGATGTCTTCCTGGCAGCGGCGATGGAACTCGCCGGAGATCCAGCTCTCCACCAGCAGCACGCCGGGCGGGATCTCCAGCCGCTCCCGTTGCTGGGAGAGTTCGCGCACCTGCTCCATATCCACCAGGGGCAATTGGGGCGCATGGCCGTGGGTGTGCAGGTAGACGTTGCCGGTCTGGAAGCGGCCCCAGGGGGATGTGACCTCCGGCGGCGTGAAGCGGAAGGCGATGCGGCTCCAGACGGCTTTCCACTCCTCTCCGTGCGGCGCCTGATTGGCCGTCAGCAGGGCGGAATGCAGGGTGGCGGGGAGGGAGGGCTGATCCTTCACCTCGAAGAGGCGCTCATAGAGGATGGTGTTGAGGCTGCGGGCCAGGGCGACCGGGCCGTCGCTGAACTCCTCCAGGCAGGCGAGATCGCAGTTGAGGATGCCGTTGTCGGTGTTGTAGACCTGCCGCCCCTCTTCCAGGTAGGTGTGGGGAATAGGTGCGCCGACCAGGTGGTCCGGCATGGTGTAGGCGGTGATCTGCGTGCGGAAGATGCGGGCGTTGCGTACCGCACCCAGGAACATGCGCGCCGGATACGACTTGCCGCGCCCTGGCCTTCCGACCAGCAGCATGTGCTGCCCGGTCAACAACGCGAGTTTGAACTGTTCCACGCCCTCGTCGTAACCGACCAGATGCTCTTTGAGGGTGTCCAGCGTGCTGGAAAACGAGGTATCACTCATCGCGGCAACGTGCCTCCGCTTCTTCGCTGGCAAAACGTTGTGGCAGGGTGCGGCTTGCAGGTACGTCGCACGAAGCCGAAAGGTTGGTGATGGTGTTTGAACAGGAGATCGCCTCAAGGCGTTTCTTTACCTATTATATCAAGCTCCCGCTATTTTGTCTAGCTGGCAATTTGCACCGAACCCTAACGCCAGACAATTCCCCGTTTTTGATAATAACCTCGGCTTCCACACGCTTTGCATACCGCCCTTCTCTGCTTTGCGTATATTTCCCTACAAGGAATCCTGTCAATGTACGGTGAACAGTCTTTCAGTGCCCTCGCGCATTGGGGATGCTGTTGAAGGGAGGCTATTGAGGTATGGCGACAATTCAACTGGAAGCGCAGGTCTCGTCCGAGGAGTTGCTGAAAGCCGTTGAGCAACTCAACGCGGAAGACCTGGAGAATTTCGCACAAGGTGTTCTTCAATTGCGAGCACAGCGGCAAGTCAAGGGCTTGTTGTCTGCAGAGGCAGAACTGATCGAACAGATCAATCAAACGCTCCCTGCGGAGGTGCAGCGGAGATTTGAGGATCTCAATACCAAGCGACGGATGCATACACTAACGCCGGAAGAGCACATAGAACTCCTGCAACTTATCCAACGCATGGAAGCCTTGAATGTACATCGCGTGGAGGCTCTGGCCGTATTAGCGCAGTTAAGAAAAACTTCCCTCAAAGGGTTAATGAAAGATTTAGGTATCAAGGCTCCAGAGTATGCGTGAGCAGCGGATAACGGAACGCCTGCGCCAGGCAATTATCAGTCGCGCACAGGGTTGTTGCGAATATTGCCGCAGTTGGGAGCGAAGCAATGTCAGAACAATACAGACTTAAACGAAAGGTGACAAATGAACAGCCTTCCAAGAAGACTTGCCCACTCTGTCAGAAGTCAGTTACAGTCTACGCGGGTATCTGTCCTGGCTGTGGCTATGACTTTTATTCCAAGCAGGTGGTCACGCTAACGGAGAAACCACAAGGTGAGGAGCCACAGGCTTCACAGCCAGCGGCCTCTTTATCACCCTACTATCCTCTTCTCTCTAAAGAAGAGATGTTGGCTCCGTTATCACAGCGCGAGAGTGATTCGCAGAGCCCAGCGAAGATATGGGCCATTGTGGCTGTTGGAATTGTTTGTGCATTATTGACCTGGTTTTTGTTAAGCGGCGGTATGGTAAGAAACGATCTTCAATTGACCGAAGAGGGGTTTTCATCGGATGGTTACATGAGATATATTGTCGGAGCGGTGTATAACCCTTCAGGGCATCATTATCGTTATGTTCAAGTGGAGATTAATCTGTATGACGCCGAGGGAAATCAGGTTGGATCCACGCTAGACAACGTCAACAATCTGGAGCCTGAAGGCACATGGCGCTTTCGCGCTATGGTACTTCGCAACAATGCTTCAAAATACAAAATTATGCGAATAACTGCCTATTAAGCCGATATTACGTCTAGAAAGTGGAATGCTTCGCAAACCGGGTAAGAGCGACTCAAGTGAAAGAGGTTCCGTGCTGTCATCGTTCAATGGAGTTCTGAGGTGAAGGGTCGCATATATCTAATAGGATGACGTTTTGAAGGAGAAACACCATGACACAATTGACCTATCGCCCTGTTAGCGAGACAATGCCATTGACAGACGAAGAAGTAGAGAGATTGGCAACAATTACACAGGAGATCTCTGCGGAAGATCAACAATGCTACCGGAAACTACGAGAAAAGTTACATGCGATGACGTTAACGGAGTCGGAGCATGAAGAATTGATCCGAATTTCAGATAACATGGAGGGCGTTCAAGTCAAGCGATTGGAATATATGGTGGAACTGGCTCAGAAGCGCAATCTATCGCTCCCTGCATTTATGGAGGCTTATAGCCTGAACACGCCTCCCTATGCCTGAATTATCTATCGCTGCCAGCCTCAAAAAAGCGGTTATCGAACGTGCTCAAGGCCGTTGCGAATATTGCCAAGCGCCGGAGGGATACTCGCCCTCTCCCTTTGCGTTGGAACATATCCTTCCGCAAGCGCGAGGCGGCCTTACTGTCTTGGGCAATCTGGCTTTCTCCTGTCAGGGATGCAACAACCATAAATTCACCCGGATAACTGGCCGTGACCCAGATACCGGAAGTATAGTTCCTCTTTATAATCCCCGTCAACATCGGTGGAATGAGCACTTCACCTGGAGCCTGGATAGTACCCAGGTCGTCGGCCTAACGCCGACAGGCCGTGCGACGATAGTCCTGTTGCAACTTAATCGCCAGGGTCTTCTTAACTTGCGTGGTATTCTGCATGAATCGGGCAAACATCCGCCTGAGGATCTGCAGCGGTCTACGGGATTTGAAAGTGAGTTGCAATGAGTTCGATATTGTGGAGAGTGTTTGAGGGGCAAGTCGTGGATGGGAAGTACTACCTGCAGAAGCTGCTGGGCGCGGGCAGCTTCGGCGGAGTGTTTCTCGCCGACGAGGTCGTGGCGGATCGACTGATACGCCAGGTGGCCCTGAAACTGATCGAACCCAACCCCGAACGCACCGGCAGGCAGTTGCAGGAGCTGATCGCGGCGACAAACCTGGACCACCCGGCGCTGCTGCGCTGCCTCACGCCGGGACAGTGCCAATTGAACGGCCTCTCTTTCCTCTATATGGTCACCGAACTGGCGGAGGGCACGCTGGCCGACCGCCTGCATACCGGGCCTCTGCCGCCCGAAGAGCTGCGAGAGATCGCACAACACCTCGCCGGAGCGCTGGCCTACCTGTCGGAACAGCCCCGCCCCCTGGTGCATCGTGATGTGAAGCCCGCCAATGTGATGCGGGCCGGCGGGCGCTGGAAGCTGGGCGATTTCGGATTGCTGCGGACCGTGGACAGTGCGGAGGGAGACCGGACCGACAGGCTGGTGGGCACCGCCGCCTATGCACCGCCGGAGAGTTATGAGGGCATCATCGCGCCTTCCTGGGATGCCTGGTCGCTGGGCGTGCTGCTGGTCGAGGCCCTCACCGGATGCCTGCCCTTTACGGGAGAGACCTCCCAACAACTGATGATCGCCATCTCCAGCCGGGAACCCACGCTGCCCGAGGGGTTGCCGGAGCCGTTCGGGCGCATTATCCGGGGCTGTTTGAGCAAAGATCGCAAGCTGCGCTGGACGGCGGCGCAGGTCCTGGCGGCTTTTTCGCGCACGCCTTCCCTCGCGCTCGCCTCCTCCTCGTCGCTGGCTCCCGCCTTCTACGAGCGGATGGATATGCCGGTGGAACCCCCGGCGGCCCCGGAGCCGGAGACCTTAACCGTCTCCCTGACCGGCAAGGGGCACTATCGCAGCGTGAGCGAGGCGATCAAGAGCGCCTCCCGAGGCGCGCGGATCTGCGTTCAGCCCGGCCTCTACTCCGAAGAGATCGTGCTGGACCGGGAGGTCGAGATCGTCGGGGAGGGCGAGCGGACCCAGATCATCATCGAGGCGACCGGCGCGCCCGCGCTGATCATGGAGACGGAGCGGGCGACCGTGCGCGGCCTGACGCTGGCAAGCCGCCTGGGCCTGCTGCAGCGTCGCCACGCCGCCGTCGAGATCGGGCGTGGCCAACTGACGCTGGAGGAGTGCGATATCCTCTGCCACTCACTCACCTGTGTGTCCGTGCGGGACGCGGAGGCCGCACCCCTGCTGCGCCGCTGCCGCCTGCACTACGGCAAGACGGGCGGCATTGTCTTTGCCGAGGGGGCGGGGGGAACGCTGGAGGAGTGCGAGATCACGGAGAACACCGGCCCCGGCGTCGTCCTTACCGGTCAGTCCAACCCCACCCTCCGCAACTGCTGGATCCATGCGAACCGAGAGGGCGGGGTTACCGTGCAGGAGGGGGGACGCGGGGTCCTGGAGAACTGCTATATCTACGGCAACACGGGGCCGGGTGTGCATATCTCCGACGGCGGCAACCCGATCCTGCGCGGCTGCCGTATCCACGACGGCACCCAGGCGGGCATCCACTTCCGACAGGGCGGGCAGGGGAGCATCGAGGACTGCCATATCTTCGCCAACATGCTGTCGGGCGTGATGATCTCGCAGGGCGCCAACCCCACCCTCCGGCGCTGCAAGATCCACGACGGCCACTCCAACGGCATCTGGGTCTCGGAGAACGGGCAGGGAGCCATCGAGGACTGCGAGATCTTCGCCAACGCCTTTGCGGGCCTCAAAGTGTCGCAGGCGGGCAACCCGGTCGCTCGCCGGACCAGCTTTCATAGCGGCAAGCGCACGGGTGTCTCCATCCAGGACCGGGGCAAGGCGACCCTCGCGGACTGCGACGTCTATAGCAATGCGCAGGCCGGGGTACAGGTCGAGCCGGGCGGCTCCATCGTCGTGCGTCGGTCGCTGCTGCACGACGGCAAGGACAGCGGCCTCTGGTTTGCCGGGATCGGTACGGTGGAGGAGTGCAACATCTACGCCAATCTGGGGGCCGGCATCGAGATCACGCAGGGCGGCGACCCCCTGGTGCGGAACTGCCACATCCACCATGGGCTGTTTCCGGGCCTCCTGGCGCATGGCGGCGGCCAGGGAACCGTGGAGGAGTGCGAGATCTATGAGAACGCGCTGCCGGGTATGGCGATCGGAGAACAGAGCCGCCTGGTCATCCGACGCTGCAAAGTCCGCGACGGCAAGCAGGTCGGTATGGTCTTCTGGGAGGGCGGCAGAGGCACCGTAGAGGATTGTGACATTACCGGGAACGTGATGGGGGGCGTGCGGATCCGGCTGAATGCCGATCCGTTCCTGCGCAACTGCCGGATCAATCGGAACCGCTTTGTGGGGGTCCATGTCACCGAGCGGGGCGCGGGCGCACTGGTGCAGTGCGACCTGCGCGAGAACGGCGGCGGCCCTCTGCTCATCGAAACCGGGTGTACGACAGAGCGTATTGAGAATATTACATAGACCACACCCACATAGAGGGGTGGAATCCTCCGGAAAGGAGACAGCGCTCCGGTGAACTCAGAATTCGAATCGAAGCTCCCGTCCGAGGAGGCGTATTTGCCGGTTCGGCCCTCGTTACGGGCGCGCTTACGGAGACGGCGGCTCGTGCTGGCGCTGGTGGCGCTGGTCGTTATTGTCCCGTTGGTGAGGAGAGTGATGGCTCAGCCTGCCGTGATACCCATCGTGCCGTTGGCGTATGCCTACGTGCCGTCGCCCAACTGCGATGACCGTCCGCCCAACGCGACCGTCAATTGCATCGTCCTGCACGCCACCGTCGAGCCCACGACCGAAGGCACGATGAATATCTTTCTGACGCCCACCCGCCGTGTCTCCGCCCACTTTGTCGTGGGCAGGGATGGGCGCGTCGTCCAGATGGTTCCGGTCGAGAAGCGAGCCTGGCATGCCGGGATCTCCGAGTTAGACGGTGTCCGCAGCGTAAACGACTACAGCGTGGGCATCGAGATGGTCAACCTCAACGACGGCAAGGACCCCTATCCCGAGGCGCAGTTGCAGGCGGTCGCCGGGCTGATCCGCTTCCTGCGCTCCTACTACACCATTCCCGACGCCCGTATCGTCTCCCATGCGCAGATCGCCCTGCCGCAGGGGCGCAAATCCGACCCCGCCGGCTTCGACTTCGACCGGATCCGCGCCCTGTCGCATCTGGAACCTGCCCTGTCGCCCAACCTCGCGAACCCGCCCGCCGTTCCCCCTGCCGAGGAGAAGCCCTGAAGCCCTCACCCCCTGCCCCCATGGGGGCGAGAGGGCAAAGCAAGTAGCGCCCCTACTTTGCTGCCTTCTTTGGGAGGATGGCGAGGAAGTTGTCGCGGGCGACTTTCTGAGCCGTCTCGGGTTTGAGCGCATCGAGCAGGGCGTAGTAGCGCTGCACCGTAGGTGCATAGGTCGCAAAGTGGCCCACGATGTCCGAGCCGATCATGAAGCGATCCGGGAACGCCTTGATGACCGAGACCCAGTCGTCGGCGACCTTATTGTCTTTGTAGAGGTAGGTATCGAAGACGACCCAGGAGAGATCTATCGAGAGGTTGTGGTAAGTCTTCAGCATCCGGCGGATCTCCGTGGTGAGCGTGGGGACGTCGATACGGCGGCTGACCCCCGCATGACACCAGACGAAGCGGGTCTTCGGGTTCTTCTTGACAGCCTGCTCCATCTCGTTGAGGTAGAGCGGCGTGCGCTTCCAGACGGAGCTGATATTGCTGTGGATGAAGACGGGCAGATCATGCGCCGCCGCGAGCTTGTAGACCGGGTCGAGCGCGACGCTGTTGGCCTGAGAGGTGTAGCCGTAGGTGAGCGCGGAGAGATCGTCGTGGCGAGCCATCACCTCCCCGATGCCCTCCCAGAAGCCGGGATACCAGTCCAGCATCCGCTGCACATGGTCCACGGCGTTCCTATCGGCCCCATTGAAGCCGCAGATGAAGGGATGGACGCGGGCGCGGTCCTCGGGCGATAGCGTTTGAACCTCCCGCGCGACAAACACATCGGTCGCGGAGTACCAGTAACAGCGGGCGTCGTCGTCCAGGTAGTAGCCCGGCTGGACCGGCTCATTGACCGACCACTCCTTCACCAGCGGCATTCCGCAGAGCATCGTGTGATCCACCCCAGCGCGGTTCATCGCCTCCAGCACCGCCTTGATCCCATCCGTCTTCTGAAGGAAGTCCACAAAATGGAAATGGCAGTCGGAGAGGCGATAGCGGATAGGCACGGGATCGTTGGCCTGCTGCGCCAATAGACGCAATGACAGGCAGATAAAGAGCGCCGACAAGAGCGCGAAGCATGACGATTTCCTCATGGAAAGGTGTCTCCTGTCTCATGTTTTCGTGTGTAGGCGGCGAGGAGGGCCACAATCTTGTCCTGGACGGCCCGGTCCGAGGCAGCGGAGACCAGGTTGTTGTTCATCAGGAGCGAGAAGGCCAGCAGTTCGCCGTCTTTCGTGGTGACATAGCCGCTTAAGGTAGAGACATTGCGTAGCGAGCCGGTTTTGGCGCGGCAGTTGTTGGCGGCAGGCGTGGTCTTCAGGCGGGAGCGGAGGGTCCCATCCACGCCCGCGATGGGCAGCGAGGCGTAAAAGATCTCGAAATCGGGCCGGCTATGATAGCCGGCCAGCAGGCGGGCCAGGTTGCGAGGCGATACGTAGTTCTGGCGCGAGAGGCCGGAGCCGTCGCACTGACGCAGGCGCGAGAGGTCGAGGCCGAGGGAGCCGAGCCATTCGCGGGCGGCCTGCGCGCCCGTTCCTCCTCCTCCTCCCGTTCCCTGGCCCTTGCGCGCCGCGCCCACGGTCTTGAGCAGGCACTCCGCCATCAGGTTGTCGCTGGGTTTGTTCATCCGCTTCAGGAGTTCCGAGAGGGGCGGCGAGACGTGCTCCGCCAGCGTCAGCGCGTGGGTGGGGACGGCGGCGACGCTCGGCTTGTTGTTCTCCAGGCGGACCTCCGCTTTCGCCAGGCTGCTCGCGCAGAGGGTGGCGGCATAGAGCGCCGGGTCCTCGACGGATACGTTCACCGTGAACGGCTTGTCGGCGGGCGTGTCGCGCGGGATGCTGCCGAAGACCAGGATCGTATTGAGGCCGCGCGGGCGGTCTACGATGAGAGTGAACTTGCTCTTTGCCGGCCCGGTAACGGCGGTATTGACCACCGTGACATAGTGCGCCTCCGGCTGAATATGGACCTTCGGGCGCTCGCCCTCCTTACGGCCTGGCGTCACGGTGACCAGCGCTACATTATGGTTGATGTTCAGGGCGCTGATCTGGGCCGCATCGTATCCCGCTTCGTCGTCCCACTCCCAGCCTTCGCCCAGGAACTGCCGATCAAAGAGCGTGTCGTCGTAGTGAAGCGCGCCGGTTACTCTCTTGAGGCCCGCATTTGCCGCCTGCTGCGCCAGGGCGTCCAGGTCTGTGAGAGTGAGGGTGGGGTCGCCGGAGCCGTGCAGGTATAGGTCGCCGTTCAGGGTGCCGTCAGCGTCGAGCGTTCCCGTGTAGGCCAGGCGGGTGGTGTAGGTGAAATCGGGGCCGAGGATGCCGAGCGCGGCGGCGCTTGTGAGCAGTTTGTTGTTCGAGGCCGGCAGGAAGACCCGGTCGGCGTTGCGCTCATAGAGCACGGATTGGTCCTGCAGCGATTGGATGCAGACGCCGCAGAAGCCGGTCTGAAGCTCTGGGCCGTCCAACAGGGCGTCCAGTGCCTTAGTGAGTTCGGGATCGGGAGATACAGGGGGTGTCTGGCCCTGCACGGATAGAGGGAACAGGACCAGGGTACAGAGCACGGCCAGCGCGATCCAGGCCCGCCGGGATGGGAGAGAGAGTGAACGCTTCATGGCGTATCTATTCGTGATCCGCCTGCCGATCTCCTGTGCCTCTCTTCACGCTTTTCCGGTTTCGGGCTGAGGTATACTGTTACTGCACACAGACGCCAGACCAATGCAGAGAACATCCGTTCCTCGTCGTCTTGCGGGAGTTTGGTCATGCCCGATCTACCGACCGGAACCGTCTCGTTTCTTTTTACCGACATCGAGGGCAGCACCCGCCTCTGGGAGCGGCACCGGGACGCCATGAGCCAGGCCATCGCCCGGCACGACGCCCTGCTGCGCGCCTGTATCGAGACACAGGGCGGCTACGTCTTCAAAACGGTCGGGGACGCCTTCTGCGCGGCCTTCTCCTCCGCGCATACCGCCATCGCCACAGCGCTTGCGGCGCAACAAGTGCTCCAGTCCGAGATATGGCCCGCGAAGATCGGCACGCTGCGGGTCCGCATGGCCCTCCATACCGGGGAGGCCGTCGAGAGAGACGACGACTATTTCGGCCCGCCTCTCAACCAGGTGGCGCGGCTTCTGGCCATCGGACATGGCGAGCAGGTCCTGCTTTCGCGCGCCATCGCCCTACTGGCGGAGGGGCATCTGCCGCAGCCTCTCGCCCTGAGGGACATGGGCCGCCATCTGCTCAAAGACCTGCAGGCCCCGGAACAGATCTACCAATTGCTGCATCCCGAGCTGCGCGAAGACTTTCCTCCGCTCCGATCTCTCAACAACCTGCCCAACAACCTGCCCTGCCATCTCTCCACCTTCATCGGGAGGGCGAAGGAGATGGAGGAGGTGTCGCGCCTTCTCGCTTCGCAGCGCCTCCTGACGCTGACCGGTTCCGGAGGCTGCGGCAAAACGCGGCTGGCGCTTCAGGTGGCTGCGGACCTCCTGGACACCTATCAGGATGGCGTCTTTCTGGTCGAGTTGGCCGCTCTTTCGGAGGAGGGCCTCATTTCCCAGCAGATCGCCTCGGCCCTCGGTCTGCGGGAGCAAACAGGCCAGGGCTTGATCGAAACGCTGATCCAGTATTTGAAGGACCGCAAGGCGCTCCTCCTGCTGGACAATTGCGAGCATCTGCTGGACGCCTGCGCCTCGATCGTGGAGACCCTGCTGCATAGCTGTTCCGATCTCAGCATCCTGACGACCAGCCAGGAGGCGCTGCACATGCCGGGCGAGCAGGTCTGGAAGGTCCCTTCGCTGCGGCCTCCCGATCCGGACCTCCTCCTCTCCAAGGAACAGGATCTGCCTGCCGTGCTTCAAGAGTACGACGCCTGTCGCTTGTTTGCGGTGCGCGCCGCCAGCCAGTGCCCGGACTTTCGCCTGACCCGGCAGAACGGGCTTGCAGTCGCTCGGATCTGTCGCCATCTGGACGGCATTCCGCTGGCAATCGAACTGGCGGCGGCGCAGGTGCGGGTAATGA
Organism: Chthonomonadaceae bacterium; assembly: GCA_035295825.1. Lineage (GTDB taxonomy): Bacteria > Armatimonadota > Chthonomonadetes > Chthonomonadales > Chthonomonadaceae > DATGIG01. Next base: position 10,704 of record DATGIG010000305.1, on the reverse strand, counting down.
CGCCGGAGCAGATCGCAAACCGTTTGAACGATCGGTTCCGGCTGCTGCGCAGTGGATCGCGGACGGCGCCCACACGACAGTATACGCTCAAAGCGACGCTGGATTGGTCCTACGACCAGATGAATGAGGAGGATCAGCAGCTTCTGGAGAGGCTGTCGGTCTTTGCCGGCGGCTGGACGCTGGAGGCTATGGAGGCCATCGGCAGCGGAGAAGACATCGCGGAAGGGGAGGTGCTGGACCTCCTCTGCCGTCTGGTAGATAAGAACCTGGTCCTCTATGAGGAGAGCGGAGGGGAGTCACGGTATCGGCTGCTGGAGACGGTGCGTCAGTATGCCGCCGCACGGCTGGCGGAGGCGGGCCAGACCCGCGCCTATCGGATGCGTCATCGCGACTATTTCTACCGGATGGCGAAAGAGACCCGACCGGGACCGACCGGCCCGGAGCAGGCGCACCGGATGCGCCTGCTGGAGCGAGAGTATGACAATCTGCGCGCCGCCCTCGATTTTTGCCTGAAAGGATCGGATCAGACGGCGGATGCGCGCGTGGGCATTCGCCTTGCGGCGGAGTTGCCGACATTCTGGGAGGTGTCCGGGCGCTGCACCGAAGGACGTGACTATCTGGAGCGCGCGCTAGCCCACCCCGGAGCGGAGCCAACCACCTCGGAACACGCGCAGGTCCTGGAGGGCGCAGGGGTGCTGGCTTTTCGACAGGGAGACTTCGACCGGGCCAGCCGCCACCATAACGCCTGCATGGAGCTAAGACGGCTCCTGAAGGATACCGTCGGGGCCGTCCATTCGCTGCGGCATCTGGGCAATGTCGAGGAGGATCGGGGCGACTATGGCCGGGCGGAGGCGCTCTATACGGAGGCGTTGCGCCTGGTACGAGAGGTGGAAGAGCCGGGGCTGGAGGGGCTGATCTTATGCGATTTAGGTTCGGTCGCCTGGATGCAGGGCGACTACGCCCAGGCCAAAAACCACACCCTGGAGGGACTGGCCCTCCAACGGCGTCTGGGCAACCGGCGCGGCATCGCCTTCGCCCTCTACAACCTGGGGCACATCGCCGTCCTGGAGGATGATTATGCCCAGGCGCACGCCTATCAGGCCGAGAGCCTGACGCTCTGGCAGGAGCAGGGCAGCAAACTGGGGATCATTTTCTCCTTGGAAGATTTCGCCGAGCAGGCGCAGGCGCAAGGCTGGATGGAGCGCGCCGCCCGGCTCTACGCCATGGCCTCGTTATTGCGGGAAAAGATTGGGGAGCCGCTGCCTCTGTCGCGGCGGAAGACCTACGAACGCAATCTGGCTGCTATCCGGACCGCGCTCGGCGAGGCCGCTTACACCGCCCTGTGGACGAAGCGGCACGCCGATTCGCCGGAGCAGTCCATCGCCTATGCCCTGGAGCGACCGGCATAACCGATGTAGGGCAGGGGACAACACCCCACCCTACAGAAACAGGTCGTTCCTGCCCGGCCCGGTGAAGGCAAACAGATAGTAGTGCGTCCCGATCCGATAGAGGGACGATAAAAGGGGGAAAATGTTGGGCTTTTCGGGCAACCCCTCGACCGGCAGCAGTTTGCCCTGAGCCGGATCGTAAATGGCCCAACCGTGCCGGGTCACCGTTCGCTTTGGGAACGTAGGGCCGGAGACGGTCTGCACTTTGGACGGAATGCTGCGCTGGAAAGTTACCTGCCCTTTCCGCCTGGGAGGGGCGGATACCGTGTTGGCGCCGGGGCGCTTCAATCCGGGAGGATATGAGCACGTTCGGGGCGCAGGCGCGGACGCAGTTCCCGGTTATAAGCATGCCGCTGCGCCTCCTGATCCGGAGGGAGGCCGATCTCCACACCCGCCGCCGTGAAGGTGAGCACCAGGTTCTTGCGGGGTCTGCTGTCCACGTTGACGGAAGCGCCATGGACGGTGGATGTGGTCAGGACGCTCACCTGCCCCGCCTTCGCGAGGAGGGGGATCGGTGGGGCATAGGCGAGGGCGGGGAGTTGGGCCAGGGAGACAGGCTTGACCTGCCCGGCGAGCGCACGACGGTCAGGATCGGCCTCGTTGGCTTCGGCCAGGAGGAGGTGGCTGCCGGGAGAGACCATCATCGGGGCGCGCTGCGCATTGACGTCGGTGAGCCAGAGGAAGAAGCTGCAGATGATGCGGCGTGGGGTCGCCCGGAAGTCGGAGAGGGTGTACTGAATGTCCACGTGCTGCTCGTAGCTCCAGGGCGTGTCGGGCTGCGGGTAGGCGGCGGTGATGGCGGTCTGGTAGAAGCGGACGTCATTCGTGCAGAGCGCCTGCTTGGAGACCTCTTCAAAGAAAGGGTGCTGGATGATGTCCAGGAGGGCCTGGTCGTCGTAGCTGCAGGTCTGGCTGGTCCGGTAACGCGGTTTCTGCCCCTCGGCGGGGGACTGGAACGGGATGAGCCGATCCAGGGCGGCGGAGGCGGCCTCGACCTGCTGCTCCGTCAGGGGCGTGTCTATGGTTACCGTCCCGATCTCCAGAAACTGCTGCGCTTCGTTGTCGGTCACTTTGTATACCTCCTGCCACTTATCTATCGGATAGGATCTTCCGGTGAATTCCGAGGCTTTTCCATCCGGATTATACCGTATAGACCAGACAGATACTAACCCTCCTCTTGCGAAGGCATGGAGCGCGTGCATAGGTGAGGCAGAGGGTTGTAAAAGAAATTGCGAACGTGCTATACTTCATATACCCCCCGTCGTTGTCCCCCTACCGCTGTCCGCCCGGACAGACGCCAATATTCCAGTTTGATCTGACCCATGGCGTCAGCGGTCAGGTCACCGTTGGTACATGTCCGTAGATAACCGGGTAGAGCGGCCTGTTCCCGACTCCCTGTCGTCTGCGTCTTTAGGAGAAATATGCGCACCCCCTCAAAACTGTTGGCTCTGGCCTGTCTGGTACTGGCCGCTGCATGTTCCGCCGGTCCGCAGACCGGCAACCCGCCGCTTCTGCCCGACCCGAAACTCACTCCGGGCGACACGCTCGCCGTGACGAAGGCCGATATCTGCGTCTCCGGCTACAGCGGCAAGGTACGGGATGTTCCCCAGGCCGTCAAGGAGCAGGCGTACAAGGAGTATGGCATCACGCACCACGAACCGGGAGAGTACGAAGTAGACCACCTCATCAGCCTGGAATTGGGCGGCTCCAACAGCATCAAGAACCTCTGGCCGCAGTCCTACAAAACGCAGCCCTGGAACGCACACGTCAAGGACAAACTGGAGAATCGGCTTCACTCGGATGTCTGCAGCGGCAAAATCGATCTGAAGACGGCGCAGCGGGACATCGCGAAAGATTGGATCGCCGCCTACAAGAAGTACTTCCAGGTCCAGACGCCGGGAGCGTCCGGCGAAGCGGGAAACGGCCATGGCAAGAGTGATCGCTCCCATCCTGCGGAAGCTGGAGGGGGTAGTGGCGCCAGGTCGGCGGCTCCCGGGGGCACGTCCGGTGCTGCAGGCAAGGTCTGGGTCAATCTCGATTCCGGAGTCTACTGGAAGCCGGGCTCACAATACTACGGCAAGACCAAGCATGGAAAATACCTGACCGAGCAGGAGGCGATCCAAGCGGGATACCACGCCGCGAAGGGGCAATAGATGCACAGCAACAACAAACTGACCGGCGTGATCAAAGGGCGTACCATCATCGGGACGCAAAACGCTGCGGATGGCATGACCCTTACTTTCGACGACGGCTCGACGCTGCACGTCAAGACGGCAGGCGATCGCCCTGTGGCCGTAACGGGCGGAACCGTGCAGGCAGTCCGACAAGAAGGGACGACCCTGGAACTGGTCTTCGAGAGCGGCGCGAATCTGGAGATTCCTCTGGCGGAGCCCACCTCGTGCGTTATGGTAAGAGATAAGCGCCACGTTCTGGAGTATGCCGACTGAGTAGGGCTGCCCTGAGGTCTAGGCAGGCATTTTCACCCAACGCAGCGCCGCTCACAAATGTGCTTCCTATATTCTTGTCCCATCGGATTCTTAGAGATAATTAGGGAACATTTAATCCTCTTATTTCCGTTATCTGTAGGGACGCGCAGTCTATGGACTGACGCCATGTTTCCAGGAAAGGAGACACCCTTCGGTGCCCGAAGCCAAGGTAACGGAAGAGGAAATCAAGGATTTTATTCGCCGCGCCCAAGCCGCACATTTCCGTGATGGATACTTCGTCTTTGAAAACAGAACCATCATCACGCGCGATCTCTTTGCCCCCGGTGTAGACACAGCTCAAAAAGCCCGCGAGATCATTCAGAACATCCGCTCCGGCACGGCGTAGAGCGGTTGCCCTCGGGATAGAAAATCCATCCGGAATGGATAATCATGGAGCAGGAGAGCGTCTCTGACCGTTCCTGCTCTTTTTTGTGCCTGCCTGGAACTTTGTGCCATTTTTTACGAATAGTGGGATGGGCAGCAGTACGGGACATGCTGCTGCCCACTCTGCGCTATGGCTGCTGCCGTTCGTGTGCAACATACGCAGCCCCTGGCATCTCAAGCCAGGGGGACTTATATACCAGCCCCTGGCGATATACCAGGGGCTTTGATTACGTTTCATGCCATATTGTTCCGCCGGGCAGCCAGGTACGCCTTTTACATGGCGCTGTCTCTCCTACATCAGGAACTTCTAGCATTTCAGATGTCTATCCGCCTCAATCCTTCTCCTCTTTGTTGTATAATGGGTTATACGCATCCAGTTGAGGAGATTAAGAAGCCGTTCTCTATGCGGCGCGACGGGCAATAGAGGACGGTCTGGCGAAAGCGCTGGAAAACAACGCCGCCGGGACGGGGGAGAAGCGAGGACATGGAGAACGAAACCAAGCTCTATCAGCGAATGTTATGCGGTTATATCGAAGCCATGGCATACTGGCTGCGCAAGATCCCGGAGGAGCAGTGGGACTGGACGCCCGCTGTTTGCGCTCCTACGCCCCGCCAGGTAGCGGAACACGCCTGGGTGACGCTGATCTGTGATCGGCAGCATGTGGAGCAACCCGATGTCTCCCAGCATCCCCTGGTGCCCGACCCGCCGCGCGAACCCGCCGCGCTCTGCGCCTCCCTGGAGACGGAGGCGCAGTGGTGGCGTGAATGGCTTGATCAGCAGACCCCGGAAACCTATCTGGCGCCGCGCAAGCAGTTTGGGGTCAGCCCTGTAAATGTGCGCTGGATGGTCTACCATATCACCCAGCAGATCGTCTATAAGCTCGGACAGTTATCCACTCTCTACTACGCGCTCGGTCTCGACGGGACCGAGCCTTACCAGGCGCCGTTCCCCAACGAGTACTACCTGCGCCATCGCCAACAACTCGAAAACCCCCTCGCCGCCGCGCTGTTACGAGAAGATGTTGTGGAGACCGAAAGGTTGCTGGAGGCAGGAACCGATCCGAATACGCCCGCCCCGGATGGCTCGCTGCCGCTTGTGCTGGCCGTCGTCTTGCGAAACCTGAGCCTGATACAGATGCTGCTGGAGCATGGGGCCGATCCCTTTGTACCCGATGGCGATAAGCATAGCGCCCATCAGATCGCAGTCTGGATCAATAACCCCGACATGCTCGCCCTCTTTCCGGAAAAGCCGGAGACCTCCCAGCCCTCGGCATAAAAGCGTGTCCCGTGGGAGCCGCATGAGGCATTCCCAATGGTCGTTTTTTCGGGTTCGCGACGTTCGGGTTATCGCTTGAGAGGGTAACCACAACCCGAAAACGTTGTAGAGAACTCCCAAGGCGGCTGCTGAACAAGACGGCTTTGAAGAGAGTGATGACCGGACGGTCTGGCTCTCATACCAGCGCTGTTGTCAGAACTCCTGCTTGCCGGCGTCCGATAGGAGTGTCGGTTGGCAGAGGGATGGTGAAGAAGAAAGTGCTGCCTTCCCCCGGCATGCTTTCGACGCGGATGTGGCCGCCATGCGCCTGAGTAGCTAGTTTGCAGAAAGTCAGGCCCAACCCCGTGCTCATGGTGCGCCCTCCCTGGCGCGATTCCACCTGGCCGAACTTTTCGAAGATCCGCTCAAACGCTTCGGATGGGATGCCTTCGCCTGTATCGCTGACGGCAAATACCAGGGATTGGCCGTACGCATCGAACCGAACTTCGACCGTCAGTGTTCCGCCGACAGGGGTAAATTTGATGGCATTGCCCAGAAGATTGACAAGGATGCGGCGCAGCTTGTCTGCGTCGCCTCGGAACAGAGGCAGGTTGGCAGAGATCCGCCTGACGAGCGTCAGGCTTTTACTTTTGGAGAGCGACGCTACCTGGCTGGCGGCGCTTGCGACAAGTTCGGCAGCATCCAGCATGGCGTAATCAAGCTGCATCGAGCCGGATTCCATTTTCTCCACATCCAGCAGGTTGTTGATCATGCCCAGTAACGTTTCCCCACCGCTAATGGAGATATCGACCATCTCATGCTGGATTTCATCCAGGTCGCCGACCACTCCCAGCGTCTGCATGCCCGTAATGATCGAGGCCAGCGGAGTGCGAAGATCATGGACGATCATATGCGTCAGATCGTCGCGTAACTTTTCGAGTTCCTGCAGACGTTTGTAATTTTGCTGCAACTGCTTGAAGAGATGCCTCTCGCGGTCGCGTGCGTGCTTTTTCTCCAGACAGGCGCCGATACGCGCTTTGAGCAGCGTCGGGTTGAATGGTTTGGGCAGATAATCTTCCGCTCCCATCTCGATGCAGCGCACCACGCTATCCAATTCAGTCATCGCCGAAATCATGATGATCGGGATGTGGCGCAGCGCCTCGTCGGCTTTGAGTTGCTGAAGTACGGCATAGCCGTCCATCTCCGGCATCATGATGTCGAGCAACACCAGATCGAACGCCTGCGCCCGCACTGCGTCCAGCGCCTGACGTCCGTTTTCGGCCAACGCCACGACATAGCCCTGCCGTTCCAGGCGGCGTGACAGTACATCGCGGTTCGCCCTGTTATCGTCCACCACCAGTATCAACGCTTGCAAGGCCCCGGATGCCGATCTCTCTGTCACTGCGCCCGTCGGTGATTCCGGTTGAGGTCTTCCCGGCACAGCGGCAGTGCCCAGCCTGCTATCCTGATAATAGCTGCGCCCCCCGGCCCCCGATTCCGGGGGAGCAGGCGGTTTTATGCTCGAAGGTGAACCCGGTTCACGGGGCCTATCCTGAGGCGTCGCCTCCGGTTTTGACTGCACGCCGTTGTTCAGCAGCGTGAGCAGTTCCTGCGCGGCGGTGTGGATGCTCTGTAGGTCGGGCAGGAAGCCGGGCTGCCCCTCCTCCTGCGCCTGTTCGGTCAGCATCTCGCAGAAGCCCAGGATCTGATTGAGAGGGGTGCGCAGATCGTGGAGATATTCCGCGGAGAGCGTGTCTTCGGCCGTTTTGACTGGCGGATGTTGCCGTTGGGTCATGGTGTTTTTCCGCCGTTGACGGCGCCCAATTGCGCCTCGATTTTCTCCAGCAGACGCACCAACTCGATGGGCTTGGTGTCGTAGTCGTCGCAGCCCGCCTGGAGGGCCTTGTCACGGTCGCTGGACATCGCATGCGCCGTGAGGGCAATGACAGGAATGTGCTGCGTGGCGGAGGCCGCTTTCAGGCGTCGCGTCGCTTCCCAGCCGTCCAGTAGGGGCAGGCTCATATCCATCAGAATCAGGTCGGGAGCTTCGCTCTCAGCCAGAGAGAGGCCACTTTCGCCATCGAATGCGATGACCACTTCATAGCCTCTGCTCTGCAGACGGCGCGATAGCATGTCGCGGTTTGTCTTATTGTCTTCAACCAGTAGAATTTTAGACATGACGCATTGCCCCGTCGCTTTCATCCGCTCTGGCGGCTTCCCGGTGGCCCTTGCGGCTTCCCAGTCTGGCCCAGTCGGTTAATAGGTCGCTCACCTGGCGCATCAATTCGTCGCGAGCGCGCCCTCCTGTGTTGAGTATCGTATGAACATTGCCGTTGAGGCGCACCAGATCTTCCGCAGTCAGGTCTTTGGCCGTCAGCACCACAATGGGAATCGAGCGCCATTCCGCATGCCGGTGCAGTTCGGCAACGAACTCAAATCCATCCATATCGGACATCATGAGGTCGAGTAAAATCAATGTGGGCCGATTTTGGGTGAGGTGCGCCAGGGCGCTCCGCCCGTTGTCGGCTTCACTCACGATCCAGCCGGCTTTCTCCAACAGAGAGCGCATCCTCTGGCGCGTCAGGACCTCGTCTTCGACCAGCAGAACCTGGCAGGGCAGGTTCGGGCAAGTGTATTTCATTAAAATTTGCGCCAGGCGCTTACGATCCGTTGGCTTGGTAATATAATCGGCCGCGCCCAACGCATAACCCCGCTTCTTATCATCCATCATCGTCAGCATGATCACGGGGATTGCGCACAGCGATGCATCGGCTTTGAGCGTGGACAGCACGGCCCAGCCATCCAGGCCGGGCATCATGACGTCCAGGGTAATGGCGAGCGGCAGGATCTCCCGCGCCAGGCGCAAGCCTTCCTCGCCGCTGCACGCGGTCTGGACGGTAAAGCCTTCGTTGCGGAGAAAACGATACATCAGGTCGCGCTGTGCGTCGTCGTCGTCAATGACCAGGACGCTGCTGCCTGGGAGCGGCAGCGACGCCACGTCCGCGTTCCGCGCTGCAACGAGCGAGATTGTATCCGAAGCGAATGCCTCGGTTTCAAGGGGGGCAAGCTCGCTCACGCGGGCGGGCACTTTGAGGGTAAATGTGCTGCTCTCGCCCGGCACACTGCTGACGGTCACGTCACCGCCCATCAACTGACAGAAGCGGCGCGTCAGGGCCAGCCCCAGGCCCGATCCACCGAACTTCCGCGTGGTGGAGGTATCCGCCTGGCTGAACGTCTGGAAGAGCTTTACCAGGTGCTCCGGCGTCATCCCGATGCCCGTGTCCGAAACGCGGAACCAGATCCACTCGCGATCTTCCATGGTTTCACGAGATACCTCCAGCGAGATGACGCCTTCCTTGGTGAACTTGGCGGCGTTCGACAGCAGATTGAGCAGGCTTTGCCGCACCTTGGTCATATCGGCATGCATCATGCCAAGATCCGCCGGGCACAGCACGCGCAGGGTGTTGGCGTTGGTCATAATCAGGGGCCGGGTGCTCTCCACGACTTCCTCGATCAATTGGAGCACGCTGAAGGTTTCAAGATACAGTTCCATCTTGCCGGCTTCGATCTTCGATATGTCAAGGATGTCATTGATGAGCGATAGCAGGTGTTTGCCCGCAATGTGAATCTGTTCCAGGTCGGGCAGGAATTCCGGTACCTCCCGATGGAGGGCTTCCTCCTGCAGTATCTCTGAATACCCCAGGATGGCATTGAGCGGGGTGCGCAGTTCGTGGCTCATATTGGCCAGAAACAGGCTTTTGGTGCGGTTGGCGGCTTCGGCGGTTTCCATTGCCCTGGCCACCTCTTCCTCAGCGTGCCGCCGCTCCGTCACATCTTCCATCGCCAGCACCAGCAGCTCCCTGTGGTTGCCTGCCTTTAACTGGCGGGCATTCAGCAGCATCACCCGGCGCCCGATGACAGGAAAAGTGTGCTCAAGCTCAAAGTCGCTGAAGACCGAATTCTTGGGAACCACATCTTCGAGCAGTCTCCGCAGGTCGGGAATATCCCACTGACCGTTGCCCAACTCATAAATCAGGTGGTGCTCGGTCTCCTCATAAGAGACTTGAAAGGTCTGGTAGAAAGCGCGATTGGCCGAGTGGACCCGCAAATGGGTGTCAAGCATCAAGAGCGGCTCTCGCACGGTGTCTACGATATTCTCTGAAAAGGTCTCAATGGCTTTTAAGTCCGATGCGACGCGCTGGCGCTGGACTGCGTCGCGTCCGATCAGATAGTAGACCAGCGCCAGCAACCCCAGGCTGACGAGGGATGCAATGGCGAAGGTGAGAAGAGCGCGATGCGTGCTGGCCTGCGACTCGACATTGCGCTGCTGCAGCCGGTCGGTTTCCAGATTCGTCATCAGTGCGACCGTCCTGCGGACAGCGTCCATTTCGCGCTTGCCAAGCCCCGACCGTATCATGCGCCGAGCCGCCTCAAATCCCGCGCCCTGTCGCGCCAGGATCACTTGCCTGCTCGTGGCAAGACTTGCGCGAATCTCTCGATCGAGGTCGGGCAAGCGCTTTCGGATCTCGGGGGCCATGAACAGCGTGTCCATTCGCTTCAAGCGCTCTGCCATCTCCGCATCGGCGGCGGTATAGGGTTCAAGATAACTCTCTTCTCCCGTGATGACGTAGCCACGTTGCCCCGTTTCAATATCTTTCATCGTGGACAATATATCTTGCAACTCGGCCAGTGCTTCGTGCGTGTGCGTCACGAGAATATTGTTGTCAATGACAAGACGCAGATTCCGGAATGAGATCGCCATGTTGACGAACAAAAACACCAACACCACTCCAAAGCCGGTGGTCAGTCTCCTTTTTGAACTCCATCGCAGCGGCATGACAGCACTCCCTCTTCGTGCCAATCGCACTCACATTTAGACGACACGGATTCTGGTCGCTGCAGACCGAGTTCCTGAAAACCCCATCTTCAAGCAGTCTCCGCATACCGGAAATGTCTCCAGACCCTCGTTCATAACGTGAAAAGGTCATCACGTTAACAGGTAAGAACCATACTGTTGTCATAGATAGACGTTGGCAGAAAAATTAAGTTCCTGATAAATGTTAAAAGCAGAGAAAGGATTGATCTATGGGATCGAGGTTACGGTTTGGGGTAATATCAAACCCCAAACTCG
>DATGIG010000304.1:0-9760 GCA_035295825.1 Chthonomonadaceae bacterium | reverse complement strand
GATGCTGCAAGCGAGGTTGCTCATCCCGATCTCATAGGCGTCCGGGAAGGCGATGGCGTACTTCACCTCCACGTCGGCATGATCTTTGAGAATGCTGTTCAGTTCGCCGCCGGTATAGCGGCCCGGCTTGGAGACGGTCGGCAGGATCTCTTCCAGCCGCTCCTCGATGAGGGCGCGGGTCATCATGATCGGGTCACCTCCTCTGTGCGAAACGTTTTTGCGGGTGTCTCGTCTGCATGGATGTCGGCTCTCCACGGCAGCACCCATAGCCGCACCGGGACAGGCCCGGCGCAAACGCACTCTATTATAACCCATTTCTCCCATTCTTGCCGGAAGGAAGCGTGCGAACGCCTGTCGAACCCTACGCCAACATGGATCGAAATGCGCCCTATCCCAATAGTGAGGAACGAAAAAGTCATGAGTAACCCTCGGACCTTGCCCCTGATGCATCGTTATGGACGCGCACTGCGTCTCTCCCTGATCCTGGCCCTCTGGCTGCTTGCCACCCTCTCCGCCCTGGCGCAGCCGCTCACCCAGGCATCCAAAGAGGAGATCCTGAAGGGCATGCAGGACTACCTCACCCAGCGCGCCTATGTGCCTGGCGTGGACTTTGAGAAGTGGCCCGCCTTTCTGGATAAGCATCGCGACGGTATCGAGAAGGCGACGGACGTCGCGACCTTCTCCACGGAGTTGAACCGTACCCTGCGCGAGTTCGGCTTCAGCCATATCCGCCTGTTAACGCCGCGCGCCGCCACCGCGCGATCCACCACATCCACGGTCGGCATCGGGGTCACCACCCGGAAAGTGGACAAGGGCCTGGAGATCGTCTCCCTGGCCGACGACGGGCCGGCGCAGGGCGCGGGGCTGGATGTGGGCGACACGATCATCGAGATCGAGGGGCGCTTCCCGGATTCGACGGACGTGCTGTCGAACCAGGACGGCAACCGTCTGGATGTGATGATCGCAAAGAAGAGCGGCGAGATCGAATATATCTCTCTGGAGCGCCGCGAATACACCACGGTCCATCCGGCCTCGCTCACCTGGCCCAACCCCGACACGGCGGTGCTGCGTATTCCAACCTTCGCCACCGGCTACAGCATGATCCAGGTGGAGAAGCTTCTCACCGAGGCCGCGAAGGCGAAGTACCTTGTTCTGGACCTCCGCTCCAATGGCGGGGGGGCGGTCACCAACATGCGCCACCTGCTCAATCTGCTGCTGCCGGACGGGGCGCAGATCGGCACCAGCGTATCGCGGGGGATGGCGTCGCGCTACGCGACGGAGGCGAAGGGAGATCCCAAGGACCCGGTGGCGATTGCCAGGTGGGCGGCGGCGCCGATGAAAGCCTTAAAGCGTGCCATTCCGCCATTTCCGGGTAAGATCGCCGTCCTGATCAATCGCGGCTCCGCCAGCGCTTCAGAGATTACGGCGGCGGCGCTGCGCGAGAACCTGAAAGCGCCGCTCATCGGGACGAAGTCGGCGGGCGCGGTCCTCGTCTCCATCTTTGCGCCGTTGCCGGAGGGCTTCCAGTTGCAATTCCCCACGTCGGACTACATCACGGCGCAGGGCATGCGGCTCGAAGGTCACCCGCTTATACCGGATGTGGAGGTCGCTCCGTCACCTCGCGGCCAGCCGGATCTGACCATCACCAGGGCTGTCGCGGCGCTGCTGGCTCCCACGCCGACAACCAAGCCCACGGAGAAGAGCGCCGGGGAGTGACCTAACCCCCGTTTAGGTAAATGGAGCAATAGAGTGTCTTCACCGCCGGAAATGTCCGCTTCGCCGGGCAAATTCATCCTCTACGCCTGCCCGACCGGAGAGTTAGCCCTGCAATTGGATCGCTATTTTGAGGAGAGCCGTCGCCTTTATGGCGAGAATGCTGCGCATGGCTACATGCCGCACATTTCGCTCACAGGCTTCTTTTGCGATCTCCCCGCCGCCATTCCCACCTACCTGCGCATCCTGGAGCGTTTGATGGCGTCGAATCCCCCTCCTAACGACGCCATCACCCTCTCCCGACTGCGTCTGGACCCGGACTTTCATGGCTTCGAGGTGGAATCGGCCTGGTGCCACGCACTCGTCGCCGACTGGATCGCCGATGCGCCCGCCGACACCCGGCAGGAAGCGATCCGCCCCAAAGACTGGCTGCATCTCAGCCTTGCGTATCGTTTCCCGCCCGCACAGCACGCCGCCCTGAAAACGCTGGCGGAGGCAACGGTGCATCAAGATGCTGCTGTAGGATGGGAGCTACGCTTTTACGAACGCCCTTCGGATCTCTCCTGGACCTGCCACTGGAGGCATTCGATTACTCCCTGACCCCTCCAGCCCTCAACGCGATGGTGCATCCGAATCTGTAGTAATGGCGGTGCGTAAGAGTTGCTCCGGTTGTGCCTCGCCGGTATCCATCGCGGGGCGCAGCAGAACCTCGAGTGTAGCGAAGGGTTGATCGCTGGCTCGCAAGAGATTGCGCGGCGCATCCTCCATGCGCTTGCGCTCCTGTAAAATCGGCAGCACCTCCTCGATGATATTCCGCAAGGGCGAACCGTTCTGCTGTTTTGCCAGCGCCTCCACCGGCCTGAGAGCGCGTCCATCCCCAACCTTCCCCAGTGCGATGAGGACCTGCTTTACCAACGCAGGTCCTCCACTCTGCAACAGCCGGCATAGGTTTGGAACAGTCAGCGGCCGGAGATGTCCATAATAAGCGCTGGTAAGCTCCGGTAGTACCCGCACCAGGGTCTCACGCGCCACTCCCCGCAGCCCTAAACCTGTCTCCAGCGCCGTCGCAATGAGCGCTTCGATGGAGAGAAGCGTCGGGAGCTTACCCAAACTGATCGCAGCAAACCTCTGGACAACACGCTGGTGGTTGTGCTCCACCTGGGTACACTGCGTCAAAGATACCACCCAACCACACACGATCACGACCAATGTCATGAAGGCGGCAGTCGGGAAAAACCTGGCGAAAACGGCGATCAAACCGCCGAATACAGCCGTTATCAGGCCCAATACTACGGAAACAAGACCGGCTCGCAGGAGGCTGTTCTTATCGGAAGGAGTGCGCCACAGCATACGGACCAGAGCCGTGACCGCAGCATCGGTCTGCTCCGGCGTCAGTGACACTTGTCCCAACGCCCAGGCAGCGACGGCTTGCTCACGCCAGAGTCGCAGCGTGCTGAGGTTCCACCATAGCCCTCCCGGCTGCCTCTCCAGGATCTCGATAAATACCGGAATGCTCTCTTCCGGCGGCGTAATGCCGATCAGGAGGCCCATCGCCCACTCTCTAATCGGGCTCTCTTTCGGCAGCCGCCCGATCAAATCATGAATTTCTGTTCCAGGAATATCTGCGATTTCTTCCGGTGGTTCCGTTTTGTACTCAGGGGATTGCATGGCGTCCGGTTCCTCCATGGCTCTGGGCCAACCCTTACAGCTTCAACAGGGTTGGCAACTTGTCCGTAAAAGCCTTCAGCAGCGTGGGGCCAAGCTGATCCCCATAGAGCGACATGCCCGCCTCATAGTTCCCGGCGTGATACTGTTCCGGCGTCAGAGCGTAGGCGATCCAGTCATTGGTCAGAGCGACGACCGCGGGCTTGTCAAAACCGGCCTTTCGCGCGGCCTCTTTCGCCGCCATTCCTATGTCCCCGGTAGGCTCACAGGGAAAGCCCATAAACAACACTCCCCCCACCCATAAGAACTCGATCTCCGTCTTCTCCGGCATCAGCCCATTCAGCACCTGTTTGCCCTGTTCCAGGGTCGCTCCTATGCTCGTGGCTCCCGCAGCGAACAGACCGGTCATTTTGCGCGGAGGTAAGGTGACTTCTACGGAAGTCCAGAGCATGCTCGCATCATTTTGCGTTCCCATAATCCGCAATACATCCCACGCGGCATCGGCCAGCATATTGCCATAGAACGCCACACGCTCGTCCGCCGTCGCGCCCATCGCGCCGCTGGTCGTGGCATCACCCTCCGCTCCATTAAGGAACAGGCAGACCGCGTCGCCTCCCATCGCCTTCTCCAGCTTGCCGGACATCACGCCGGGCCAATCGGCGGAGATCTCCATCATCTTGTCGTTGTAGAGCGTCGGGTGCGCCGCAAAGTTGACGACCGCCGCCAAGTTCCTCCCCTCCGCATCCGTCACTTTGAGCAGGGTCATCGTGGAGTCTACGGTCTTCTCATTGCGCCGGTTACGGTTTTTGCCGGGCAGTTCCAGGGTCCCGCTGCCGATCTTCGCCGGAAGCAGGCGCTTGTCCGCCTGGATCACGGCCTCCGCGATCTTATCCTCCATAAATTCCGTCAGCTTCGTATCGTAACTGGTCCACCCCTTGAATTGGAAGGTGTTCCCAACATGCATCGCCAGCGGGTCGGGCGCCGTATGGGTATGGGTGGCGGAAATCATTAGATGCTTGGCAAGCGCATTCAATCCTGCCGCCTCCAACTTGTGGACCACCCCGGCCTTGATATTGGCAGGCAGAAAGCACAACTCCACCGACACGATCCCGACCTTCACATTCCCGCCAACCTCCAACACCAGCGCCCGCGCATAAATAGGATCATGCACCCCCGTCGCCGGAGCCGCCAGGCGCGCCTCATACCCCCCCAGCGGAATTTTCGATGCCTTCACATCCGGTGTGATGTCCACCTTCGCCGCCCCGGCGCGCAACTCCGCAGAGGCAGGTAACGTGCCACTCACGCAAAGAACACAGAGAACGCCAAGCAGAGAGAAGCTCACGCAAAGACGCAAAGATGCAAAGAAAGAATTCAAGAGCGAAAGAAAGAAAAGGTAAAAGGGATTCTTGTATGGATTGGTGGCCTTTTCTTTGCGTCTTTGCGTCTTTGCGTGAGATATGCTTTGCTCTCCTTGCCTCTTCTGTGCCTTTGTGTCCCTTGTCGTAGGCGGATGATTCATTGATTCTCCCTCATGACTTTGCGCCGAAGTCTTCGCGGTTGTTGGAACTGGACTTCCAGTAATTGTTTAAGGACCTGCTCGATGCTCATGGCGCTTCCAGTATTCCATGCTTCTGCAAATAGGAGGTCGCCTAACTCTTTCTGTGCCATCTGGATAGCGCGTTGAAACTCCGGTGCCTGATGATAGTAATCGGAACCAGGGTAGCCTGAAACATCAATCTGCCTACCGATAACTGTCAAGAAACCGAGCAATTGCACAGTAAGCACCCTATGTTTGCACGTTGCTGTCGCCTGGGCAAATTGGTACAGATTACAAAATAGATGCATATGGTAGACATTGTCATCCACTGCTTTGCGACGTAGTCTCCCATACAGATAGAGTTCGATACATTCGATCAAACTCGCCTTCATTGCGTCCCAATCGTGCTGTTCCCTGGCAATCATGCCCAGCGGGTAAAGCGCATGCGCGATACAGAGATCCGATTTGATCTCTCTTGCCAGGACAACCCCTGATCAGAATACTTTCGCGCTTCTGCCAGATCGCCTTGATCTCTGAGCAGGGATGCTGCTCTCACATAAAAGTGAACCGAAAGAATGTTCTTCTTTGCGAAGCGCTCTTGCCAGTATCCTTCTTCTCTAATCATCCTCCGGACAGTGAAATAATCGCGCTGGCTATAGGCAATATACGTTATACCAAAGAGGGCATTCATCACCCTCTCCGGTTCGCCGGAATGGATCGCTGTTTTCAAATCCTGTTCGGCAAGCGATCTCGCCTTAGCATAGATTTCCGATTGGCGCCCCTCAGGCAGCTCTGAGATTCGCTTTGTTACTTCCAGCCACCTATCAAATCCTCGGCCAACCAGACCGGCAGCGAGATTGTCTAACTCCAGATCCTGGGTAGAAGGAGATTGTAACTGGGTTTCCATTCCATTGCGACCTTTCGTGAAGCAGATGCAGGACTATTCGATCAGGAGCCATGTAAACCCTCTTGCGGGGATCTTGACAGTGAGGGTGACGTTGTACTGGCGGTCGAGGCGGTAGGTGACTAACTTGCCGTCGCGTTCCCGGATGTGAGCGGTTTCGGTGAGGCCGGTGTAGTAGAGCGGGAGGCGGAGGGTGCGGGTGATCTCCTGGTCGGTGGGGTTGTAGAGGGCGGCAAAGCCCTTCTCTTTGCCCTGCGGGTTCACATGGAGCAGGCCGTCCCAGTCGCGGCCATCGGCGCGGCGGAGGTGGATCACATCGGAATCGAGAATCGTGCGGTGGGCTTTATAGAAGTCCACCCACTTCTTGACCATGGCGCGGGTCTGATCGGTATCGTAGAGGCGCGGGCCGCGATAACAGGCCTGCGCGCCGGTGAAGAAGTTCTGGACCAGGTGCTGCTCGTAGGCGTCGAGGTGTTCCGAGAGCGGCTCTAAGGTCGCGGCGGCGCCCCCACCCTGATACTCCACCAGCGGGACGAACATCCAGCCCATGCTGGGCGCTTTGAACCAGGTGCCATCGTAGAGGTTCTGGCGCCCGTGGATAAGTTGCTGGGCGCGGGGCAGCGACCAGTTGGTCTCGCGGTAGCCCATGGGCGCTTTGGTAGAACCGTTGAGGAAGTACCAGTCCGGCACATTGAGATAGATCCCACGCCCACGACACCACTTATAGAAGTCGGTGATCTGCACCCATTGGGTCCACTGCGAATCCTCCAATCCCTTATGGCCGGGATGCGTCGTGGCGGCGCAGACATCGCCGGGGTACGAGCCGTCGTGCTCTAAAACGTCCATGCCCGTTGTCTCGAAGAAGGCGTGCAGTTTGCGGAAGTAGTCCTGCCCCCACACGCTGCCCAGGCAGGGCGAGTTGCCGAAGATCGGGCCGTTCGGCTGGACCGTGTTGGGCACAATGACGTCGTGATCGGGGCCGATGCTGCGGCTGGCGAGGAGGGAGTAGCCGCCCAGTTCGATCCCCTTTGCGTGGGCGTAGTCGGCAAGCTCTTTGAGCCGGGCCAGATAGACGGGGTCGGTGCTCTCCATGTCCAGGCCGCTGCCGAAGGAGAGGATTGCCATCTCGAAGCCCACGTCGGCGCACTGGTCGATGGCGCGCTTGACGGAGGCGGGGTCGGCCTGGCGGATGTGCATCAGGATGGGGTTCTCGGTGGCCCAGGGTGCAAGGGTGCGGTACATGCGGCGCAGGGCCAGGCCGTTGCGCTCCTTGTTGGTCGAATCGTAGAGGAGTTCGTAGACGCGGTAGGTCTCCAGCGTCTGGCCAGGCGTGAGGGTCAGGTTGGGACCGAGCGGCGGGCGGCATTCGAGCAGATTGGGGGTCTTGCGCTCATAGTTGACCTGCGTGTCGTACTGCGGATCGGGGACCCAGTGCGCGACCTTGTTGGCCTCGCGCGGCTCCATGCCGTTGAAGGCGTAGTCGCTGTCTATGTGGATATTCGGCAGTTCCCAGCGCTCCGGCTGCCCGACGATGGACGATGCCTCCACAACCGCCAGGATCTCGGTGGTAAGCGTGTTGAGGGTGACGGGCTGGCCGGTCCCATTCTCCACGGTAAGCCACTTTGCCAGGAGGGGAATGCCATCGTAGAGTTCGTAATGGACGGCGACCTTCAGGCCAGGCAGCTTCCCGACGGGCGGTGCAAAGCGGAGGGTGAGGGAGACGCCGGGCGGCGGCCAGGGCAGGTCGGCAGAGTACCGTTTGCGCTTCCAGGGGAACCGCTCTTTTGTCTTGCCGGTCTCCATCCCCACAAACGTAAAGGCGTTCGGGTCGGCGGTCAGCTTCTCCAGCCACTCCGGAAGCAAGTAGGCGTAGTCCGGCTGCCCCTTCAGCCCGCCTATATCGTAGCGGACGCCATCCAACTGCAACTGCGCCTCCGGCTTCACGCCGCGCAGCACCGCTTCTCCGGTGATAAGGTTATCGTAGCCGACCGTGGCGGCATTGGGCGCAATCCGAAAAGTGCGGCGCAGCAGCCCATTCTCCAGCACCACTTCGTGCCGCGCGGGCACTTCCCGCACCTGCGCCTTCGCCTTCACCGGAACCACCAGCCAGTCGTTACCGTGCTCCGGCTCTCCGGCAAATGCCGCGCTCATTACACCCACCAGCATCAGCAGCGCCAGCGCAGCTGTCCATCCGTGCATAGGATCTTCTCCTTTTCCGCAGGAAGCGCGTCTCCGTGTGGAAGCTGACTACTTGCCGCTGGTCAGGAGGGTAAGCGCCTGACGGATCAGGACGGAGGCGTTGGTCTTGTCCGCAGCCGCGGCGAAGGCGCGGTCCACGGCGCGGCGCACATCCGCCCGGCCATAGCCCAGCCCGATCAGCCCTTCCACCGCATCTTCGTAGGCGGCATTCTCCTGCGCGGTCTGCTGGCCGGCAGAGGCCCGATCCGCCTTCTGCTCGAAAGCGAACGCGGCCATCTTGTCGCCCAGCTCCAGGCAGAGCCGCTGCGCCAGCTTCGGCCCCACCCCCGGAACCTTCGTCACCGACTTCGTATCGTTTGTGGAGAGCGCACGGGCTAACTCCGCCACATCCAGCGTGGAGAGCAACGCCAGCGCGACCTTCGCCCCCACCCCGGAGACGCCCAGCAGGATCTTGAAGGCGCGCAACTCCGTCGGGGTAGCGAAACCATAGAGTGTCACGTCAAAATCCGGCTGGACCCGCCCGACCAGATGCGTGAGCAGGGTGACCTTCCCCCCAGCTTCGGGCAGGCTCGCCAGCGTGGGCACCGGCACGAACACCTGAAAGCCCACGCCGCCCACATCCAGAATGACG
Organism: Chthonomonadaceae bacterium; assembly: GCA_035295825.1. GTDB lineage: Bacteria > Armatimonadota > Chthonomonadetes > Chthonomonadales > Chthonomonadaceae > DATGIG01. The sequence goes on along the minus strand of DATGIG010000304.1, from coordinate 1,111 downwards.
CTGTTGCCCTCGCTCCGCGCCACCACTCCCGTCAACTGCGCAATCACGTCACACCCCCTAATAAACGACTTTATTCAGCGGATACTCGACGATGCCTTCGGCCCCGGCCCGCTTCAGGTTCGGCAGCAGGTCTCGCACCGTGCTCTCGGCGACGATGATCTCCAGCGCGACCCAGTCCGGGGTGGAGAGGGGCGAGATGGTCGGGTTCTTGAGCGCCGGCAGCAACGCCGTGACCGCTTCCAGGTTATCGCGATGCACGTTCATTTTCAGCCCGACCAGGAGTTCGGCATTCAACGCACCCCGCAGGAGCATGGTGATGTTCTCGATCTTCGCCCGCTTCCACGCATCCTCCCAGGCGGCATGGTTGACCACAAAGCGCGTGGTGGAGGTGAGCAGGGTATCCACGATCTTGAGGTTATGGGCGCGCAGGCTGCTGCCCGTCTCGGTGTTGACCACGATGGCATCGACCAGTTCCGGGACCTTTACCTCGCACGCGCCCCAGGAGAACTCGACGCTGGCGTTGACGCCGTGCTGCGCCAGGTAGCGCTCGGTGAGGCGCACATACTCGGTGGCGATGCGCTTGCCCTGCACGTCGTGGACCGACGTAATGGTCGCATCGTTGGGCGCGGCCAGCACGACGCGTATGGGGTTGAGGGTGGCCTTGGAGTAGGTCAACTCCGCGACCTCCTCCACATGGGAGTCGTTGTCCTCGATCCAGTCCTTGCCGGTCAGTCCGGCGTCCAGGATGCCCTGCTCCACGTAGCGGGAGATCTCTTGCGGCCGGATGAGCAGGGGCGATAGCTCGGGATCATCCACGACAGGATGATAGGAGCGCCCGCTGCTGGTGCGAAACTCATAGCCTGCCTTTTTGAAGAGAGCGAAGGTCGCCTCCTGCAAGCTGCCTTTAGGTATGCCGATCCTTAATCTGTTTTCCACTTTTCGTCCTCGCCGGTGTGCCTGTGCTGCCGCGCGGCTTCGCTGCGCCAGCCGTGTCTACAGTATACCTTGAGTGCTCACATACGCAAGTCGGGGCGTTCAAGGCGATTGCAGAATAGGCACAAGCGTATCGCAACGCAGTTCCTTCTTCAGGTCTTCGTTCGCCTACAAGCTC
>DATGIG010000303.1:0-3918 GCA_035295825.1 Chthonomonadaceae bacterium | reverse complement strand
AAAGAGCATCTTCAAGATCGTAGCGTCATAGCAGAGCGTGGTATTGGTGGCGCCCTTGCCCTGTTTGGCGCTTCTTTTGCGGTGCCGAAGAAAGGCGCTGTAGTGGCCTTCTCGGAAAGCATCCAGCGAAATCCCTTCGGCCCGCACCCAGACGAGGAACAGGTCAAGCTGGCACTGGTAGGATCGGATCGTCTTGGGCTTGCAGCCGCGCAGGTCGCAGGCGTCCAGGAAGTCTTGCACAAGCTTCCCCCAGGCGTCGGCATGGCGCGGGGTGAAGGCGGTTGCGGTGGGCATGGTCGTTGCTCCTGATAGAGAAGACCGCTCCCCGCCCTGCTTACAGCAAAGTTCTTTGCCATAAAAAATGACGGGGAGCGATTACAAGATTACAAGAGTAAGCCGGATGGTCTACTCATCTGGGTCAAGGGCCTCTTCCAGCGCGCAGCGGATAGCGGCGTTCACGTGAGCGTCAATGGCATCCATCAGCGCCTCGTGGGAAGCGAGGAAGGCCGCTTGCGCCAGTTTCCACTCCCGGCTGTCTTCGTCCCGCTCTTTGTCGAAGCGGCCGGCGGCCTCGCAGTAATCGCGCAGCGCCGCCGTGATAACGGGGGTGTTTCGGGCGTCGGCATCCGGTCCCAGAGGATCGTCGGGAATGTCGGGCAAGACCCTCACTCTCTCCTCGCTATGGCCGTAGCCGTTGGTCGCAGCTTGCATGGTGAGCATTCCTTTCTGCGCGTTTTTGGCGGAGACGGGACGAGCAGGCGCACGCGCCTTCGCCTGTCGCCCCTCCGATGGATGCCGGGAAGCAGCCGCCCGGCCTACTCTTCCGAGGGAAAGGCGATGGCTTCGGCGACGGCGGCAACGTTCAACTCATGCCAGCAGACCGCTTCGCGAAGTTCCTTCGCTAGAAATTCAAACTGCTCCATCACCGATCTGGTCTGCCGCTGCAAGAACAGGTCGGACTGTTGCAGGTAAGCGTCGAGGCAGCCCGTCAGATGCAGACGGCTCGCCTGCTCAACCTCCTTCAATTCCTCCAAAGTCTTGACGGGCGTGGAGGCTTCCCCGGTCACTAAGGTAAGCGGGGGATGGCCGTTGTTGTCGGCGGCTTTCATGGTAATTCGGTCCTTTCTGCGCGCTGCTCACAGAGTCGCGCTCACTCCGATGGGTGAATGCCGGGAAGAGCCGCCCGGCTCGGCATCGAACACATCGGACAGAGTGTGTCAGTCCTCAGCCTTCGCGCCAGGGAACTTGATCGAGAAGCGGTCCGTTTCCGGCACGACCTCGCAGCCAGGCAGCGCCGTGCCGTCCGCGCTCATGCGAGCCTCAGCTATCTCCCGGTAAGCAGCGGCGTCCAGCTTCTCCACGGTGACCACGGCGGGCAGGCCGGCCTCCTTCGCGTGCAAGAGGGCGGCGCCAGTATCCTTGACGCTGACATGGGCCGGCACACGCCGGAAGCCGCAGGAGCCTTGCAGGAAGTGAACAGAGCGGCGCCGGCCCCCACTCTCGGCGATCTTCTGAGAGACGAACGCGCTCAGTTCAGCCTCATACAGATACAAGAGGCTGTCCCGGTCGGCCTCTAGCTGCTTGACGATGATGGCAGCCTGAGCCGTCACGCGCTGGATTTCGGCGTCTATGGAAGCCAGCTTGCTAAGAAGCCAGTTCGCGGCTACGTCGCTGTTGATATGAAAACGGGTGTCTAGGGACTCGGTCACGACCGGCACGGCGACCGGCGCCGCCTCTTCGGCCTGGACGGGAATCGTCTCAGCGGACATCCTCGCAAACCTTTCTCCGCGTGTAGGATGCGACAAGAGAGCCGGAACGAGCACGCGGCATATCGCTCCGGCCCCCGTCGAAAGGCTAAATCGCCTCTTCCTCAGCGAAGGCGCCGGGCAGCGTGTACCAGGGCTTGCTCCCCAGGATGGCACAGAGCAGGAAATGCGGGTCGCAGCCAGGGAAACGGCGTTCTAAAGACTCCCAGGCCGCTTCATAGCCCTTGATGCCTCCCTGCCGGCATTCCTCGATGGTGAAGCTATGACGGCGCGGGTCCGGGCCGGGCGCGAACCGGCCCCGATGGTGAGATGCTGACTTCACAGGCCCGGCCTCCTTACCGATGGCAGCGGCAGCAGACGGGCGGCTGTCCGCAGATAGCACAGGTCAGGAAGTCGTTCGGCTCGGCACCGGACAGGACGGCCTCGATATGTTCGGCCATAGACTGCCGGAACTGCGGGTCCGCCAGGTCGCCGCCCGGCTCTAGCTGGCGCGCGACGTTTCTGAGCAGATTGCGAAGTGCCAGGACCTCCACGGCCGATTCGGTGACGATCACAGGGATAGGGCGATCCGCCCGTAAGGTGGCGGTCATGTGCAGCAGGTTCCTTTCTCCGGCAAGGGCCGGGTAGAATAGGAACCGGGAGGCTCACCAGGGTTTCCCGGTTCCGCAAGGGACGGGGCTTAGGGAGATTGCCGTCTTCCTAAGCCCGCTTCGTATCAGCAGTAGAGCGGCCGGCTCTCGAACCCGGCCTCTAGCCACCAGCGATTTTCTTCCTCCAGCGCCGCCACCTGCGCGGCCTCTCTAGCAACCTCCAGCGCGACGGCGATTCGGTGCTTGCAATCGCCGTCATTCTCGAAAGAAGGGCAGCAGCACTCGTTAAAGATCGTGTTGACTTCGTAGCCGTGCCCGTCTTCGGCGACCACCTTGAACGTCATGCCGCCGCCACCGAAAACCTCTTCCATCGTGTAGCCCGTCTGGAAAAGTGTCTCAGCGCGCTCGCAGATGTTGGCTTGCCGGCGAGCCTCGTTCACGTCCTTCGGCGCATGGAACTTCGTGGGAACCGGGAATGTCTTCTCCATCGTCGTATCTCCTCTCAGGTAGTAGAGTGTTGGGTGATTGCTTGCGTCTGGTCTTGCGGGCCTGGCTTCACTTCGGAGTGTTCCTTGCTTTTCCTGCCGTTAGTCGCTTCCGGCTCTGGACTTGCAGGTAGAGGACTTTCATCCGTCTCCGAAATCTCTATATATGTTGTATATATATTATAATGGATTTTGCGTTATTACGCAACTGGAATAGTGTCTACATGTGGGACTATTTTCAAACTTTTTTCTATATCTTGACTGTACGTAGGGTGTATATAGGCGTTACTCTATATATATAGGTGTTGACAATTGACGCCGGAGAGGTTATCATAAAGGGGGAGGTGTGACACGATGGTGCGAGAAGCAATCGACCGGGATAATATCAGCATGAAGATACCCCGCCAGGTCAACCGCTTATGGGAGGCTACAGCGAAGCGCATGGGGCTGGATAAGACCGCGACTTTCACCATAGCCCTACGCCAACTTGCCCAACGGGAAGGCGTTCCTCTGGAAGATGAGGAGATGGAGCGGACGGCGTGAACGTGCCGAATGAGGAGTTAGACCGCTGGGCAAGGGAAGTCCGCCAGGTGCGCGCCTGGCTGACCAATATCAGCGACCGTCTGCCCGCGACGGCGCCGGAAGAGATGCTGCAGATGGCGCTACAGGCCCGCACGAAAGCCCACGACATGCTCAGGGCGATGATCCGGGCGGGCGCCGAAGATCCGATGGAAGCTGACCGCCGGGAGCGGCTGGGGGAGAGTTACCAGCCGGCGGCGGCGCCTGTGCCCATTGAACTCCTGTCCAGCCCGGCCGCCAGGGAGTACGCGGCTGCCATCCGTGCCGCCGCCGTCGCCTGCCGGAAGATGGAAGCGGAGCGGGGCATCGGAGACGGCTACGCGGAGCATCTGGAAGACGTTGCCAGAGCCGCAGAGTTTGAGGTCTATGGGCCGGCCGGCCTGGGGGAGCAGTAAGTCTATGGTCGGGAAGAGCAAGCGGGGGTTTGCTGCTATGAGCGAAGAGAAGCAGCGCGAGATCGCCGGCAGGGGCGGCAAGGCCGCGCACGCAAGCGGACAC
>DATGIG010000302.1:0-11663 GCA_035295825.1 Chthonomonadaceae bacterium | reverse complement strand
CTTTGATACGCCCGTCTTCGATAATTAGCGTACCGTTGACGATATCCGGGGCGTTGATCGGATGGAGCGTCGCGCCGACGATGGCGTAGACATGCCCGTCGGCCAGATGCGGGAAAGCCAGGTGGTCGGTGGAGCAGGACGCAAGCTCCTGCCGGATCGTCGCGCTCTTGTCCACACCAAAGGCGTCCCGCCGCTGGAAGTAGACTTCGCCCTCCACCAGCGTCATCACGCACTTCGAGTAGACGCTGAGCGGATCGCCCTCCCAGAGCGCGATGTCCGCATCCTTGCCTACCTCCAGGCTTCCGGTGCGCCGGTCGATGCCCAACTGCATCGCCGGGTTGATCGTGATGAGCTTCCAGGCTTCTTCCGGGCTCAGGCCGCCGTACTTGATGCACTTCGCGGCTTCGAGGTTGAGCCGATAGGTTCCTGCCGTGTTGTCCGAGTTCACCGAGGTGATGATCCCGGCGCGTTCGCATAGGGCGGCATTGTAGGGGATGGCGTCGAAAGCCTCCAGCTTATAGGCCCAGGAGTCGGCGAAGGTAGAGACGGGGATATGGGCCGCAACGAGTTCCGGCGCGATCTTATAGGCTTCCAGCGCGTGCTGCAAAGCGCCGATTTTGAAGCCATACTGCTGGCTCAGCCGGACCATCATCAGCATCTCGTCGGCCCGGTAGCAGTGGCACTGCACCCAGATTTTACCGCGAAGAATATCCGCAAGGGTCTCCAGGCGGAGGTCCCGGCGAGGCGGAAGGGCTTTCGGATTGTTGGCGCGCTCATGATCGTAGCGCTCCCACTCCGCCATATACTCCCGCGCCTCGGCAAAGGCGCGGCGATAGACCGCCTCGACGCCCATGCGGGTGGCGGGGAAGCGGGGCGAATCGGACTGACCGCCGGAGCGTATGACGTTCTCGCCCAGCGCAAACTTGATCATGCGGGGCGCATCCGGGACGATCAACTCCTCCGCCGGATGCTGCCACTTCATCTTGATGACTACACTCTGTCCGCCGATAGGATTGGCGCTGCCATGCAGCAGCAGCGAAGCGGTAACGCCGTTCGATAACCCCCGCTGGAGCGTCAGGCTCTGGGGATCGAGGACGTCGGTGATCCGCACTTCGGCGGTGATGCTGTCCGATCCCTCGTTGGTGCCATCCTCCGCGATATGCGAGTGGGCGTCCACAATGCCTGGGGTGATGAACTTGCCGGTCGCATCGATTACAGGAACTCCGGCGGGCGGCGTCAGGTTTGGACCGATTTGCGCGATCTTACCATTGCGGACCAGCACGCTGCCATTCGGGATAATGCCCCTGGTGACCGTGATGACCGTGCCGCCTTTCAGGAAGCAGGTTCCTCCCGTCACGGTGGAGGTCTTGCGATCCGCTTCCAGTTCAATCGGGCGCGGAGGCGCGGGGGGAGTAGGGGCTTTATTCTCCTGAGCGGACGAACCAGGGGCAGTTGCCATCATTTCCAGTACCAGGGCGCAGCAAGCAGCGCCCCTACCTGCGTTTTTGAATAATCGCGACCATGGTCGCCGGGCTTCGCGCGCATCAGAATTAATTCTCATGGTCGTCGTCCTCTCCGGGGAGCAGCATCGGCGTGAAGGAGGGGCGCGCCGTGCGGTCGTTTTCGATGTCGAACTTGCTGTGATCTATGAACAGATAGCGGACTTTCGCCGTAGGGCTGGCGAAATCCCCGGTCATGACGATCAGATCGGCGATCTTTCCCGCCTCGACCGTACCCATCTGCCGATCTACGCCGCAGATCCGTGCGGCCTGTAGGGTGAGGGCCTGAAGGGCGGCGTCACGTGGGAGGCCGGCTTTGATCGCCTGGCGCAGGTTCGTCCAGAACTCCGTCGGGGTGCGCGTGCCCTTCATGGTGAAGGCGAAGGCGACGCCCGCCTGATGCAGTTTGGCTGCATTGGCGGTCTGCTCCTCCCACTTCCGATGGCGCTCCGCAATCACTGCCCTGGGAGTGTCTCTGTCCGGATCGTCTTCGGCGCTCTGCGGCGGCATGGGCTGCCCGGCGCCACCTCCAGGGCGTCCGCCCGGACGGCCTGCAGGCGGTCCGTCGCCGTTGGGGCGCGGGCCACCTCCATTCGGACGATTGAAGCCACCGGGAGGACCGGAGCCTGCAGGGAGTTTGGGTGCAGCGGGGTCGTCGCCGAAGTTCAGGCTGACCAGCACAGGGATGTGGCGCTGCGCCAGCTTCGGTGCGGACTTCCATGCCTCACTGCCACCACTGAGGATCAGGTGTAGATCGAACTCGTCCGCCAACTTGATGGCGCGGTAGATCTGGTTGTCACTGTCCGCATCGAACAGGATAGGCATCTTGCCAGCGAGTACGGGCTGCAGGGCGAGCAACGAATCGTCTGCCGGTGGGCGTCGGCTGCCTCCGTTCTCGAATGCCTCCTGGACCGTATGGAAATAGCCCGCATCCAGCAGCGTCTGGCGGATCTCTGCGATGATCCCCAGCAGGCTCTCGGGATAGCCGGTCCCGGTCGGACGAGGCTGCGGTGTGGAGGGGGTGTCAAAACTAAAGCGGCCCGGTCCGGCAGTGAAGCCGAAGCTCATGGCGACCTCGGAGCGCACGACACACTCCCTTTTCGGCTGGCCGCTCAGGTTCACCAGCCCGCAGATGCCATTAATCATCCCGCCGGAAGGCGCGATGAGCGCTGTGGTAAACCCGGCCTGCCGGAGCGGGCTAAGGCTGGTCTCCGTAAGCGCCAGATGGTTGACCGCGCGTAGTTCGGGGCGGATACCTTTCCGATTGGCTTCCCGCATGGCGGCTGGCGCTTCCGAAGCCACATCCGGCGGCCTATCCTGATCCGGCTGGGGCGTGGGGAGCGCAAGCCCTGTGGTCATCTGAGCGTCCACAAATCCCGGATAGACCGTCAACCCGTCGCCCTTGATGACTTCCGCGTCCGGTGGGATTGGCAGGTCGGCGCCCACGGCTTCGATCAGACCGCGCCTCAGCAAAACCGTGCCCTTCTCGATAACGCGTCCATCCCCGACCTCGATACGCACGCCCACCAGGGCATAAGCATCCGGCGGCGAAAGCGTTTGCGCCTGGGCTGCCCATCCCAGGCACAACAATCCGGCAAGCGCCGGTAAAATGCATTTCACTTGCTAACTCCTCTCTCTGGATCTTTTGCCCGATTATAGGAGATTGACGACGCGGAGTCAACACGGTTAAAACAAATCATCCCGGATCTTCACAATCTGGGATGATTTGTTGTTATGGAGCTGATTATTCAAACTGGTGCAGCGGTAGCCTATTTCGCAGGAACGGGGGCGTTTGCGCCGCCGGGCGCTCGTGGCGTTTTCCAGATTTCGATCAGATTGGCGACAGGCCCAACTATGAACAGTGCATAGTAGGGCGCATGGATCGCAAAGAAATGGAAATCCGTGAAGGTCCCTGTGAGGCGCAGAATGTTCTCCATCGTCGCTATTAGGAAGGCTACCAGGATCTGCCCTTTCTTGGTCGTGACCGTCGTCTTCGGGTCGGTGATCATAAAGAAGATGAAGAGCTGATACATCGGCCCGGTGATGGGCGCTACCTCTCTCAGGAAGAGAGTTGAGAAGGTTTCGCCCGCACCATGCGGAATGATAAGGCTGCGCAGCAGGGCGTAGGCGATAAAGCTAATCACGTAGGTGGCGCAGATGTGGAAGCGCTTTAAACGATAAATGATGATGGAGCCGAGTACCCAGATAGCCAGCATCGCCCAGTGGGAATTTCCCCACTGAATGTTCAGCGGCGCGACGGAATCGTAAGCGATCACCAGCATCACGGCGATGGCGAGGTTCGATGGGTTCCAGATATGGCGGCCTCGGACCCGGATGAGGTACTTGGACGTGATGGCGATGGCGCTGCAGAGGATGTAGGGCCACCAGAAGGGGGAGCGGATCAGGATCCCCACACTGATGCCGGAGATATAGGCGCTTGCGAGGTGGGGGATCTTCTTATAGAAGAGCATGCCCAGAGCCATCTCCATCAATATGGAGGCGGCGATGGCGGCCAGTGTATAGGGAATACTCTCCAGAACGCCGAAGGTGATCTGGCCCACCACCAGGATCAGCGTGATAAATATGGGCGGGATATAGCGCTGATCGAAGGTGAATTTCTTACTCTGGGGAGCGGGCATAGACGCGGGCGCCGCTGTTGCTACCGGAGGCCCGGACGTCGGAGGCTTTTGGATGCCGGAGGCTTTCGTATCTGGAATCATAATGGCTCCTTGATCGTATGCAACTTCCCGATTTCGAGGTTTTGCAACTCCTGCACTTTCCCGGAAGGCCAGCGAACGACGACCTTCTCGATATGCGGGTCTTTGCCGAGACCGAAGTGGAGGCGGCGATCATTCTGCGAGCAGAAGCCGTTCCCCCCCGATACCTCTTGCGCCTGCTGCCGCCCATTCCAATAGACCGTTACCTGCGCGCCGATGGCGCTGCGATTGCTCTGGGCGCCCTCCAGAGCGAACTCGATCCAGCGGTTCTCCGGAGCGACCGTATTCTTATAGAGCAGCAGCGGACCTCTCTGATTGGCGACGACCACGTCCAGCACCCCTCTGTTCCAGAGATCCGCCATGGCGACCGAACGGCCGTCATTGAGGTCTGTCACCCCGACCCCTTGAGCGACTTCATCGAAGTGGCCCGTGCCATCGTTGATCCAGACCTTCTTCTGCTGATATCCGCCCAGGCTGCGGTCGCCGATAGGGGGCCAGCGCTCAGCATCGGAGATAATGGAGCTATGGCCTCCGGCAATCTTGGAGAAGTCGTACCAGTAGTCGCGCTGCTTGTTGCCGGAGATATAGCCGTTCACCAGATAGAGATCCAGCCACCCATCGTTGTTCAGGTCGCCAAACTGCGCGCCAAAACTCCAGCCTCCTAACTCCACGCCCATGGCGCTGGCGCCATTCTCATACTTGATCCCGTCGCCGCTGGTCCCGTCCTTGGGAACCCAGAGATTGTTGCCCTGCAGCAGGATGCCCGGCTCCGAGATATTGGAGACATAAATGCAGTAACGCCCGTTGTTCATTACATCGCCGAAGGAGGCGTTCATTCCGCTCTTGGGGGCGTAGCCCACCCCGGTCTCCTTGCCGACTTCACGGAAGTGCTGCCCGTTCTCGTTGAAGAAGAGTTCGGAGACCCCGTAGTCGTTGGCGAAGAAGATGTCCGGGTAGCCCGTGCCGCGCAGGTCAGCGGCGAAGACCCCCAGCGTCCAACGGCGACTGTTGAGCCCCATCCTCGCGGTCACATCCTCGAAGTGGCCGTTGCCCAGGTTCCGCAGCAGGTATTTGCGTCCGCCGTTCTCCGCATACTCGAAGCTCTCCGGCATCATTTTCGTGGTGTTGAGATGCCAGAGGTCGAACTTCTCGTCGAAGTAACCCGCAATGAGCAGGTCGAGCTTGCCGTCGTGGTCGAAGTCCACCCAGATCGCGCTGTTCGCGTTCACCCACTTGGGCAGGCCCGACGTATCCGTGACCCGTGTGAACCCCTTGCCCTTATCGTTGTGGAACAGCTCCGGGCGGCCCCATTTGTACAGGAGCAGGTCTTCGTAGCCGTCGTTGTCGTAATCGCCCCAGACCGCACCCATCGAGACGCCGGTCTCGGGCTTGTTCACATCGGCTATGCCCATCTGCTCCGCCACATCCTCGAACTTGCCGTTTCCCAGGTTGTGGTAGAGATGGTTCTTGCTCCCCTCGGCGCTGTTGGTCACATAGATGTCCGGTAGGCCATCCCGGTCATAATCCACAATGGAGACCGCCGCTCCCATCGAGGCGATGTGAGGCATGATGTGGCTCAACTTGGGATCGAGAGTAGGGGCCTGGTGGACGAAGTCGATCCCGCATGCCTTGGAAACCTCCTCCAGCCGGAAACCGTATCGCGACAGAATAGAGGAGGTATCTTTAGACGTTGCTGCGGGCTGACGATGCGTACTCCACCAGCGGATTGCCAGAGGGATGCAGAGCAGCGTGAGAAAGAAGACGGTAAGCGCGATACGCGCCGATGGTTTTTCGATCAATGTAGGGGCCCCGGCCGGAGGGCGTTTCGGAACGCGTCCGGCGTAATATAGCGCGTATGATACACTTCCCAGTCTTTCGGATGCTGGCGATAGACGGGATCATCCTCCAGGCGTCCAGGAGGGACATTGTAGTTGGGCCGGCTGTGGGAGGGCAACGGCAGCACCGTCTTTGAGAAGGCGGTATTGTAGTTGCCGTCCTTCTCCCAGCCGTCTCCGATCAGGACGAAGTCGCGAACCCAGCCCGACGGCGGAGGCGGCGGAGCCTCGAATTGGAGCGCCAGTTCGTCACCGGCGTTCATGATGACATACCGGTCATCCACTTTCTGGAGCAGTTCGCGCACATCCCCGAAGCGGGTGCAGTAGCCGATCAGGTCGCGCCAGACCTGCGTCTTCGCCTGGATCTTATCGTAGTCGGGCAGTTCCGGCGAGGAGGGATTGGCCTGGGAGATCGCGGAGAACCCCCGGTATCGTAGTTCCGCCGTCTTCAGGGCCATGCGCTCCGTTTTGAGAGGCGTGGAAGGCCGCAGCGTGGTCCACTGGAGGCAGTCCCAGTAGACTTCCAGGTTCGTCCGCAGGCGAAGGCGATAGACCGGATCGTTGGCCGGCTCTTTCGGCAGCACATCGGAGAGGTCGATGAGGATGGTTTTCGTCTTGCCGGACGGGAAGCCCAGGTTCGGCTTTACGGTCACCCAGCCGCCTTTGCCGTTCGGGATCTCCAGGCTCAGCGGATGGGGCGGATCGTGTTCTCCTTGCGACACCGCGACATTGATGGAGCTGTCGGTGGGATGGATCCAGCCGTTCGCCAGGAGGGTGACCGCGCCGCCGGTCTTGGCTGCGTCGCGTGGGATCTCCACCTCGACATAGTGGTCGCGGGTGATGCCCTGGTACTGACCGCGTCCGAAGGTATCTAGGTACTTCCCATCCCGCTCCCGCACGATGTCGGTGACATCTGTGCCATGGTCATCCACGGCGCGCAGGATCGGGTGCGGGGGATCCGTGGCGTGGACCTCGCACCTGGGAGGCGGGAAGGCGAACCGCTCGTCCACATAGACCTCGGAGCCCACCGGGTGATCCACCACCATGAGCGAGACCAGGTCGAAGAAGTGGGTCTCCCACAATTCGGCAGTGATACGGATATCGTACACTCCGTCTTTCGGCGCAAGCTGGTCGCCCCGGATCTTGACCCAGTCCTCGGTCGTCATGACGCCTGCCGTGTCCTGTGCGTTGATCCTGAGCCCCAGCGGCGAGCGCCAGAGGAAGTCTGTGACAAAGTTCATCTTATGTCCGTCCCAGGCAAAGAGCCATGGGCAGGAGCCGATCAGGCGCTGGACGACCGTTGCTTGCTGGGAAGCCTTAAATCCGAATTCGCCCTGAACTGCGCCATTGGGCCATACAATCCGAGTGTAGTCAGCATCCGAGTTCTCACCCAGGCCAAAGTGGACGACGGGACCGGTAATGGCTTGTTTTTGAACGAGTAAGCTGGAGCGGACCTCGACCTCGCCACCGATACCGAATGAGTTGATGCGGGAATCACCGGAAGCATCCTGGGTGAAGGAGTTGGAGTCACCGGCTTGTTGTTTGCGGGCGACGTTTGTGGCGCGCGGGCGCAATTCCATCCAGTGATAGTTCTTGCCCTTCGGCGACGGAGCGGATTTATTGATCCGCTGCACCGCCTTGCCGCCGGCATCCAGCGCAAGCAGATCGAGCCGCCCATCCCCGTCTATATCGGCGATCATAGTCACGCTGGCGCCGGGTGAGGCCTCAAGCGGCTGAAACACGCCCTTTTCGTCGCTTAGCCAGGCCTGTCCGCCCTGCGGGGTAGAGGCGACGATGTCCAGCCCGCCATTGTTATCCATGTCTGCAATGAAGAGGCGGGCGCTCCCAATCGGAGGTGCGGAGAATCCCTGCCAGCGAGCAAGCTCTGCGGTATCCCAGGAGTGCCCCTCCGATTTATCCGACAGGCGAACGATCTCACCGTCCGCCTTTAACATAATAAAGTCCAGCAGGCCGTCTCGATCCACATCGCCTGCACCCAAAGCCGCAACAGCGCCGAAGTCCTCCGGCAGGAAGCGGGGAACGAATTGACCGGCACGCATATTCATAAAGATATGGGCCTGCCCTTGTGCGTCCAGAAAGGCCGCGTCCGGTGCGCCGTCGCCATCAATGTCGGCCCAGAGAAATCCGCGCAGGTTTTTGATTTCGTCAAAGGTATGCAGGGGGGTAAAGGTCCCGTCGCCATTGTTTCTGAGGGTGAGCGTGCCGCCCTCCATAAGACCGACGATCAGGTCCAGATCCCCATCCAGGTCCACGTCCGCCGCCCAGACGCCATAGCAGCGCGCATTGAGGATTGCGGCAGGCAATTTGGACCGCGCGGTGACATCCTGGAAAGCGCCGTTCTCGTCCAGACGGTAGATTCGCAGACCACCCTCCCCGGCCAGTACCAGCCCCATCCGGAAGTCGTAAAAGAGGTCTACAGGCAGTACGCCTGCCGGTGAGGGGGGCGCAGCGCTCCCTCCTCCGGGAAACGGGAGGGTGATTGTTTTATCGTTGGTGGTGATCCGGACGTTATGTCCGTCCGCCGTTATCAGCGAATTAGAGCCCTGAAACACAGGTTTCTTCTCAAAGTTCTGCGCGACAGCGGGGAGGACTTCCGGCGTCAAACAGAGGAAGAGAGCCTGGGCCGCCTTGCCATTCTCACCGCCCTTGATCGGGTCCTCTTTGAAGGTAAACGGGTCGGGGGGAGCCGGGGTGGGCGAGGGCGTCGTCAGTTTCAGAAAATGCTCCATTGGAATGCCGATCGCATTGTTATCGGGCGTAAGGGCGCTCAGGCTCTTCCGGTAAATGAGCGATTGTTTCAGGAGATTGTGCGTGCGCATCAGGTTGGCGTTCGCCGCGATCATATCCGAACTGCTGAGCGCCATCTTCATGGTTTCCGTGAGCTGGGGGTTTGCGGGCCAGGTACTGGAGAGAACTTTCAACTGCTGAAGCACCCGCTGGAATGTGGCCGTGTCTTTGCGCTTCGCGGCGATGCGAGCCAGCTCAAACAGCGCCTTGAGGTTGTTCGGTTGCTCTTTCAGGATCGCTTCCATCTGCGCCTGATAGTCGGCGTCGCTGTTGGGGTCCTGCTGCCGTTCAATCAGTTCGGAGAGGGTAAAGTGCGCATGCAGGTTTTTGGGGTCTAACTGAACGGCCTGCTTGAAGTGGGCGATCGCTTCCGGGATGTGGCCCTGCTGGTCCTCCAGGTGGCCGAGCAGCGCCTCGATCTCGGTGCTGTTCGGTGCAAGGGAGTGCGCCTTTTCCAGGCAGATCGTTGCTTTCTCAATCTGTTTTGATGTGCGCAGATAGTAGAGACCCAGGTTGGCCCATATTGCCGGCTCATCCGGCTCGAGTTCGCTGGCGCGCGTAAGGTAGCGTTCCGGGTGATCCGGATCGGTGACGCGCATAGCGATGGTGCCTGTATAGAAGTCGGAGACGACGTCACGGTAGTGGACGGCCTCCGCATCCGGGAGAGAGGGACCCGTATCTGTGCTGACGTGCTTAGGTTGATCGCAGCCGGCGCCAAAAAAGAGAACGAGCGCCACTAGAAGCAGAAGCAGGAGCGGGAAACGACGATGCAATTGGGAAACTTCAGACATAATCGTGTTTTCTGAAAGGGAATTCTTGCCAGAATCGTGAAAGAGCGTGAAAGATTAATAAATCTTAAGGCAGTTTAGCGGAGCAACGTTAAAATTCCCTTAACCCTACATTAAATTATCTTAAGGAACCAGTCCGCAGGAAGAGATCCGAAAAAGTCAAGCGGCATGATATGTTATAATGCACCAGGAAACCATGAAAGAAGCGCGCTTTTCTTATAAAAATATTCTGCTCCCACTGAGTGTCGCCCTCCTTCTCTTTTTTACCTGGTATGTGCTGGCCGCCCGAAAGGTGTTTCCCGAATCGGCGTTTCCATCTCCCCAGGACGTATGGGAGGGCTTTCGGACCGAGCCGGGGCTTTTCAACCATATCATCGCCTCGCTTTACCGAGTGGGGATCGGCTTTGCCATTGCGGTAGGGGTGGGCATTCCGGTGGGGCTGCTGATGGGCTTGCGCATCTACGCCCGGATGGCGCTGCTGCCTGCCGTCAACTTCTTTCGTAACCTGTCGCCTCTGGCGTGGATCCCGTTCGCTATCATCTGGTTTAAGCTGGGAGATGCCCCCGCGATCTTTTTGATTTTTATGGCTGCCGTCTTCCCGATCATTCTGGCGACGATGGCCGCAGTGACTACGATCCCTGCCGTCTATTTCCGCGTCGCAGAGGACTACGAATTTCGGGGATTGGAGCGCCTCACACGGGTGATCCTCCCGGCGATTCTTCCGGAAGTCATCACCGCGTTACGAGTAACGGCGGGGCTCTCCTGGGTGGTCGTGGTAGCGGCGGAGATGGTGGCAGGCCGTGATGGACTGGGCTTTCTGATCTGGGACGCCCGCGCACGGCTCCTGCCCAACGTGGTGGTTGTCGGGATGATTATCGTCGGCATCATCGGGGTCGTTTTGGACCGCCTGCTCGTACAGTTGACACGTATTCCAAGCGTTCGGTGGGGCTATGAGCGATAAGTTGATCCGACTGGAGAATGTAGGGCGCGCCTTCGGCTCCGTGGAGGTGCTGCGCAATCTGTCGTTGGAGATCGCGCAGGGTGAATTTACGGCCATTGTGGGACCCTCCGGCTGCGGCAAGACGACGCTGCTCAATCTGCTCTCCGGCTACGACCAGCCCAGCTCAGGCACCATATCGAGGACCGGAAGCGTGCGGATGATCTACCAGGCGGGGGGCCTCTTCCCCTGGATGACCGCCGGGCAGAACATCGCTCTGGGGCTGCGCCATGTCCACTCCGAGGCCATCCGAAAGATCGAACTCCAGGCGATGCTAAAGCTGATGGGATTGGAGGGCTTTGCCGACCACTATCCCCACCAACTCTCCGGTGGGATGCGCCAGCGGGTCGAGGTGGCGCGCGCGTTGGCCGGTGAGAGCGAACTTCTCTTAATGGACGAGCCCTTCTCAGCGCTCGACTATATCACCCGGCTACGACTGCGTAAGGAGTTGAGCCGGATCCTCCATGAGCGCCCCCGCACCGTCGTGCTGGTTACCCACGACATCGAGGAGGCCGCGCAACTGGCGGATCGGGTAGTGATCCTCTCCGAGCGACCCGCCGAGATCCGCAGCGAACTGAGACTGACCACGCCGCGCCCCCGTGACCTGACCCATCCGGAAGTCGTCGAAGCCGCGCACTGTATCCTGGCCGAACTGGGATTGGAGAGCCGGGGAAGAGAGAATTTCACCGAGCGGGATCGGGCCTGGCATGCGGACCGTACCCCCGTTCTTGCCGAAAGGGAGGAGAAACCATGAAAAACTCCAGAACGGCGCTCATTATCGCCGCAGTCGCCTTCTGCTTTGCGTTGATCGTCTTCTTCCGTATCCGCTCTCAGCAAGGGCCGGTTGATTCCACCAAGGATACCTTTGTACGTGGAACGGATAATGGGCAGAAGAACAGTCTTACCGTTGCCTTCCTCCCAGTCACCTGTCATCTCACCTGCCCGGTAACCGATTACGCCTCGAAAACGACGACGTCGGATACGCGCTTCGACGCCATGCGATTCGCCGAGTTTCCTCC
>DATGIG010000301.1:0-3079 GCA_035295825.1 Chthonomonadaceae bacterium | reverse complement strand
CTTTTTAGGAGAGTTGGGAAGCCAGGCTGCGCGCCTGACCCTCAATAATCTGCCGGAGCATAGCGAGGTCGCCGTAACCTTCGACCTGTTCATTATTCACACCTGGGATGGCAATGATCTCCTTTCCGGTCCGGACATCTGGAGCCTGAGCGTCGCCGATGGCATCACGCTGCTGCAGACGACGTTTCTGTTCGGCGCGAAATATTATGGATTAACCGGCTTGAAAGCACAGGCATTCCCCGGCGAGTATCCCGGCGACCATAATGCGGAATGCACCGAAGCCGTAGAGAAGAACTCCCTGGGGTACACGTATTTGGTCGAGGGCAAGGTGGTTCCGATGGACTCCGTGTACAGGCTGCGCTATACGTTTCCGCATAAAGGCTCCAGCTTGCAACTGGATTTCGCGGGCAGAGGATTAGAGGAGCTATCCAACGAGAGTTGGGGCATCACCAACATCGAAGTGAGCGTTCCCGGTCCGCCTCTGCCCGTCGCGAAGAAGCCGGCACCGACTTCGGGCGCGAACTCCACGGCGTCGAAGGCATCATCGAAGCAAAAGACCTCTTCTTCAGCCCGCGCGGCCTCAAAATCAGGCGGGAAGAAGACGGCGACGACCAAGAAGCCGTCGGGGAAGACTGCCTCCAAACAACCGACCGAGCGGCTTCACGATAAAAAAGAGCCTCCCAAACCGTAGACAGAGGAGTAAGCAGATCCATCCGGCGTCATGTGGAGCGAGTACGGGATGCTGTCTATACCGAAGGGAATGCATCGTCCACGGGATGATAGTCCAGCAGACGGGAGGTCTCGGTAAGATCCAACCAGTTCACCCGGTTCTTCGAAACCCCATGGACGACGGCGAAAGGGATGTTCGGCGTCTCAACGCACCGATCCAACAGGTGGCACAGATCGCGAAAAGTAATAAAAATGGAACGCACGTAATCCGGCGTGTCGGCCCGAAGATGACTCAGTTCGCCGACAGCGCCGATACGAATGCAGATGCTGGAAAGCCCTTCTGCGTGTCCAAAGTAGGCGCCGAGCGATTCGCCGAACGCCTTGGAAGCGCCGTAGACGTTTCCCGGACAGGGCGCGTCGGTCGCACGCACCTGCCGTTCGTGCGGATAACCGCCCACCGCGTTGACGCTGCTCGCAAAGATCAGACGCGCGCAGCCGGCATCCTTCGCCGCGCGATACATGTTATAGGTGGCCTTGAAATTGGGATCCAACAGGTCCTTGTAGAACTCCGCCGTCGTGCGCGGGTCGGCTGCCAGGTGGATCACGGTATCCATCCCTTCGCATGCGCGCCGGGCGGCATCCGGGTCTGCTAAGTCCGCGATCTGGGTCTCATGTCCCTCCGGATCGCCTATCGGTTTGATGTCCACGAGCCGGAAAGCGTACTGTTTGCCGGCATGCTTCCGATAGGCCGTTCCGATATGTCCTGCAGCGCCGGTCAGGAGAATGTTCCGTTTGCTATGCATCAGCCCCTCTCTCTTTGTGCGCCCACCCTCATGGTGGGCAGAATGCATGTGTCATCCATCAAGATATGTCCAATATACATCCATTTATAGCACGGTCAGCGCCGGAGGAGTACGGCGCTGACCAGATATTCCTCGCTTGCGCCCCAGTAGCCTGCATGCCGCGTTGCGCCGAGGGTAGAGAGGCGCGCCTGCGCCTCCGGCCCGAAGAGCAGGGAGACGCTCGGCTCTAATTGTAATGCGCCCAGAGATTGTTTCGGCAGGGAGGTCGGCCTGCCCATCCCCGCACCGATTTTCAACCCGGTGCCGCAGGCCTTGGAGGCCGCCTCCATAAGGGAGAAGTGCGCGGCGACCCGCACCAGCAGGCGCTCCGCATCGTCCTCCGGATTGCCGGCGCGCAGTGCGGCATACTCCTCCTCCGCCATAAATTTGCGGGCAAAGCGGTGCAGGTAGTCCACGCCTTTGCCGGGAAGCCGCAGGCGCGGCAGGTGGACCACATCCACCCCGATGCCCGCCAGGCTCTCCGCGTAGGCGGCAAAGACGATATGCGCTGGACCATCGTGCGTGTTGGAGACATGCAGCAACCTGCTGTCTACACGGGAGGCCGCCGCCCACTCCGCCACCGGTCCGCTCCACTCCACATAGGGCTTGCCCCAGGCATCGCGCTGCCAGTGCAGGTGTTCCGCGCTCTCCGCAGGGAATCCGCTTGTTGCAAAGAGGGCATTCAGGGCGCGCTGGGCGGCCAGGCGGTCGCGTACGAAATCCGCTTCCCGGCTCGCCTCCGTGCGGGAAGCGCCTGCCGACAAGGCAGACGCTGCCGGACCGGGCTGGCTCTCCAGCCAGATCAGCGCGTGGGGGATGGTCATTTCGGCCCGCCAGGCCAGCGCAGAGGCGTGACGGCGTTCAGGCGTCATGCGGTTCCGGCCCGGTATGGGGAGCGCTCCGAAGGGTCGAAAGCGGAATGCCCGGAGCCATTGCCGGGCGCATCAGCGTCTCCGCGTTCCGGCGCTCCTGATAGCTCCGCAGACACTCCATCGCCTTCTGCTGTATCCGGCGCTGCGCCTCCGTTTTCGGACGGCTATTGCGCAGGTTGTGGAGATAGGTCCTCGCTTCCCACCGCGTCTCGATCTCCGGAGTGTCCAGGATCGCCAGGGTCAGGGCATCGTTCTTCTGGCAGAGCGCGCGATAGAGGCTCAGGCGCTGCTTGGAGTTCAAGCGCTGAAAGTCCTCCGCAGGCATCCGGGGCAGCAGATGGATCAGGGCCTCTTCCGCCTCTTTACGCACGTCCGGCCACTCCAGGGCCTCTACCAACGGGCCGATGGCGCGAAAGTCGTTCGCGTGGGCGCGTCTCTCCGCCCTTTCCATCAGGCGCTTGCGCCTCGCGGCGCTCCACCAGTTCCATAGCGACATCGTTCCTCTCCTTTCTTCCTACTCTCTTCACGCCAAGGAGGTCACTTTCCTTCTACTACGGTGAGAGACTGCCCCGGTGTCATCCCCGGCACTGGGCCGAGTGGCTGCACCTTGCCGCTCGGCCAGCGGATCTCCACATGGTCGGCCTGGGGCGCCGCTCCCAGCCCAAACAGCAGGCGATGGTCGCTGGAGGAGAGATA
>DATGIG010000300.1:0-13771 GCA_035295825.1 Chthonomonadaceae bacterium | reverse complement strand
AGGGCCATCGCGGTTTCCAGGCTCATCCCGCTGCCCTCCCTCCAGGCGGACAGGAAGGCGCTCTCCCCTAGCCGCTCTCGAAGCTCCCGGCGGAGGGTCTCCGCCTTCTCCTGTTCCGATGGCCGCAGGTTCATGCCATACCGATCGGCATAGGCTTGCGCCGCCCCAAGAAATTGCGTCGCCCTCTGGGCATCTTCCAGATCCAAATAAATCTGCGCCAGCTCTCTCAGCAGAACCACATTCAGCAAGTCTTCCGATTCCCCGCACACTTCCAGGGCTTCCGCTACCTGTTCGCTGGCCGCCCGGAACTCTTTACGCTCCATCAGTAAACACGCGATGCTATGCAGGGTGATCGCCAGATTGCCACGGTCGTTCATCTCTCGAAAAACCGTTTCGGCCTCCTTGAAGCAGTTGAGCGCCTCCTCCAGTTCTCCGATGTGCATCAATACCTGGCCCAGACCGCACTGCGCAATGGCGACCCCGCGCGGGTTCCCCAATTGCCGACGCAGCGCGACCCCCTCCTCATAACGCTGGCGGGCGAGCGCATAGTCTCCTTTCTGGAATATCGTCCCTCCCAGGTTCGTCAGTGTAATGGCAGCATTGGGAATGAGGTTGGTCTCTCGACAAAGAGCCAGGCTCTCTTCCAGGCAGGCTATCGATTCGTCATATCTCCCCATATCCCGATAAACGGAGCCAAGATTGCCCAATACGATGGCAACCTGCCGCTTGTCTCCCAGGGATCGCTGTAAGGCCACGCTGGCCTGAAGGGAGCGCTCCGCACTCACATAATCCGCCTGATACGAAGCCAGCACCCCGGTGATGCCCATCGCCTGCGCGCGCACGGCGGTGGCGTTCCGTCCGCCGGGGTGTTCCAGGGCGGCGTCGAGGAACGTGCGTCCCTCCCGCATATAGCCTCGGATCCACCAGTAGTCCCCTAACCGGGAGGCGAGATACAGCCCTGCCTCGCCGCTGTCCGTGTCCAGTCGGCAAAAGTTTAACGCAGCGCATAGGTTCTCATATTCACGATCCAGGATTTCGAGCCAGAAGCGTTGCTCAGGTGTCTGCATCTGCGCATGAGCTTCCCCAGCGACCTGCATAAAATAGTCCCGATGCCGCCGCTTTATCTGCCCCGTCTCGTCCGCAGCATCCATTCGCTCCTGGGCATACTCCCGCAGCGTCTCCAGCATGCGGAACCAGCGCTCTCCATTCGCCTCCTCTTCGGATTGCACCAGCGACTTCTCTACCAGCATCCCCAACAGGTCCATCACGTCTTCCGGCGGCAGGCAGGAGGCATCATGGTCCTCCGA
Source organism: Chthonomonadaceae bacterium (assembly GCA_035295825.1). Lineage (GTDB taxonomy): Bacteria > Armatimonadota > Chthonomonadetes > Chthonomonadales > Chthonomonadaceae > DATGIG01. The sequence continues at coordinate 12,464 of DATGIG010000300.1, read as the reverse complement.
TGCCTCCGCATCTGCCTCACCTGGGCGCTTCGCATTGGCACAGACCGCCTCCGCCGCTTCCAGGGTCCACCCTCCTGCAAACACGGACAGGCGGCGTAACAGGACGCGTTCCGGCAGGGAGAGGAGGTCGTGGCTCCAATCGATCAGGGAACGCAGCGTCTGATGGTGAGGCAGATCCGGGCGGCTCCCCGTCGTCAGCAAGCGAAAGCGATCCTTCAAGCGGGCCGAGATCTGCTCTACCGACATCACCTTCACCCGGACCGCCGCCATCTCCAAAGCCAACGGGATCCCCTCCAACTGCCTGCACAACAGTGCGATGGCAGGTAGATTTTGCCAAGTGAGGCGAAAGCCGGGGAGCGCTGTCGAGGCGCGCGCGACAAACAAGCGGACAGCGGACGAATCCTGCAGTGTCTTTTCGATGAGATCGGCGTGAAGCTCGTTGCCGGGCAGTGGGGGTGCATCGAGCGGAGGGACGGATACGCGGACCTCGCCGCTCAGGTTCAGGGGCTGACGGCTGGTCGCCAGGATGGAGAGTTGCGGACAGTGGTGCAACAGCGTCTCCACCAGGGAGGCGCACGCTTCGATCAAATGCTCGCAATTATCCAGCACCAGCAGCGCGGTCCGCTTGGAGAGAAAATCTGTCAGCGTCTCCAGAGGCGAGCGCTCCGCCGCCTCTCGCACGCGCAGCGTGGTCGTTATGGTCTGGGCGATAAGCGCCGGGGCTGTGACGCGAACCAACTCTACAAACCAGACCCCATCCGGATACGATGCCTGCCGTCGCTGCGCCGCCTCGATGGCCAGCCGGGTCTTACCGATGCCGCCGCTGCCGGTCAGGGTGACCAGGCGAGAGCGGGTAAAGCCCGTTTCCATGGCGCGCAACTCCGGCTCGCGGCCAATCAGATCTGTCAGGGGATGCGGTACCCGGAACAGCGAAGAGGCCGTGTCCACGGGTACGGTACGCCTGGTTTCGGCTGCCTGTACCCGTTGACGCCCTTCGGAGAGGATCTGCCGATAACAGGCGACGGTAGCGGCGGAGGGTTCCGCATTCAATTCGCGCCGCAAGCGCTGGCGGAGCTGGTGGTATTCCAGGATTGCATCCGAGGACTGTCCGCCCAACGCCAGGGCCTGCATCAGGGTACAGCAGAGGCTTTCACGCAGCGGCGCGGCGGCGACCGCCGCACGCAGATAGGCGACCGCCTCCGCCGGACGCCGCTGTTGGAGCAGCAAGTCGGCGGCCTGTTCCGCCATATTCAGGAAGGCTCCCAATCGGGCCTCCCGCGCGGTTACGGCCCACTCTTCGTCGCAATCCTCCAGGAGAGGTCCTCGATAGAGGGCCAGAGCCTCTGCATAAGCAGTCAACTCTCCCGCCGCAGCCAGTCGGTCGAACTTCAGGACATCGATCGCATCATCGGGAAGCGCGAGCCGGATTTTCCGTCCGGGCAGCGTCTCGATGTAGTCCTCTACCGGCCCCAACGCCTGGCGCAAGTCGGTCAGCGTCCGGCGCAGCGTCGCCAGGGGATCGTCGCTATCCGGCCAGAGCGTGACCGCCAGCCACTCTCGGGAGACCTCTTGCCGGGCGCGCAACGCGAGGAGTGCGACCAACCACATTCCCTTGCGAGAGCGGAGCGGCACGAGGGGAGCCCCATGGGCATAGATCGCCATCCGACCCAATAGCTGGATCGTCAGCGGCAACGTTACTGCTTCACTTCGACTCACACAAACTCCATCCTTCCTCCACGCTCGTTCCGTCAAGCTTATTCTCAATCATCCCGGCATTTTCCTCTATATCGTATTGGGGTTGGATTGGGTTCCACGCGTCTGTCGGGTAGAATCGGTATACCAGGATACCCATCCTCACATAAAGGAGTGTGCTATGAACCGATGGTGCGATGGATCGAGACCAATCCTTCTGGCCTTCTGCCTGTGCTGTGTTTGTATTGTTGGCATACGCGCCGCCGAGGCACAGGATGCCCCCGCTCTGCCCATAGAGGTAGCAGCAAACGATCCGCATGTCCGATATATCGGAAGGTTCGACACACAAGATGCTGCAGGCCCCCGCTGCACCTGGTCCGCCAGCGCCATACAACTCAAGTTTCGTGGCACAGCACTCAACGTAAAGCTGAAAGAGGCAGGGAACGATGCGTACCAGGTCATCGTGGATGGCAAACCGACCTCGATCCTGAAAACCAAGAGCAGTATGAGCGTTTATCCGGTTGCGGCGATGCTGCCGAATACGGAGCATACCGTGATGCTCGTGAAGCGCACCGAGGCGTTTGTCGGAACCACCCAGATCCTCGGGTTCCAGTTGGAGCAGGGCGCCAAATTGCTGGCCCTCCCGCCCCGACAGAAACATCGGATCGAGGTAATCGGCGATTCCATCAGTTGCGGCTACGGCAACGAGGGCAAGGACCAGAACGAGCACTTTTCACCGACAACAGAGAACGCCTATCTCACCTACGGCGCTATCGCCGCGCGGACGCTGGGAGCGGAATACGTATGCCTCGCCTGGTCGGGCCGCAAAATGTGGCCCGACAATACGATGGGCGAAATCTACGGTCGAACCCTTGCCACCGATTCCAACAGCAAGTGGGATTTCACTCAGTGGGTCCCCGACGTGGTGGTCATCCACCTGGCGACCAATGACTTCGGCAAGGACAACCCCGACCAACGCGCCTGGACCCAGGGTTATGAAGCCTTTCTCACGCGCGTCCGCAAAGCGTACCCCAAAGCGGAGATCTACTGCGCCTGCGGCTCGATGATGTCGGATGACTATCCGCCGGGCCACAAAGCCCTCAGCACCGTCATTACCTACCTCAACCAGATCGTCGCAGATGAGAAGCGGGCGGGTGACACGCGCGTGCATTTTCTGCAATTCGCCACGCAGGATATGAAGAATGGGCTGGGTTCCGACTGGCATCCCAGCGTCAAGACGCATGAGCTCATGGCCGCTACGCTGGAAAGCCGCCTGGAGGCCGATCTGGGATGGAAGCCGGCTCCTGCGCCCTAACCCCGCATGTCCATTCCGCCGTCCACCGTGATGGTCGAACCGGTGATAAACGCGGCCAGATCGCTCAAGAGAAAGCAGGTCGCCCCCGCCACGTCCTGCGGCAGACCGATGCGGCCCAGGGGAAAACCCTTGGAGACCTCTTCTCTCCCCAGCACATCGAGGCTGGGGGCGGCCATATCGGTCTCGGTCCAGGCCGGAGCGATGCAGTTGACGCGGATCTGCGCGGGCGCCAATTCCAGCGCCATGGAGCGCATAAACATAATCTGCGCCCCCTTCGAGGTCGCATAAGCCGAATAGACGGCGGAGCCACGCTGCCCCGCCGTCGAGGTATAGATGACGATGCTGCCACCCTCAGGGTTCGCCCGCAAGTGGCGCGCGGCGGCCTTGACGCTCAGGAAGGTCCCACGTACATTGATCGCCATCACACGATCCCAAAAGGCAGCGGTCATCTCCTCGATGGGCAGCCCCTCGAAAACCCCCGCAGAGACCACCAGGCCCTGCAGCGGCCCGAAGAGGCTGACCGCCTCATCTATCGCCAGCTCTACGGCTCCCTCCTCCGACACATCGGCCTGGAACGCCTGCGCCCTGCCGCCCCCATCGGTAATCTCGCTTACAAGGCGCTCGGCGGCAGCCCGATCCCGCACATAGTTGATGCTGACCGCCGCTCCGGCCTGCGCGGCATACCGCGCCGCCTCCGCGCCGATACCCCGGCTCCCCCCGGCAATAAAGATATGCTTCCCTACCAGATCGATCATCTTCGTTTCTCCCATCCTGCTTGTTTCGCTGGTTGGCAGTTCGGTCCGCATATCGCGATTTCCTTCCGGCTTGACACGATGCCCGCTTACGCATATAATGCTTGCAAAGGAAACCGCCATGATCTATCGCAATCTGTCCAGCAACTGCATCAGGCTCTGCTGCCTCCTGGTCTGCGGGCTGTATCTGGCCCTCTGTTCCCAGCGCCCCCTCGGAGCGACGCCGGCAAATCGCGTCGCCCTGGAGAAGTACTACGGCAGATTTCTTCCCCGACGGCTGAATGCATGCACCACCTGTCACCTGCCTGCGAAGGGCGACAAACCTCCGACCAGCCTCGCGGATTTCCCCCATAATGCCTTCGGTCACCGGCTCGCGGTACTGGGAGAGGAGTTACGCAAAGCGGGCAAAAAGGCCGACATTCCCACCCGCCTGCGCCTGATTGCCACAGAAGACAGCGATGGGGACGGTGTGAATAACGAAACGGAGCTGCTGCTCGGCCATGCGCCCGGCGACCCTGCCGACAAACCGTCCCGCCAGGAGCTAGCCGGTGCGACGAAGCTGCGCGTTGCGTTCACCCGCTTCCTGGCCTCCTACCGCTGGGAGCCGTTCGAGCCCGTCCATCGTCCCGCCGTGCCGACGGTGCAGCACGCCGCCTGGGTCCGGAACCCGATAGACGCCTTCCTCGCCTCCGAGCAGGAAGCGCGCCATCTGACGCCCCGCCCGCCCGCCTCGAAGGCCGTCCTATTGCGCCGCGTCACCCTGGATCTGACCGGATTGGCTCCTACCCCGGAGGAGCTGAGAGCCTTCGAGCAGGACACCTCGCCGAATGCCTATGAGAAGGTGGTGGATCGACTGCTGGCCTCGCCCCGTTATGGCGAGCGCTGGGGGCGGCACTGGATGGATGTATGGCGGTACAGCGATTGGGCGGGATGGATGGATGGCAACCAGATCCGGGACAGCCAGCCCTTTATCTGGAGGTGGCGGGATTGGATCGTCGAGTCCTTGAACGCCGACCAGGGTTACGACCGTATGGTCCAGGAGATGCTGGCCGCCGATGAACTGGAGCCTGACAACGCCGACTCGCTCCGTGCGACGGGCTTCCTCGTCCGCAACTTCAAACTCCTCAGCCGCGAGCAGTGGATGGAGGATACGCTCAACCACACCTCACGGGCCTTCCTCGGCGTCACCATGCACTGCGCCAAGTGCCATAACCATATGTACGACCCCTTCACCCAGCAGGAGTACTATCAGATGCGGGCGATCTTCGAGCCGTACAAGGTCCGTACAGATCGCCTGCCAGGCCAGCCGGACACCACCAAGGATGGCCTCGTTCACATCTACGACGCCGACCCCAAGGTCGCTACCTACCTCTTTGTGCGCGGCGACGAACGGAACCCGGACAAGAGCGCCGTCATCACGCCCGGCATTCCGTCGGCCCTGGGAGGCGCTCTCCAGATCACTCCGGTCGGCCTGTCGAGGGCATTTTACCAGCCCGACAGTCGCGAGTTTGTGATAGAGGAGACCCTTCAAGCCTCCGATACCGCCCGCAAAGCCGCGCAGGCGGCGCAGGAGCAGGCCGAGAAGAGCGCAGCAACCACGCCGGATCAGCGCAAACTGCTCGCCCTCAACACTGCGCTGGCGGAGGCGCAGTATGCGGCGCTAAAGGCCGTCGTGGCTGTTGAAAAGCGGGAGAATGCGGGCGACAAGAGTTCCGAACGCTGGAAACAGGCCGCGCAGAGTGCGACTGCCGCGCAGCGCCAGCAGGCCGTTGCGGAGGCAGAACGGAACCTGGCGGCGGCCCAGCAGGCGCTTGCCGCCGCGCAGCACCCCGCCGAGGCCAAGGGGGCAAACACGGGGAAACCGCCCCTGCAGGACCCCATGGCAGCACAGGCGGCGCAGGCAGCGGCCAAGGCTAAGATCGCTGAGGCGGAGAAAGCGCTGAACACTGCCAGGGCGGAATATGCCCTTCCCCCCTCCACGGCCTACAAGCCGCGCAATCTGCCCACTTTTCCCACCGAATCGAGTGGTAGACGGCTGGCCTTCGCCCGCTGGCTGACGGATCGGCAGAACCCGCTCACGGCCCGCGTCGCCATGAACCAGATCTGGATGCGCCACTTCGGCGTCGGAATCGTGCCGAGTGTCTCCGACTTCGGGAGGAACGGACGCCCGCCCTCCCATCCGCAACTGCTCGATTGGCTAGCATCCGAATTTATGGCCCATAACTGGCAGATGAAGCCGATGCACCGCCTCATCGTCACCAGCGCTTCCTACCGCATGGCTTCGACCGCCGATCCGGACGATCTCAAACGCGACCCGGACAATACCTACCTCTGGCGCATGAATTCGCGCCGAATGGAGGCGGAAGTGGTGCGGGATAATCTGCTCTATGTGGCCGGCCAACTGGACGAGACGCGTGGCGGGCCGGAGATAGACCACAACCTGGGGCTCACCTCGCGGCGGCGCAGCATCTATCTGCGCCACGCCGCAGAGAAGCAGGCAGAGTTCCTGCAGATCTTCGACGGGCCGAGCGTCACCGAATGCTACGAGCGCAAGCAGAGCGTCATGCCGCAGCAGGCGCTCGCCCTCGCCAACAGCGAAATTGCCCTGGTCCAATCCCGAACTCTGGCGCGCTCACTCGCCGTCAAGGTAGGTAGCACGGCCACGACTTTCGTTCGTGAGGCGTTTCTGCGCGTTCTCAGCCGTCTGCCGACCGCTCAGGAGTTACAACTCTGCACCGACTTTCTCGCCGAACAGACCCGGCGATTCACAACACAGGCTCTCAAACCGGATGCGGTCGCGGCCAGGCCGGAGGACACATCAAAACCCTCCGCGGATCCGGCCCTCCATGCGCGTGAGAGCCTGACGCTGGTTCTGTTCAACCACAATGATTTTGTTACCATCCGTTGAAGGGAAGGATATGGCATGGCTGAAAAAGAGGAGAACCCGGAGGAATCTGCCAAGGGCGGCAAGAGCGCGCAGTTGAGCGATAAGTCCTCCGGCATTTCGATGAACGCAACCCTGACGCTGACGCCGACCGCAGGGGAAAAAGGCAACGGGGCACAGGAAGAGAAAGCGGAAAAGCCGCCCGTGGTGACACACCATGAAGGGCGCGTGAACGGCGCCTCGATCTCCTATACCGCGACTACCGGGCTGATGCCGCTGAAATCGGAGGCCGGCGAGAAGGAGGCCGAGATCTTCTTCATGGCCTACACGCGGGACGATGCCGGCGGGCCATCGGAACGCCCGTTGATGTTCTCGTTCAACGGCGGCCCCGGTTCGGCCTCCGTCTGGCTGCATCTGGGCGCGCTCGGCCCCAAGCGCGTCAAGATGCTGGACGACGGCAGCCTGCCCGCACCGCCTTACAAGCTCGTCGAGAACGAACACGCCTGGCTGGATCAGACGGACCTGGTCTTTATCGACCCCGTCGGGACAGGTTATAGCCGCCTTGCCAAGCCCGAACATGGTAAGAAGTACTGGAATGTCAAAGGCGACATCGAATCCATCTCAGAGTTTATCCGGCTGTATCTGACCCGCTACCAGCGCTGGGCGTCGCCGCTCTTTCTGGTCGGCGAGAGTTACGGCACCACACGCGCTGCAGGGCTTGCGGGCCACCTCATTGATAAGGGCATCGCCCTCAATGGGATCGTACTGGTCTCCTCCATCCTTAACTTTCAGACGGCCCTCTTCCGCAAGGGCAACGACCTGCCGCATATCCTGTTCCTGCCCACCTATACCGCAACGGCATGGTATCACGGTTGTCTCGCGCCGGATCTGCAGGCCGACCTGAACAAGACCCTGGCGGAGGCGGAGCAGTGGGCGATCACCGACTATGCCGCCGCGCTTGCGATGGGCGATGGGCTGAGTGATGCCGAACGGAAGAAGACCCTGGACAATCTGGCCCGCTATACGGGGCTGGAGAGGCGCTATCTGGACCACTCCAATCTCCGCGTGGAGATCCACCGGTTCTGTAAGGAGCTTCTGCGGGAACAGAGGCGCACGGTCGGTCGTCTGGACAGTCGCATCAAAGGAATGGATGCCCTGCCTGTGGCGGAATTTATGGAGCACGATCCCAGCATGAGCGCCATTCGCCCGCCCTACACGGCGGCCTTCAATGACTATGTACGGCGGCAACTCGGCTGGGAATCCGATCAGGAGTACTATATCCTCGGCGGAGGCATTAAGAATCCCTGGGAGTGGGGCACGGAGCAGCAGGGCTTTGCGGATACGGGCGAAGCGCTACGCAGCGCATTCGCCAAAAATCCCTATATGAAGCTCTTTGTGGCGTCCGGATACTACGACCTGGCTACTCCCTACTTCGCCACAAAGTACACGCTGAACCACCTGGGCCTCGACCCCAGCCTCCGAGGCAATATACAGACCGGCGAGTATGAGGCCGGGCATATGATGTACATCCATACCGATTCTCTAGCGAAGCTGAAGAGGGACGTCTCCGGCTTCCTCCAATTTGCCCTCACCCACGAAGAGACAAAAGGAGCGGGCAATGGTAAATAAACGCGATGACAGCCTTCACGGCAGGTGTCGGGGCATCACCCGTCGCTCGTTCCTGTCGGATACGGGCATGGGTTTCACCGGCCTGGCCCTCGGTGCGATGCTGTTTCGAGAGGGCGTAGCTCACGCCGATGTCACGCCTGTCGCCTGGCATCCTCCCACCGGCAAACCGCTCTTCCAGCCGAAGGCGAAGTCCGTCATCTGGATCTTTCTCTGCGGAGGCGTCAGCCACCTGGAGAGTTTCGACGTTAAGCCGGAATTGAACAAGTATGCGGGTAAATCCATTACCGAGACGCCGTATAAAGATGTGCTCGATCCTAAGAAGGTAAATGCCAACATCGTGGGCGGCAATCCGGAGCATGTGGACCGAAAAGTGCTGATGCCCCTGCAGACGGGCTCAAAAGCCTACGGCAAGTCCGGGCTGGTCGTCGGCGATTGGTTCAAGAACATCGGCGAGTGCGCGGATGACATCGCGGTCGTGCGCTCTCTCTGGACGCTGGACAACGATCATGGCGCGCAACTCACCTTCCAGACCGGCAGGCATGTCCGCGAGGGTGCGTTCCCAACCCTCGGCTCCTGGGTCTGCTACGGCCTGGGAACCCTCAACCAGAACCTGCCCGAATATGTGGTGTTGGGACAGCCGACGGGAGACTGCTGCGGGGGCGCGTGGACGCACGGCGCGGCGTACCTGGGGCCGCAGTACGCCGGGGTGCGCATCAATGTGGATACCAAGAAGCCCCTGCCCTTCCTGGCGCCCGCAGGCGGCAACGTCTCGCCCGAAGAGCAGGCGGCGAACTTCAGCCTGTTGGGGCGTCTGAACCGCCAGGCCGGCATCGACTACCCGGACGACCCGGAACTCCAGGCGCGCATCAAGTCCTACGAACTGGCGTTCCAGATGCAGACCGCCGTTCCGGAGACGCTCCAGTTGGAGAAAGAGACCGAGGAGACGAGAACGCTGTACGGCCTGGATCGGCCCGAGTGCAAAGCCTTCGGCGAGCAGTGCCTGGTCGCGCGCCGACTGGTCGAGCGAGGTGTGCGCTTTGTCCAGGTGTTTCATGGCGGCGGCGGTGGGGGCGCGTGGGACGCCCACTCCGATATCAAGGGCAACCACTCCCAGCTTGCCGCGCAGGTGGATCAGCCGATTGCCGCCCTGCTCAAAGACCTGAAGCGGCGTGGGTTGCTGGATGAGACGCTGGTCGTCTTCGGCACGGAGTTCGGACGCACGCCGGGCGCACAGGATTCCGGCAGGGATCACCATCCCCAGGGCTTCTGCGCCTGGTTGGCCGGAGGAGGGGTCAAAGGCGGTATCGCCCATGGCGCGACCGACGAACTGGGCTTTCACGCAATCGAGAACCGTCACTATATTACGGACATCCACGCGACTGTTCTGCACCAGATGGGCCTGGATTCGCATCGGCTGGAAGTTCCTGGCCGCAAACGGCTCGCCATGGATCATGGAATGCCGATCCTCGACATTCTCGGCTGATGGGAGAATGCCTTTGCGCTTTGTCGACGCCTTTACCTTTCCGGCAAAGCAGTTCGAGGAGTGGCTTGCACTCTACATTACGGCGCACTGGAAGCTCACTGCCTGCAACATCGCCACCCATGAACAGAGCCCGTCGCAACTGAATCTCCCGCCTGTTCGTATGACTTTTATGACGGACCGGCCCTTCTATCCCTACAAATCAGACCCATCCCCATCCGGTCTACCGGAGTTGTGAAATAGGGGCAGAGACAATTGAAAGTATGATTCATAACAAGGTATCGAAACGCGTATCTCTTTCAGCAAGCAGAGGAGGAATTTCGGGGAATACTCATCCATTCACAGGGCCCTACGTTACTTATTCTTGGTTGGACCCCATGATGTATGCTGTCGCGTCAACGAATGTGTATGGAGAGGAATTTCGTTGAAACATTCGGATAGATCCCTTGTGCTTGGCTGTCAGGCTGGAGATAGGCAGGCATGGGAGACGCTGATCCTGAGGTATGAGCGCCTGATCTACGGCATTGCCCTCCGTTCGGGACTTTCGGAGGACGATGCTGCCGATGTCTTTCAGACTGTCTGCCTCCGTCTGCTGGAGAACCTGGAGAAGCTGCGGGACGACGGCCACTTGAAGGGCTGGATCATTCTCACCACCAAGCATGAAGCCTGGCGCGTCCATCGCATGAAGCGCCGGCAGCAGGTTTTCACCGACGCCGAAGCTGAGGACTCGTATGAAGGGATCGCTTCGCATCCTGCCCAGGACCCGCTGCCTCTGGAAGCGCTGATCCATCTGGAAGATGAGCACATGATCCGCATGGGCATCGATGAGTTAGGCGATAATTGCCAGTTGCTGCTGCGGCTCCTCTATCATAGCGACCCCCCCTGCTCCTATGCACAGATCGCACACCAAATGAATATATCGGAGGGAGCCATCGGCCCAACGCGCGCACGCTGTTTACAAAAATTAAAAAAGATTCTCATCGGCATGGGATTTTGATGTATTTTTCCGTGCTCAGCCTATTTTTAAATAATAGTAGCCCTATGTCTGAGCATCATATCATCAAAGACTGTGGCTGCCAACCACGGTATATATCCCAATAGAAGGAAGCTTACTCGACTCGACTTTGGGGCAGGAGCGGTTCGTATAGATCGCATAAAAGGGGAGTCACAGAATGCGTTTGCGAGACCATATTCCCATAGAAGTCCTCATAGATTATGTGGATAATCAGCTCGATACCGAAGCGGTTGCGCGTGTGCGCGATCACATTGCATCCGGTTGCAAACTTTGTGCCGAGGAGCTTGCCAACTGGGTACGAATCATGTCCCGTTTAAAATCGGAGCAGACTTATCCCACCCCTCAACCCGTACTGCATCGGGCTTTCGCCCTGTTTGACACGATGGAACGGAAGCCGAGTTTCCTGGAGAAGGTGATGGCGTCCCTCGTCTTTGACAGTCGGCAGCAGTTGCTGACTGCCGGGGCGCGTGATTTGCAACAGGCCTCCTTCAAGTTACTCTTCGAAGCGCAGGACACCCGCATCGATTTGCTATGTGAGCGCGAAAGCGATCACTGGGCGCTGGCAGGACAAGTCCTCGCCCCTCATGCGTCCGAGTTGGGCTGGAAGATCGGTCTGACCGGGGAAGAGACCCAGCGGCAAATCAGCGCGGATGCATTCGGTGAGTTTCAGATCCTAGGCCTCAAAGCGGGCAGTTATGATCTGACCCTGCAAGATGGAAGCCGCGAAATCGTACTTCCCACGCTGGTCCTCTAAATTAGCCCTGCGTCATCCATATTCATCGCCTTACCAATCATCCAATCAACCACAAAGAAGATACTAACTATCGATATTTGGAACTCTTCTTATTTTTTACCGTTCTGTGAGCGCTTATGGTTCACCATCCTATTGGCCAAATAAGGCTCCGTTCCTCATATCACAGGTAATACGCCTATGTCGAACAGTTCGTTCGAGCAACAACTTATCGAAGCTACTGCAGAAGATCGCTCAACCTTGATCGCGAGCCGGCCCGCCGAAGTGGGGGAAGCCGAAGTGGATGCGATTGCCGAGCGTGCTCGCGCCACTTCCGATGCCAACCCCGCTGAGAGCCTACACCTCGCTCAAATATGTCTGGAATTAGCCGCAGCGCTCGAACAACCGCGCGCCCGTGCCCTTGCCCTCCGTGCCCATGCCGTCGCACTGAGGGCTTCCGGAGAATGGGAGAGATCTCTCTCCGTCTTCGATGCCGGTGCAGCGGCTGCGCAAGAGGCGGGAGATGCTCTGCTTGCCGCTCAGATCCCGATTGCCGCCGTTACCGCGCTGGCTCAATTGTCCCGCTACCAGGAGGCGTTTGAACTGGGTCACAGGCTCATCCAGAGCATGCAGGCATTGGGAGCAGATGCCGACGTTGCCAAGGTGTACTATAATATCGGCAATATCCATTTTCTACGAGAGGCCTACACCAGCGCCCAGGAATCCTGGGAAAAGGCTCTCGCCTACTTCGAGGCCAATCGACAAGAGCGCATGGTTGCCGGCCTCAAAATGAACATTGCCAATGTTCTGACGCACCTCAACCGGCTGCCGCAAGCACTGCAAATGTATGAATCCGCCCTGGATACCCTTCAAAATGCAGGAATGGATTTCCTCGCCGCAGGGATTGAAGGGAATATCGGCTTCCACCAATTTATGGGCGGACGCTATACCGAGGCGCTCCAATCCT
>DATGIG010000299.1:0-24043 GCA_035295825.1 Chthonomonadaceae bacterium | reverse complement strand
GAGCCGTTGCTGCCCAGGAAGAGTTTCCAGCCGATCAGGGCCACGAGGACCACCACGACAGCAATAATGCCCACTATCGCGGGAAGGGGGAGGGATTGTTTCATTCTAGGCTCCATCAGATAATCGGATTGGTGATCAGGGAAGAGCGGGCCTGGCCCCCTCCTCCCCTTCAACGATATCGTAATATCGGCCTGCCGTCACCTGCGACAGACGCGTCTTCTGGCCGCTGGGCCACTCGATCTCGATGCGCTCGGCGGCGCTCGCCCCGTTCAACCCCACCAGTAGCCAGGGCTGATGTTGCGAGAGAAAACTGCCCCCGCCATACTTCTCGAAACCCTGCGTCCTTCCCCCACCGGTCACGCGGATATGTGCACCCCACCCGTCGCGTGTGGATGCGGTGCCGTGCAGCTTCAGGCCAAGCCAGGCGCCCGTACGCGGCGCGGTATTGCGCCACAGATACCCGTTCCCGTTGTTGGAGATGAGCGCTATATCCGGATTGCCGGTGAGGGTGCAGTCGCCCCAGGCGCACCCGCGCCCCACCACCTGGGTCTGCATGGCCGGGCCTGCCCGCAGCCCGACCTCCTCGAAACGGCCCCCGACATTATGATAGAGCAGGGGCCGCTCCTTGTAGGTGATCATGGCTTCGGACTCGTTGACATAGTCATCTATATGTCCGTTCGCCGTAAAGATGTCTTGCTGCCCGTCCAGGTCGAAATCGAAGAAGAACAGGCCGAAGGTGAGAAAGGTGGTGCTGGGCTGCGCAACCCCAAGCGGATAGGCCTGATCCTGAAATACCCCGGCGCCATCATTTTCGTACAGCGAGAGGCACTCCTTGGAAAAATTGCCGGTCAGTAATCCCGGCTTCCCGGTGTTCATGAAGTCCGCGGTATCAATGCCCATTCCGGCTTTCGCGACTCCGGTATCGGGGACCGCGATCCCGGCCTCCGATCCGACTTCTCGAAACCGCTCGCCGTGCTCATTGATAAAGAGAAAGTTGGCGCTGGTGTCGTTGGTGATGGCGATATCGGGCCAGCCATCCCCATTGAAATCCGCCACGACGACCCCCAGCGATTTTCCGATATGAGGAAGTATACCCGTTTGTGCGGTCACGTCCTCAAAGGTACCGTCCTTGCGCCCCCGATAGAGCGTACAGGCGACGCCCTCGAAGTTGTGCGGGTTGCAGTAGGCCTTCAACCCGCCCCGTGTGGTACAGAAGACATCGGTCTTGGGGGTCCAGCGGACATAGTTACAGACAAAGAGGTCGGGGATACCATCTTTATTATAATCACAAAACGTGGCGCTCGTACTCCACTTCCAGCGGATGCCGCCAGGTTCCACGGGCACGCCGGCCACGCCGGCTTTTGCGGTAACATCCGTAAACGTGCCGTCGTGGTTGTTATGGAATAGGTGGTTGGGTCCGATACAGGTCAGATAGATGTCCGGCCAGCCATCGTTGTCATAATCCCCGACCGCCACGCCCATTCCGTAGACATCTATTTTCAGCCCGGCCTTTGCCGTTACATCGGTAAAGGTTCCGTCGCCGTTGTTGTGATAGAGCGCGGGATAGTGCGGCTTGGGATACGGATTGTCCGGCCAGTCGGTGCTGTTGACATATAGGATGTCGAGTTTGCCATCGTTATCGTAGTCTAAGAAGGCGACACCCGAGCCGACCGTTTCGGGCATATACTTCTGGCCGCGGGCGCCGCTGCAGTGCCGGAAGGTGATGCCCGCCTGGGCGGAGATGTCCACATAAGAGAGGGAGAGCTGCTCTGCGGACGCTATGGGCGCTCCGGTCATCAGCTTGCCGGAAGGATGGCAGCCCGTGCATAACGCGAGGTACAGGACACCCAGCAGCCCGAACGGGACGCAAACTCTCACAACCCTCCTCCCGGCGCGTTCAAAACCGCCAGTTGCGCGCGCTGCTCCTCTCTGCGCCCCAGATAGCCCAGAGCTTCGGCCAGCCGCGCCCGCGCCTGCCGGTTCTCCGGTTGGAGGGCCAGGCATTTGCGATAGCGGCCGACGGCAGCCAGGTACTCGTGCGCCCGCATGTGGAATTCTGCCGTGCGGCGTTGCGCTTCCGCGTCGGTGGGGTTGCGTTTGCAGCGCGCTTCGAGGGTCTCCCGCGTCTTCTCAAAGTCTTCGAAACGCTGAAAGGTCGCCAGGATGTCGGAGGCTTCCTGCTTCTGCCCGGCGCGGTTCAGCGCCTGCCCGAGCGCCTGGTAGCCCTCTCCGCTCTCCGGCTGGAGATCCACCGCATGTCTTAAGGCGAGGATGGCGTCATCCAGATTATTGGCATAGGAGTAGGCCCTGCCCAACTCGTAGAAAGCGTTATAGTCCTCGGGCGCGAGCTGCACGGCCGTCTCCAGTTGCGGGATCGCCGCCTGCAACTTGGCGGAATCGCCGCGCTGTTCCAACAGCAACCGACCCAATTCTCGATGAAATACGCCGTCCTTGGGCTGCGAGGCGACACAGCGGCGCATCCACTGGATCGCCTCGTCAGTCTTCCCGGTATGGTCCGCCAGGACCGCCAACTGATACGCAGCCTCATCAGCCTCTTTTCCACCCCGCGTCTCGATCCCTTTCAGCACCCGGGCACACCCCTCATCGTCCCGCTCCTCGTTCAGCGCATCCACGATGCTCCATTCCAGCTCTTTCGCGCGCGCGGGGTCCAGTTCCTGCGCCTTATGTAGGCACTCCAACTCCTTCTGTGGATTATTGATCAGGCCATAGACACGGGCCAGATGGATATAGCCGCTTCGGCAGCAGGAGTGGAGCGTCGTGAGATTGGTATACTCCTTCAGGGCGAGTTCCGGCTGATGGATCGTTTCGTAGTAGACGCCCTCGCGATACCACCCCTCCTCTTTATTGCCCGCCTGCAGGAGTAACTCTCCGGACCGGAGCATGGGGACGGCCCCCTCCATGCCCAGTTTGAAGGCCTGCATATAGGCGAAGGCGGCAGGCTCTTTCAGCCCACGGCGGTCGCACTCCTCCGCCAGGGCCAGCGTGGCCGCCCCGTGCCTCTCATCCAGGTGCACTGCATTCTGGAGGCATACAAAGGCGCGATCCTCATCCCCGCTCTGTTTGCGGGCCTGGTACGCTGTGCCCAGCAGATACTGCAACTCCGCATTTTTCGGCGCAGCTTTCACCCCCTCCAGCAGATAGGGGATGGCGTCTGCGCGCTTGCCGGTGGCGTGCAGCGTTTTGCCGAGGATGATGTGCGAGGAGAGGCGTTTCGGATCGATCTGCAGACACTGCGCGATCAGCTTGTGAACGTCATCCCAGGCGTCCAGGTGGCTGTAAGCCGTTGCAAGCAACTCTGCGTTTGCCAGCCGGTCCGGTCCGTCACCCTGCGGCAGGCCATCGTGGTCGCGCGGGATCTGGTCCAGAATGCGCTTTGCCCCGGCCAGGTCGTCCGCATACTGCCGCTCCTCCGCCAGGGTCAGGTAGGTCTCCATGAGGGCGGGGCGCATCGCGATCATGCGGGTCAGATCCTGCTCCAATAGGTCCGTTCGCGCCAGGGCGCGGTTGGCCTGCGCCCGCCCGCTCCGAACCGCCCACTCATCGGCTCCTAACTGCAGGGCCTGGTCGTATTCGCTGCGCGCGGAGAGATAGTGTTTATAGTGCAGGTAAGATTGCGCCAGCAGCAGATGCAGGTCTTTATTCTTTGGATCGTCTCGTACCAGCGCCCGCAGCTCATGCAGGTCGGGCACATTCGGCAGCACGGCGCTGATGTGCGCACTTTTCCGCCCATTCCACAGCGCCATCCCACCGAGATCCACCAGGATCGCCAGGACGACCAGGAACAAGAGGATGCGCCACGAGAATTTAACACCGCGACGGGTTTGTAGGATACTCTTTGGGGAAGCGTCGGCAGTCATCGCGCCGAAATCGCTAGGGGTCGAAGCCATACGAACCAGCTCCTTCACACAGGCATTACGGAATGAATTAGGAAAACGAGCAAAGCTCCCCGACAGGCCGATCGGCCCGTCGGGGAGGAGAGATTACTGCGCGTAGGGATTGTAATGGCTCGTATTCCAGTAGGTGTTCCAATCCTGACCTGGTCGGATCCAGACACTGGAGAGTTTGACCGCTTTCGCGTGGCCGTCCAGGTAACCGGTGTTGCAGGTATTGAGGTGTTGGGCGATCGGAACCGGGGCGTCGCACCAGCCGGCCGCGCCCCCATTGTACTGCGCGGGGCTGCGGAAGATCATGCCCGCGGGAATGCGACCCTTGATGGCAGCCGGATCATCCGGATTATTGAGGAACTCGGTATAGCCCTGTTGCCAACTTCCATCCCAGGCGCCGCCGACTTCGTGGAAATAGATGGTTTCCGCCGGCTTGTTGACCACCGCCAGTTTGACGGTCAGGGTATCCCAGCCGAGGTTGTCATGGTTCAGTCCATAACTGCCGCCAACCGTATCCGGAGAGTAGTCCCCCCAGCCGTCCAGAGCGCTGGGGCAGATCAATGCCTGCCTGTTCTTGATGTAGGGCTGAATGAACGTCTCCCAGGGGGTGCCGCAGCTAAATCCATTGGGATCGTCGCCGCATGCAATCATATCGAGGGGCTGTTTGTAGTTCAGCCAGGCCGGCATGATGCGTTCATCGTAATCCTGACTGTACATCATCGAGCCGGTCAGGATCTGTTTGATGTTGCTGAGGCAACTGGTCTTACGGGCCATTTCACGCGCACGTGCGAACACCGGGAAGAGAATAGCCGCGAGAATGGCGATGATGGCGATAACGACGAGTAGCTCGATTAGAGTAAATGCTTTTGTTCTGGTAGCTTGCATCTTTATCTCCTGCGACATGCGTCGGGTCTCCTACCGCGACGCTAAGACAACCGGCAGGTCAGACCTGCCTCACGGTAGCGTCCTCACCTCCTTCCGGCATTCAGAAGAGATAAACTTTCGGGGTGTTTCCTGTTAAGCTTGTCTGTCTTTAATCACAAAGCTTCCTAGCATTGTAACGAGGAAATGTCGGATTGTCAATGGATGGCAGGCGTCATTTGGCGAAAATTATGGCTTGAGCCAGCGATCGAGCCACTCCAGGTTCCGCTGGAGGCGATCCAGGCGCAGATTGGGCGGCCCGCCTCGCGACATGCCGTGCGAGGTCTCGGCGGGATACCGCACAAACTCCACGGTTTTGCGCTGCAGGCGCAGCGCCGCAAACATCTCTTCCGCCTGCGAGACGGGGCAGCGCAGGTCGCCGTCGCTGTGGATCAGCAGCAGCGGGGTCTTGACGTTATGGGCGTAGGAGATCGGGGAGCAGTCGAGGAGCGGCAGGGGATTGTCCCAGGCGGTACCCTTGAAATAGACGTCGTGATGCCACGCGAAGTCGGTGGTGCCGCTCATGCTATGGCGGTTGGAGACGAGGCGGTCGGCGATAGCGCAGGTAAAGCGATCGGTCTTGCCGATGATGAGCGCCGTCATGTAGCCGCCATACGAGCCGCCCATGACGGCGGTCTTGGTCGCGTCCACATAGGGCAAGGAGACGGCGTAGTCGGTCGCGGCCATGAGATCGCGATAGTCCGGGCCGCCCCACTGGCCCCAGATGGCCTTTGTGTGCGCCTCGCCGTAGCCCTTGCTGCCCCGAGGGTTGGTGTAGAGCACCGCGTAGCCCTCCGCCACCAGCCACTGCAGCTCCTGGAATAGGCTGTTGCCATACTGGGCGTGCGGCCCGCCGTGGATGTAGAGGACCAGCGGGGCCTTCTGGCCGGGTTCCAGATCGGTCGGTTTGAGGATCCAGCCCGGAACCTCGCCCCCTTCGCCATTGGGTACGGAGACCGGCTCGGGCTTGATAAGCTGCACCTCCTCCAGCCAGTCCTGATTGAACTGGGTACGCTGCTGGAACGAGGGCGTGCCCCCGCCGGTGAGCGCCGGGGAGAAGAGATAGAGCTCCTGGGGCGTGGTCGGGCTGCTGGAGGTGAAAGCGATGGTGAAGCCGGTACGGCTGACGCTGAAGCCGCCCATCTCGCGCCCCTGCGCGGTGCAGAGCGTCATCTCGCCCTCGGGCAGGCTGACGGCGGCAAGCCGCGTATCCCCGAACGCGCTCACGGCGCAGAAGAGGTGCTTCCCATCCGAAGACCACTGGATCAGGTCGCCCGCGCCCGCATCGTGTACGTCGCTGAGGGTGAGGTAGCCCAGCGACATATCGGTCGGGCCGGTCAGATCGAGCACGGTATCTCCCCCGGCAGCCGGAAGGAGAAAGAGGCGTGTGTTGTTGGTCCCCCAGGGATCGCCGGGGTCGGGGTTGCCGGCGTAGGCGAACAGCTTGCCGTCCGGCGACCAGGCCAGCGCGCCCTTGGAGCCGGGAGGGGTGGGAATGCGGGTCAGTTCGCCGCCCTCGGCGGGGACCGTCCAGAGGTCCTCGTGCGGCAGCAGGATGTCGTTGTCTGCGCGCCGGTCGGAGCAGAAGGCGAGGGTCTTGCTATCCGGCGACCAGATCGGCGCGTCGCAGTGGAAGTCCCCAAGGGTCAACTGCATGGCGGCCCCGGTCCTGGCGTCCGCGACCCAGACCTGCCAGTAGGAATCGTCGTAGTAGCCGAAGCCATCGGTCCGATAGTTCAGGCTCTTATGAATGCGGGGCGGGGGCGGCAACTCCCTGGTTTTGCGC
This sequence comes from Chthonomonadaceae bacterium, assembly GCA_035295825.1. Classification (GTDB taxonomy): domain Bacteria; phylum Armatimonadota; class Chthonomonadetes; order Chthonomonadales; family Chthonomonadaceae; genus DATGIG01. Next base: position 17,431 of record DATGIG010000299.1, on the reverse strand, counting down.
TCCTCGACCGCCTCCTTCCGCCAGGCTTCGGGGGTGGTGCGGAACAGAAACGCGAGCTTGCTGCCGTCCGGCGACCAGCGCAGCGCCTGAATGCCGCCCTCCGCCTCCAGCTTGGTGAGCGGGCGGGCTTCGCCTCCATCGGCGGGGATCAGAAAAATCTGGTTTTTGGGCTTCTGGCGGTCCGAGAGAAAGGCGATCTGCGTTCCACCCGGCGACCAGCGGGGGCTGCTGTCGCTCCATTCGCCGCCGGTGAAGCGGCGCGGTTCACCTCCGCCTGTGGGCATCATCCAGATCTCACCCCGATATTTGTTCTTTTCGGGGTCTATGTGGCGTTTGACGCAGGCAATTCGGGTGCCATTGGGCGCGACTTGCGGATCACTGACCGTTTGAATACGCTGAAAATCGTCCGCGGTGATTTTTCGAGGCATCGCCGTCCCTCCTTTGATGGGAAGTTCCTGAAGGAGCGGCAGAGGCCGCTCGCGCTGGCTGCAATCGAACCGGAGGAGTGCCCTATCCGGTTCGGCGACTATTTCGCGTTCGCGGGCGCTTTTTCCTCTGGTTGGAGGGAGGGATTCTATTCAGCGTCCCTGGAGTGTTCGAAGCGCTGCTGAAGTTGCGCCCGGACCGCTCCCACGATGGGGTTGTCCGGATTCAACTCCGCCAGCGCAGCGACCTGGGCCAACGCCTCTTCATAGAACCCATAGGCTTCGAGAACGCCGATCCGTGCCACCAGGGATGTGCCGCATGTCTGCTCGTCGGCCAGGAACGCCTGCAGATCCGCCTCCGAAAGAGTAAGAAACCAGGCGAAGGGCGAGCGCATGGACAGCCCTGCAACGTTGGCCGTCACCTGCCAGACATAGGCGCTCTTCGGCTCCAGCGTTATCTCCGCCGCCAGGGCAATCTCCGTCTGCAGGCCCGCGCTCCGTTTCCAGACGATGGTACGATGTGTCGCATCGGTCTGCCGAGTCAGGATAACCACATACTCCTGTGCGTTGGGTACGCTTTGCCAGCGAAACAGGAGCGGCATCGCCCGAACCGCCGTGAATGTGGGAGAGAGGGGGTCCGGCACAGGGCTGCCTCGGCGCAGCGTCGGAACGGCAATGCGATGCATGCTCTCCAGCGCCTCACGCACGGAAACGATCGGGGACGCTATTCCCTGCGTTACCACCGCATACGCCCATGCCTTGAGGATATCCGGCAAACCCATCCATCCCGTCGAAGAGATGTGCCCCTCCGTATCCTGCAGGATCGGGCTGTCTGTATCCCGCAGCAGAACATGCGCAAGGGGCGCGGCTTCCAGGGGAGGAAGCGAGGCCAATAGGTTGCGTACAGACTGCGCCTGCCGCATTTCGAGCCGTGCAATAGCGCTGCGTTCCAAATAGACATCTACCCACTCTCTTTCCTCTGGGGTCAGGGAGTCGTCCACGTATGCGGCGATCTGTTCGTTGGACAATACCTCCCGATCCTGGCTCTCATTCCAGAGAAGGGCGGTTTCGACGCGGGTGAAGGTTAATGGCGTTTCCCGGTGCGTTGCTACCTGAGACCGGCACTCGGCACAGTGATCCAGGTGTGCATAGACGTTCGGGATCTCCTCCGGTGTGAGGGTGAAATGTAAACAGCGTTCTATCTGGTCGGGCGACAAGTGGGAATCCGACATTGTGTTCTCTCCGTGATCTCTAACTTTCACCGCGTATCACCACAAGATGGGTGTGCAGTTGTTCGCATGCCTGAAGGTACCATTGGACAACCGTCGGCGCCCGTTGCCCCAGCAATGCGGCAATCTGATCGAAGCGCATCGGCAGGTCCGACCATACTCTTTTCAAATCTTCCGGCGATAAGCGGAGGTTTTCAGCGATGCCTTCCCTCGTTATATAACCTTCTCGCACCAGAAGCGCCAATAAGCTGACGCCCTGTGTCTCGCTGGCATGCAGCAGAAAGACGAGCGCGAGAGGTTGGGGCAAGCGGAGGGCCTCCTGCCAGAGGCGGAGCAGTGCGCCGCGACGGAACGGGCGCATTCTCCACGAGAGGGTATCGTACGCCGATTGGCGCAGGTTCTTTACCTTCGGCGGCGTCGTCTCCAGAACCAGGGCAATGGTCTGGTCATCCAGGGGCAGGCTGTTCCAGAGGTGCGCCAACTCCGCGGGGGTCTGCTCCAGGGCCTCCGCGATCTCGCCGAAACCGACGACTCCCATCTCCGGCAGGAGGCGAATGTCCGCGCCCGGTAAGTTGAGCAAGAGCGCTTTGCGCTGACGCACAGGCAGACGTAAGATCTGCTCCCATAACTGGCGCAACAAGGCGCGTTCCAGGATCGTTTGTTCGACGCTGGGATGGCCTTCCAACGCTGTGATCAGGTCGCGCGGATCCTCGCCTTGCGGACTGGAGGAAGAGACTGCGACCTCCCGAAGCGATGGCGTTGCGGCTCGTGCCAGCACATCGAAAGCCGCGATCAGCGCAGAGTACTCCAGTGGGGCTCCCGCCTGATCCAGGAGCGCCAGCAACAGCTCTCTCGGTGCGCAATTGCGGAGCGTCTTCCCGCTCCGACGCTTCTGCAACCCGGCCAGTGCAAACCCTTCCGGGTCGCGTTGTAAATCGTCCCGCAGAGCCTCCGAAGCTTCCGCAAGCCCTGCCTGCTTCCAGGCGGAGTAGCCTCCGCAGAGCAGACCTGCTGCCGTTTGCCACAGGGCAAAGCCCTCCTGGCGTGTGAGCAGGTAGTAGATCTGAAACGAAGCGTCGTAGCTCGCTCCCTTGGGCAGAGGGGTACGCGCATAAGCATTTTTACAGGCATTATAGGCAGCAGAGGCGACATAACTCCAGAATTTGTCGGGCGGCGGCGGGGGCGCTTCCCCTGAACGCCAGCGTCCTAATTGGCGGAGGAGCGCGATCAAAATCTTACCGTAGACCTCCTGCGCCCACTCCTCGCGAGGACCCTGCGCCCCGCCCTGGTCGGCTATATCGGCCCCCAGCTTCCGCCATAAGATGGTACGAACCAGAGGAAGGATGCACTCTTGCAGCAACTGGTTCCGCGCTCTCTCCACTTCGGCAGGGCCGGACGCGAGATAGCGCTGCAACAGAATACCAGCGACGATCTTCTTATGGTCATAATCAAGCGGTGATGTCATCGTGAACCTTGCAAAAGAAACCATTCGTTTTGGACATTCTCTCTGCACCCCCCGGATTCCTGCCGCAACGAACCTGCATCCGATAGATATAGTCTATATAGGGTGGGAACTATTTTTGCAGGTCCCATGTGGATGCGTACTTAGGAAGAGACGTAAGGAGGGACCGGTTATGCTCATTGTCGAGATGCTGTCCGCAGAGGGGCTTGCAGCGCAAGCCGGGGTATGCGTGGGAGATCATCTACTGGCTTACAACAATCATGCTCTCACCTCTCCTGCGCTGCTACAAGCCCTCTCGGAAAACGCTACTGGAACCGACCTCAACTTTCTGCAGATCCATCGTGAGGGACAGATGAGGACGCTCTCCGTTCCGCCGGGAGCGTTAGGCTTGGAAGTCCGTCCGGAATTGCCGTCGGAAGTGTTCTCTCTCTATCAACAAGGACAGGCCGCATGGCAAGCCGACAACATGGAGGAGGCAGGGCGTCTGTGGCGAGAGGCGATTCGACTGCTTTCGGTACCGCACATCATCGCATGGTTGGAGATGCGGTTAGGGAATCGGTACGAACAGAAGAACGCCTTATCGGAGGCAATTTCCGCTTATGATCGCGCCTGGGAAGTTCTCCAAACAACTGAGGAGAACGCACAGCGATATCTGTGTCTCGCAGCGCGTGGGGACTACTATACGATCCTTCAGCGCGACTTTTCTCAAGCGATTGCGTGTTACCAGTCGGCATTGAAGCTGGCAGAGGAGGAGGCATATCCTTTCTGGAACGTCAGGTGCCTCAACGGGTTGGGTCGGGTCGCCGGGAATTGTGGCGACCCGGCTTCCGCCAAGGATTACTTTTCCCGCGCCCTAGTCATCCTGGAGCGGCGTGCTCCCAAAGCGCTGCATATGGCATCCTTGCTCAATAACCTGGGTATTGTCACCTCCAATCTTGGAGACCTGCCCGCAGCGGAGGACTACCATCAGCACGCCTTGTCGATTTGGGAACGCTATGCCCCCATATCGGAGGAGTTGGCACACTGCCTCAACAATCTGGGCAATGTGGCCAGGAAACGGGGCGACCTGGCTTCCGCCGAGAACTACTATTTGCGCTCCCTGGCAATCCATGAGCGCCTTTCTCCCGACTCGTTAATGGTGGCAGCCAGTTTCAACAATCTAGGCATTGTAGCTTATCAACGCGGCGATTTTGCCTCGGCAGAGGATCACATGCACCACTGTCTGGCAATTCGGAAACGCCTCGCTCCCGACTCGTTGATGGTGGCAAGCAGTCTCAACAATCTCGGCGATATAGCGTGTGATCGCGGGGATTTGGCTGCTGCGGAGGATTTCATTCGCGATTCCCTGACAATCCGTGAGCGCCTCGCTCCCGACTCGCTGGGTGTGGCAGACAACCTCAAGAACCTGGGCAATGTCGCCAGGAAACGGGACAATCTGGCATCTGCCGAGGGCTACTATCTGCGCTCTCTGGCGATCCAGGAACGCCTCGCTCCTGCCTCGCTGGAGGCTGCAACCCTCTTCTATCTACTGGCCCAATTGGCCCGTCAGCAAGGCAATCTGACATCTGCCGAGGGCTACTATCTGCGCGCTCTGGCGATCCAGGAACGCCTTGCCCCCATCTCGCTGGATGTAGCTGAAAGCTTGTACGGCCTCGCAGATCTATACAGGCAACAACCTCAGCGTGCATTGCCCTATTATCACCACGCGCTTGCCATCGTTGAGAACCAGCGCAGCCAGATCGCCTCTGCCGAAACTCGCTCCCTGCTCCTTGCGCAACACCTCGACAAGTATCTGGGGCTTCTCCAGACTTACCTCGCTTTAGAGGATACGAATCAAGCCTTCGCCGTCATTGAACGTGCCCGCGCCAGAAGCCTCGTCGAAATGCTCGCAGAGCGCAAGATCAACTTTGGAGAGCAGGCGTCTGTGGAACTGCTGCAGCAACAACAAGAACTCGACCACAGACGCACACAAGCTTACACCGTGTTGGCAAAACTTAGCGCCGAAGCGGATGACAAAATCCAATCTCTGCATGCCCAACTGCGCGAACTCGAACGTACTCAACAGCAGTTGACCGCGCAGATCCGCAAGACTTCCCCCGCTTTTGCCGCTCTCCAATACCCTCAACCCCTCGACCTCAAAGGCGCGCAGAAGGTGCTGGATAACGGAACCTTGCTGCTGAGCTATATGATCGGAGAGAAACAGACCTATCTCTTCGCCATCACTCCTAGAAACCTTCAGGTATTCCCTCTCTCTATCGAGAAGAAACAACTCCAGCAACAGGTGCAGCAGTTTCGGGAGGCACTGGATCTGTCCAACCTGGAGAGCAATCCCGAGCAAGCTCTCCAGATTGGACGCCTGCTCTACCAAGTCCTGATCGCTCCCGCTCAACCCCTCCTCCGACGCGCGAAACGCTTGCTGGTCTGTCCGGATGGAGTCCTACACATTTTACCGTTTGCCGCCCTAGTCGTCTCCTCCCGAGGCAAAATGCGCTATCTGGGGCAGGAGAAGCCACTGCATCACACCTTCTCCGTGACCGTCTACTCCCAAACACGACAACAGCAAAAGAGAGCAAACGCCGTCGAGAGAGGGAGGTTCCCAAGCCAATCGGTCTCTTCAGCAACCCGGCAGATCCGCCGTGTGCTGGCTCTGGGCGACCCGCTCTACACTCCGATCTCCCAAAACAGACGGGTTCAACAGCCAACCCGAGGAAAACGCAAGCCCTCCCCTCCCTCTCCTCCTTCAGGCTTCGCTTCCGAAATGGCGACACTGCGCAGTCGAGGGCTGTCGCTCGCTCCCTTGCCTCACACCCGAGAAGAGGTCCAGACCATCGCTCAACTCTTTGGAGAACATGCCCATCTCCGCACCGGAGAGCAAGCCACCAAAACAGCCGTCCAAAAGGAGAGCGCAGAAGCCGACATCCTGCATTTTGCCTGTCATGGCTGGCTCGACAGCCAGGTGCCCCTAAGTTCGGGACTGATCCTCACCCAACCCGAGGCTCTGGGCAAACGGGCAGAGCAGGGTGATAACGGTCTGTTGCAGGTGTGGGAGATCTTCGAGCAGATGCATCTGAAGGCGGAGTTGGTGGTACTCTCGTGTTGTCAGAGTGGCTTAGGTCAGGAGGTACGGGGAGAAGGGGTGATCGGCTTGACCCGCGCGTTCACCTATGCGGGCGCTCAGAGTGTGTTGGTGAGTTTGTGGGAGATCCATGATGCCAGCACCTCGGCCTTTATGGAGGCGTTCTATCGTGCGCTGAAGGCCGGGAAGAGCAAGGACATGGCGTTGCAGATAGCGATTTGCGAGATGACGGATCATCCCCAATGGAGCCATCCGTTCCACTGGGCGGCCTTCCTCCTCCATGGGGATTGGCGCTGACAGCGTCCGATGCACACCACTCCTTGCCTTTAGGGTCGAGTACAACTCTTCCTCACCAATTTGTAACCTTCTTAGGATTATGGGGAGGGAGCCGAGGCGATGGCGGCCCGTATGTCCCTGGCGAGCGCTGGCGGCGCCCCAGGAAGCGCTGTGCGCCACTCCGTTCGCGCCTCCGAATTGCGCCCCTGCGCCTCCAACGCTTTGCCCAAAAGATAGCGGGCGGACTTGGATGCAGGGTCAATCCGGAGCGCCGCCCTATATTCGCGCTCCGCCTCGACCGGACGCCCGGCAGCCTGCAGGTCGTAGCCATAGAATTCGCGGTAGGTGATACTCTTCGGATGGCTCCTCACCAGATCCGCATCTATCTCCAATGGCGTCCGCATCCAGTGATGAACGATCATCAACGCGGCGAAGCATGTAAAGAAAATCCCGATTGCTATCCCGATTTTCATCCATTTCATTGTGTGACACCTCCCTTGTGCATGGGTGAGAGATCCATTTCCCGATAGGCATGCAGCGTAGCGTTCCCCCGGCCTGAAAACTTCCTCAAATGGCCGGGGGAACGCGTCCATGCGCCGGACAGCGGGGCGAACCCCTCTGCTAGTACTTGGGCGTTACTCCTCTTTTCAGGCCACCCGGTCCGTAGAGTTGCTGTAGGGCGTCGCCGGCTGAACCGCCGACGCTTACCGCCCCGTTGCCTTGCTGACCTATAACGATGGGCATCACAGTGTAATCGTTGTTCGGATCATGGTGCGGCGCGTCCGTCGGCCAGTTGTCAACCATATAGCGCATCGCGATCGCGGTTCTTGCATCTACATACGCCTTGTGAGCTCGGACGATAGGCGCTCCGATGATATTGTAGACACCATTTACCAATTTGTGCCAGTGATCCGTGATCCAGTTATGTCCGCTTGGGTCCAAGCCATTCACTGGATCGTGCTCACAATAGAGATACGGTTTCTGATCCAGTTGAGTGTCACGGGTGATGAACCGCCCCACCTGGATATCGTAGTACCTGGCACCGATATGCAGCAATCCCGTATCCCCATCGCTGCGATACGCGCTCGTCGCTCCGAACATGTAGGGATTGGAACTGCTCCCCGTGCTCCCAATCACATTGCCGAAGGCATTGGTGTTAAGCGTGCCGGTCACTGTCTGGCTGGAATTGGTCACTGTCCGCTCGCTGCCCAATCCATCGAACAGAGGGATCTCGCCATCCTTGCGAGCCAGGCCGGTACCATAGGTATACGTCGCCGTCGTCGTGCTTCCCTGCTTCTCCAACAGGATCTCGCCGCCATCGTAGAGGAAGTTGGTGGTCACCCCGCCAGCAGTCCGGCTTACCCGGCGTCCGGTCGCATCGTAGGCGAAGCTGACGGTGCTGCTGCCCTGGGTGATGCTGCTGAGCTGACCATCGAAGTCATACGCCAGCGTGTTGGCCGTTCCGGAGAGCGTGCGACCGGTCTGCTCCCCGTTGGCATCGTAGGAGTAGCTGTTGATGAAACCACCCGTGGTGCTGCTGGTAGCGGTCAGTTCATCGTCGTTGTCAAGGGTGAAGGCCGTTGTGGCCGTGCTGCCTCCCGCCGTCACGCTCTGGCCGGTGCGGTTGCCGACGCCATCAAGAGTATAGGTGGTGGAGTAGGCATTGGTTCCCGCGCGGCTCTCGCTGGTGAGGCGACCTCCCCAGTCATAGCCATAGGAGACCACATCCCCGTTCGCCTCGGTGCAACTGGTGCGGCGTCCGCTGGCATTGTAGACATAACTGAAGGAACTCAGCGTCGCGCCGCTGCTGTTCTTGTTGACGACGGCAGTGAGCTGGCCGGCATCGTCGTAGGTCTTGGTCACGGTGGTGCCGTTGGCATTTGTAATGCCCGTCTCGTTGTCGGCGTTGTCGTAAGCGTAGCTGGTGGTTCCGGCAGTCTCCGCCACGCTAGAGAGGCGATTGTTGCTGTCGTAGGCGTAGGTGAGGATGCGACTGTTGGCGTCCGTGGTGGTTGAGAGCAACCCCTTCTTACCGGTGGCATCGTAGGTGTGGCTGATGACGGCGCTGCCGCCCTTGCTTTCGGAGAGCAGGCGATTGTCGTTGTCGTAGGTGCGCGTGGTCGTCCCGGTAGCATCCGTGAATTGGGTCAGGTTGTTGTCGGCGTCGTACGCGAAGGTGTGGGTGGAACTATCCGGGTAGGTCGTCGTCGTGGTACGCTCCCAGGCATCGAGGGTGTAGGTGGTCTCTCGGTTCTGGGCATCGGTTCGGCTGGTTTTGACCCCGAGGATATTGTAACCGAAGGTGGTGCCATGGCCTAGCGGGGTAGTGATGGTAGTCAGATCCCCATCAACATCATAGCCATACTGAGTGTGATGGTTGTTGGCGTCGTAGGCATCGGTGCGCTGACCATAGCTGTCCACGACGAAACTCTCCGTCGCCTGCGTGGTTCCTCCGCTGTCCTTATAGGTGAGGGCGGTCAGGTTATCGTTGGTGTCGTAGGTGTTTTGCTTCTTCTCTCCAGTCGGAGTGACTACCGTCAGCACCTTGTTGTGGCTATTGTAGGTATTGGTGATCGTATCATTGTAGGGATCCTTTACCGTCAGCAGGTTGGCCATGCTGTCGTAGGTGTAGTTCCACACTTTTCCCCGTTTGTCCGTTATCTGAGTCACATTGTTGTTGCTATCGTATGTGTAGGAGATCGCGTGGTTCAGGCTGTCCGTCACCTTGCTCAAACATCCGTTACTGTAGGTGTAGGTCGTGGTGTGGTTGTTGGGGTCGGTGATGGTCGTCGCACCGCTGGCATAGGAGTAGCTGATCGTGTTGGAGCAGCCGTCCGTCTCCGAAGCCAGGCTGTCATCGGAATTGTAGGTGAAGGACGCGGTGCGCCCACCTGGGCTGGTCATCTGGGTGATATCGTGGGTGCTGTTGTAGCTGAAACTCTGGCTATAGTTGCTCCCTCCCAGGCTCGGCATGGTCACGCTGGCGAGGTTCATCGCACTGCCGGTTCCGGAGTAGGTGAACGACCAACTGCGACTGAGCGGATCGGTGATGCTGGTAATGTGGTTATTGCCGTCATAGTTGACGAGGGTGCTGCGGCTGGTGGCATCCGTGACCGCAGTGACATAGCCGCTCGCATTGTGGGAGATGCTGAGTGTATTGCCGTTCTCGTCTTTGATGTTGTCGCAGAGCAGGCTGGTGACGTTGAAGTGGTAGGCGGTCTGGTCGGGTTTCTTCAAAGTGTAGCTGCCGTCCACATTCAGCACCAGGCTGTCATGGATGCCGGTGGGAGCGGAGAAGACGTTGCTGCCGTTGTTGGTGAACTGGTAAGACTGGTCATCGCCCCAGTGCACGGTCATATTGTTGACAGTACCGCCGCTGCCGCCACTACTTCCTCCACTGCTTCCGCCGCTGCCGCCACTGCCTGGCGTGCCAAAACCGCTCGTACCGCCTGCACCGCCTGTACCGCCCCCGCTGCCGGCGGAAGCGACCAGGAAGATGTTATAGGAGAAGTTCCACTTGTTGCTCAATGCAGCGTTGTCGCTGCCCTGACTGTTGTGATATAGCACCAGGTTGACGGGCAATCCACCGCGTTGGACCCAACTGAGCAGCGACATACTGGTGAGTTTGTTGCCGTTGCCGGTGTTGATGCCCGCAACTCCTCCCTGCCAAGGGTAGGTAGGCCCTGGAGAAGGGGGGTAAGAGAGCATGTGGAACGTATTGCCAGGAGGACCTTGCATACCGCGCATATGTTGCATCTCGACGGCCGAGAGCAAGCGGACGCCGGAATGTCGGTTCGATGGCGATTGTGTCTGGGCATAGACGGGCTGTACCAGGATCGCGCTCCAGGTGAAGGAGGCGAGGCTGAGGAGAGCCATGGATCGCTGCCAGGCGGGACGCAGTCGGGTGCGTCGCATAAGAGGTGCTTCCTTTCTTCCTGCCGAAAGGGGCAGGAGGCGGCCATGTCCTTCCAGAGACAGGAGCGGGCGATAGGCTCTCGTTCCTGTTGTTGGAGAACTGGTGGGTTGACAGGCCCGAAGGAGAGCAAGTACACTAGCGGCCAGTCCTTCGGGACCTCAGAGCCCTCGGTTCCCTTAACTCTTGCCGGAGGGAGGGAACCGAGGGCATCGCTCCTACCGGGGAGAGTGCCCCGGCAAGACGGATGGGAAGTATCCTCAGCGTCGGATGAGCAACAAATATCCACTACACAGGCGTAACAATCTCTCCTGTGAAATCGTCTCTGCCTCCGACTGATTGGGATCGTGAATGCGGGCGACGCCGCTCTCTCCACTGCCTGTGATCGCCAGCACGGCGACAAAATGATTGCCGTTGACCCAGGCAAGTGCGGGCATTTGCGCCTCCGAGAACGCTTCTCGGCTGAGTTGAACTCCTTGAGCCTTTAATCCGACCGCCTGCGCCGCCTGCGCCAATCCTTGCAGGCTTGTGCCCGTCGCGTTCGTCCCTGCCTTCTGCCGCAGCGTATCTAACTGCGCAGGAATACCCAATTGCTCACAGACCAATAACAGGGCGCGTGGCCCGCAATCCGCAGCACCGGAAGCAGAGGAGAGAGGCTCAACGGAGGCGACAGGCGCTCCCGTTTTAGCGCGCTGCGCCTTTTGAACGGTATTGCGGTCTGCAGGGCTTCTAGGAGGGGCGATTGCGATGCTGCTCGGAAGCCGCTGCGGCGCGGCATCTTCCAAACAGAGGGAGCGTTGCTCGTGGCAGAACTCGCGTTCGAGATCGTTGATACCGGGAAGGCCGGCAAGTTGGTCGAGTAAGTCGGCGGCCTTCCGGTACTGATGCTGTTGACAGGCGGCTTGCGCTTGATGGTAGAGCGGTAAGGACTGAATGTGCATGACTGCAGCCTGATGGGGATCGCGGTAAGCCGGCGCCTGTACGGGGGTATGGACGGCAACGGACGAGGAACGACAGCCGCTCAGAGTCACCACAACCCCTGATAGGGTCAGCGCACGAAGAAAGGATCGAGGCAAAGCAGCCATAGAGGACCTCCTGTTATCTATTCGAAATCGTCTGCTCACCTCCTATAGACACGGCGTGCGCGGTCCCATTGGGAAAATATCCATTTTTTGTCCATTTTTTGGTGATTTTTTGGGATGATACGGCCTGTTTTAGGTGTGGGAGAGCTTCGAGCAGATGCATCTTAGAGCGGAAGGGAGGGTGTTCTCAAATGATCGGAGTGAGTTGGATCGGGAGGCATAGGGGGAAGAGGATCGTCGGTTAGACATATGCGCTCACGGATGCGGGCGCTCAGAGCGTGTGGGGGCATTTGTGGGAGATACATTCTCCTCGAGCGGCAACAGGACCTTCGCTTTTTGTTCCTTGGTGAGAAAGGGCGAGGTGTTCACGGCCCCATCCAGCGAGGCTTTCAGCGCGCTCCCCTGCGCGGAGGCCAGCACACCCAGGATATAGAAGAGCGCACCCACAGCGCCAGCGAGCAGAAGAAGGCTCCATAGCAGGATCCAGTTCTGCTGTATCACTCCTGCCAGCGAACCCAGCGCCAGGATTACCGCCAACCCGATCCCTATTTTTCGAGAGATATCGCCTACGTGGCAGGTTGTCTTCGCGGTCTGGTATGCCTCCTCATAACGCTTTATCACCTCGGAAGCATAGGGAGATGCTGAGGCGGGTTGGGGGCTCTCGACAGGCGCACCGTAGACGGCAGCCCAATAGTCGTTGAGCGGCGCGACATCCTCCTGCGGCGCTGCGGCGACATTCCGAGAGGTAGTCTGCAGCGCAAATTTATATCCGCATGTCCCACAAACAGGGATCTCATCACGCACGGGACCTCCGCACTCAGGGCACTCTTTGTATGCCATATTTCCTCCCTGTGCAAACGCGCCTACTCCCTCGAAGCGTTCAAAACCACCTCATCGCAAACCCAAAAATCGTTCTTTGCAAAAGTATACAGAAAAATAGCAATAATTTTATGAATATAATTAGGTGTATATAATCTGCGCCCCCATTATAATGATAAAGCGGATGGCTGTCAATAGCCATCCGCCCCTTGTTTCTCCTTCTCCGCCCGGAATGCTGCCCTGGCATAAGGCAATTCCCCCTTTCTACCCTGTCGAGTTACCGCTCCATAGCGCGTTACAGAGCTTTCGATAGAGTGTGTAACGCTCGGGCGGCGTCCGGCCAGGTAGGGTAGCAGAAGGTAAAGCCGGAGGCGAGGAGTTTGCCCGGAACGACGCGGCGGCTCTTGAGCAGCAGTTCCGCTTCGGTGTGGCGCAGCCAGGCCCCGACCTCCAGCGTCCATCGGGCAGAGGGGAGACCTATGGGCTGTCCTATCGCCCGTCGGAGCGCACTCAGAAAGTCGTGGTTCGGCAGAGGGTTCGGAGCGGCAAGGTTCACCGGGCCGGCCAGTTCTTCGCGGGCGAGGATCCAGGCGACGGCGCGGCAGAAGTCCTCCCCATGGATCCAGCTCACATAGTGTCGCCCACCCGCCATCGGGCCGGCAAGCCCCCATCGGGCCAATCCTGCAAAGGCATCCCAGACCCCGCCTGCCTGTGGCGCAAAGACCATCGCCGAACGGAGCGCGACCCGGCGCGTCTCCGGCGTTGGGGCACGAAAGAGTTCGCGTTCCCATCGGCGGCAGACGTCCACCGAAAACCCCGCTCCGATCTCTCCCGTCTCCTCATCCATCGGGCGATCTTGGGCATGGCGGTAGATCGTCGCCGAGGAGGCGTTCAGCCAGACACGCGGCGGTGTCACGCAGGCCGCGATAGCCTCTCCAAGGATCCACGTGGAGTCGAGGCGCGAGGCATAGATCTCAGCACAGTGGGCCGGCGTATAGCGGCAGTTGACGCTACGCCCTGCCAGGTTAATGACGGCATCCGCGCCCTCCAGGGCGAGCGTCCACTCCCCCAGCGTTTGACCATCCCATCGCCACGCGATCACACCGGGAAGGGAGTTCGCCCTCCGCGTAACGACGATGACCTCATGTCCTGCCGCGACAAAGTAGGGAACCAGCAGGCGTCCGCAAAACCCATCTGCGCCGAAAATTACGATCCGCATTTTGGTCTTCCTCCGCACCATTAAAAATGAACGTGTTCACTTATCAGTTTACAACGAAACCGATCCGGTGTCAATACGTAAAATGAACATGTTCAAAAAAGGGAAATCCTGGTGGTGAGGAGATGGTGAGCGCAAACCCGGAGAGCTGGCGGCGCCCTCCGGCTGCCGAAATACAAGGAGGCATCCCGCATTTTGACCGGGGATGGATAATCTCAGGCCAAAATGCGGGATGCCTCCTGTTCCCTGATTAGGATGGATTACTGGCCGCTTGGCGCGGTCGCGCCTCCATTGGATTGGTGGTCACGCTTGTGCCCTGCCATGAAATCCTCGCGCATCTGCTGGCCTCTGGACTTTAGTTCGGCCGCGGCCTGCGGTGTGCCGGGGGGCGATGCGGTGCTGCCCACGCTTGCGGGTTGACGCCACATCCACCACCCGACGAGGACCAGGATGACGACGACGATACCGACCACCGCAGCGATGGTTGTCGTACTGAGTTCCTTCTTCACGTTCGCATTCTCCCGTGGTCGCTCCGAGAGTTGTTGGGCCGGGCGACCGTCAGCACTCGGCTCAGTCGCACATGTTCATGTACGTGCCGGCCTGGTTCGGATCGCCAGGGTAATCACGCACGCACAGGCCCTCGGGAGCGACGAACCAGGGGGCGGCCCGAACCACCGTATCGTCCCAGGGGTTTCCGCTCCAGATGCGGTTATGGTGCTGAAACTTGCTGTGACCGTCGCAATAGGTGAGATTCTCACCCATCTGATGCCGAGAAACGCTCCCGGACTCCAGAAGAGCCTTCCAGTTGGGGTTGTTACCGTCTCTGGAGTACCCGCCATAAGGCGCTTTGCTGTTGTATTTCCGACTGTAGTTGGCGGCGCGAACGTCGTTGATCCAGGGGTTCTCCATGAATTCCTGTCCGGTGTCGCCCAGCACATAGGTGGAGGCAGGCGTCGGAATGGCGGCCATGCTCTTCACCTCCAGGCCGGAGCCCTGGAGCCAGCTTCCGTCGCCGTTGCCGCACGGGTCGGCGCCGACGCCGGGCGTCCAACTCCATCCGATCACACTGTCGTTAATGGCGTAGCTCATCGGCGTCGGGATGCCCCAGCCGTCGCAGCAGGAGGTGAGATTGCACGGGTCGGCATCGTAGCCGGTACTCCAGTGCTTGGGGTTGACGTCCGAGGGGCAGACCAGGACCTGGCGGTTCTTAATGTAGGGCTGCACCTGCCAGACCCAGGTGACCACGGTGATGTAGTTCCCGGAGTGGGTATCGTTGTCGGAGGTACCAATCGTCGAGGCGTTCCACTCATCCATCGGATACGTCTCGTCGTAGTCCTGGACATACTGCATAATACCCAGGCCAAGTTGCTTCGTATTGCTCAGACAGGAGGTTTTGCGCGCCGCCTCGCGGGCTTGCGCAAAAACGGGGAAGAGAATGGCCGCCAGAATCGCGATGATGGCGATGACGACAAGCAATTCAATGAGTGTGAAACCAGTGCGTGACTTGCTGTTCATAAGTTCCTCCCGAAATGGGACTTAGGGACGCGGAACATCGCTGTCCGCTGTTTTGTTATGAGCGCCAGGAGCGCTCTTCCGATGATGCCGATCCGGCATGTGATGCGGAGAGCACGGGAGAGCGCCCTCCAGATGATAAGTCCATGTAATTCTAGAGAGGGCCGGCGGGGGGCGGTGTATGCCGCCCAACACCCGCAGGACAGGCCCAGGGTCAACGTAGCGACGATGCGCGTACCTCCAGACGCGGCGCCAGGATCCGCCTCTGGATCGGAAGGGAGGGATCCTCCATCCGTTGGCGCAGAAACTGCCAGGCCAGGGCGGACATCGCATCGAAGGGCTGGACGATGGTGGTCAGCGGGCGCTCCAGGTACTCCGTCTCCCGCAAGCCGTCGCAGCCCACGAGGGCAACGTCTTCGGGAACACGGAGCTGGAGGTCCAGCAGGCCCCGATAGGCGCTGATCGCGATGGCGTCACTCAAGCAGAACAGGCCATCCGGGCAGCCCTCCCGTGTGACATATGCGCGGATCGTCTCCCGGGCGGCCTCACGCGTATTCCCGGTCATCACGATGTATTCCGGATCGCGCCCTGCCGCTTGCATCGTGGAGGTGTATCCGGCGTAACGGGCCTCATCCTCCCGATTGCCCCAGTCGTTGGTAAAAAACGCGATCCGTCGACATCCGGCGGCGACCAAGTGGCGCACGGCTTCGACAGCGCCGGCATACAGGTCCACGCCCACGTGGTCCACCTCGATTCTCGGCGGATCGCCCATCGCCACCAGCGGCGGGCAATTCGTCAGCCCCTGTGCCGATAAGCTCCGGAGATAATCCACGCCATCCAGGGCCAGGATGCCGTCCACATGCCACTGCGCCACCTCCTGGGGCGTGGTGTCCATAGGACGCATCGCCCGGATCACCAGTTCCACGCAGGGGTCGTTGACCTGGCTCAGAACGTGGTTCATGATACTGACCGCGTAGGGCTGCCGCAGATCCTCCACCCAGAGCGCGATCATTCCGGTGCGTCCCGTCGCCAGCGCCCGCGCCACGCGGTGGGGGCGGTAGTTCATCCGGGCGGCGGTCTCCATCACTTTGCGCCGCGTCTCTTCCGAGATGAACCCTTCGCCCTTGCCGTTCAAGGCACGGGAGACGGTTGTATGCGATACCTGTAACTCTCTGGCCAGGTCGCGAATTGTGGTTTGCCTGGAGCGTGGCATGACGGCTCTTTTCTGAGAGGAATCCCGCCTGCAGCCCTGTGGCTGCCCATCCCGCAACCGGTAATCTGCACACGGTAATCCTTTTTTTCATTATAGTAACGTTTCCCCTACCTGTCAAGGGTGACTTTGCGTTTTTCCGAGTTTTCCCCACGAAAAATCCTCGGACGGTGGATTTGTAGCGCACACGTTGCATCCTCTTTACCTGTTTGTAACCTTGGCCTGATACCATGGCGCTGTAGGTCATGCAGCACCGACCTACGAGGAGCGAGGGGAAGCTCGCTCCGAATCGCACTATCCGGACCATAAGGAGACAAGTATGGTGAATTGTAAACGTATGTTATCCACCCTGGGCGCGGCAGGTGTGCTCGCCCTGGCAGGCGGCGCTGCCCTGGCTTCCAGCCATAGCGACGCACCGCTCATCAAACAAGACCCCCAGGCCAACCTGACCGATGTCTATGCTTTTGTCGGGATGCGAGGCCAGACGAAAGTGCTGAACCTCGTTGTCAATGTCCATCCCTTCTGCGAGCCGGGCGACGGCGTCATCTACGACAAGTTCGCCGATGATGCGCTCTACAGCATCAATATCGCCGACCCGAACACGGGCGCCACTCTACGCACTTATAATTTCCGCTTCTCGTCCGTCAATTCCGGTTACAAAAATCCCAACACGGCGCTGTCTTATGGCGTCGGCACGGAGATCGGGCCGATCCAGCACGTCAACGACGCACGGCACAACTACACGCAGACCTACACCGTGACGAAAGTGATCGGAAGCAGCACTACCACACTGGGCAGCGGTATGCTGACGCCCCCGCCGAATGTGGGGCTGCGCACCACGCCCTTCTACAACGACCCGACGACCGGTATCGCGATTTCCGGCGCTACCTCCCGCGCTGCGCTCGACCGCTATACCGCCGAAACCGTCTACGACCTGCCCACGGGAGAAACGGTCTTCTGCGGCTCGCGCGATGACAGCTTCTTCTGCGATATTCCCGGCATCTTCGATCTGCTGGACCCGCGCATTCTCGGCAACTCGAATGGGCAGGCCGGCGGCGGCGTGGATGGCTTCAAAGGCTTCAACGTCCTTACCTATGCCATCCAGATCCCCATCTCCGATCTGCCCAGCATCGCCTACAAAGCGCCCTTTACGGGAGCGGCGACGGGCGTCGGCGTCTATGCTTCCGTCAGCCGACTTCAATATACGCTCC
>DATGIG010000298.1:0-5127 GCA_035295825.1 Chthonomonadaceae bacterium | reverse complement strand
CACACGCGGCCTGCTCCGGTTCGGCGTGTGGGTTCGGGGCCGTGCCTTTTGTGTGCGGCCCCTTTTTTCTTTTGGAGAAAACGGTACAATAGAGCAAAATTAAGATCCCGTCTGCCCTCCCCAGAAGGAAGGTTTGGAGATGGGCTTTTTCGAGGTTGAAAACGTGCCCTACGCACTCCCTCTCTCGCAACTGATCGCCCGGCTTCCCGGCGTCCTCGTCAGTGGTCCCACGGACCATACCGTAACCGGGTTGTGCCGCGATTCGCGTACCGTCCAGGCCGGCGACCTCTTTGTCTGCCTGAAGGGCGCCAACCACGATGCGCACCGCAACGCGGCCCAGGCGCTGGAAGCCGGTGCGGTCGCCGTGGTCGTCAACCGGGGCGGCCTGGAGGAGGTCGGCGTCACCCTGCCGCCCGATGCCACCGTCCTGACCGTCAAGGATACCCGCCAGGCCCTGCCGCTCCTGGCCTGCGGCTTTTATGGCGATCCGTCGCATGCCCTGCTTATGGTGGGCGTGACCGGCACCAACGGCAAGACGACCACCACGCGGATGGTCGCGGCCATCCTGCGGGCGTGGGGCAAGCGCGTGGGAACCATCGGCACGCTGGGCGCGGAGCTGGACGGTGAGCCGATCCCCAGCAACCACACCACGCCGGAGGCCGACGAACTCCAGGCGCTCCTGGCGCAGATGCGGGATGCGGGCGCGGATGCCGTGGTGATGGAGGTCTCCTCGCACGCGCTGGCGCAGCATCGCACGGACGGCATCGCCTTCAACACCGCCATCTTCACCAACCTGACCCAGGACCATCTGGACTTCCATAAGACGATGGCGGAGTATTTCGAGGCGAAGGCGCGTCTGTTTGCCGAGTATCCGGTCCTCTATCCCCGTCCGGACAGCGCCGTTTTCCGCGCCGTCATCAACACCGGGCAGTGGGAGGGGCGCGACATGGTGACCCTGGCGCGGGGCGACGTCATCACGTTCGCGCCAGGCGACGATCCCGCCGTCCTGCGCGCAGAGGATGTGCGCCTCTCGCCGGAGGGCGCGGCCTTCACCGCCGTATACGATTCGGGCATCGAGAAGTATGCCTTCCCGATCACCCTGCCCATCGGCGGGGCTTTCCAGGTAGCGAATGCGCTGGGCGCTATCGGCGCGGCCCTGCGGCTGGGCGTCCCTCGGGAGACCATCGCCGCCGGCCTGGCCCACCTCCCGCCGGTTCCGGGCCGCTTCGAGGCGGTTCCGACCGGGGACCGGGGGTTCAGCATCATCGTAGACTACGCACACACACCGGACGGCCTGGCCAACCTGCTCCGCTCGGCGCACGAATTGCATCCGGCACGCATCCTGACGGTCTTCGGGTGCGGCGGCAACCGGGACCGCACCAAACGCCCGATCATGGGCCGGTTGGCCGCCACGCAGTCCGATATCGCCATCGTGACCTCCGACAACCCGCGCCACGAAGATCCGAATGCGATCATCGCGGAGATCCTGAAGGGCATGGACGCCGCCTCCGACCCGGAGATCCGCGCGGAGATCCACGTCCAGCCGGACCGCAGGCAGGCCATTGGGCTGGCGCTCTCCCTCGCCCGCCCCGGAGACCTGATTCTCATCGCGGGCAAAGGCCACGAGGACTACCAGATCGTCGGCGATACCGTGCTGCCATTCGACGACAAAAAGGTCGCACAAGAGCTTCTGGAGGGTCCCCACTAATGGAACCCTTCTCCCTCGCCTGGGCGGCAAACGTGCTGAAAGCCGAAGTCCTTGGCCCCCACCCCCAACCCCTCCCCCAATTCTGGGAGAGGGGGGACTCTGGGCAAAGCGATGTGATAACGGAGCGTCCTCACGGACGCGAAACTATGGATGCTTCGACGCCGTTGTGTACCAGTATCTGTATCGATTCGCGCAAGGCGACGCCGGGCGCGCTCTTCTTCGCGCTGCAAGGCGAACACGCGGATGGCCACACGTATGTGGCGAAAGCGTTGGAAGCAGGGGCCGTGGGCGTCGTAGTCTCGCACCCAATAGAAAACGTTTCAGGCACACAACTGGTCGTGCCGGACACCTTACGGGCCCTGGGCGACCTGGCAATGCACTACCGGCGTCAGTTCACGTTGCCTGTCATCGGCATCACCGGAAGCGTTGGCAAGACCTCCACCAAGGAGATGATCGCCGCCGTCCTCCGCACAAAATACAATGTGCTCACCAGCGAGAAGAACTATAACAATGAGATCGGCGTTCCTCTCACGATTTTTCAACTAACGCGAGAACATACAGCCGCCGTCATCGAGATGGGGATGCGGGCGCTTGGCGAGATAGATCGCCTCGCCGAAATCGCCCAGCCGAACATCGGCATCATTACCAACATCGGCCATGCACATCTGGAGTTTTTGGGTTCCCAAGAGAACATCGCACGCGCTAAGGCGGAACTCTTTGCGCGCCTGCCTGCCGATGGAATAGCGATTATCCCTGTGCATACATTTGGCGCTGCGATCATACTGAAGAAGATCCCAAAACACTGCCGACGCATTACCTACGAGGGAGGAAAATACACAGAAGTAGATCGTTTGACTCCCTATTTTGCCGATTCTGAGCGGCTCTTTCCGGACCGCGCTACAGTAAGAGGTACCTATTATGGAACCGTCGTGAATCCGGAAGGCAAGGTAACCTTCCGAGTGCGGGTAGGAAATATGGTACATAGTCTACCCGTCTCCCTTCAGGTTGTCGGATCCCATCATATTCCTAATGCAATGGCTGCGCTGGCCGTTGGGCATGCGCTGGATATACCAACTCCCCAGGCCATTTCCGCCCTGGAAGGGTGGCAGGGAGCGGAAGGCCGTATGACCGTTCGGCACACTGCCGATGGGCTGACGATCCTGGACGATTGCTATAACGCCGGACCGGAAAGCATGCGGGAGGCGATCACAACACTCAACAATATGGTGGAGGGAGAAGAGGGCAGAACGGGAGTTGCTATTCTTGGCGATATGCGAGAGTTGGGCGACATTGCGGAACGGGAACATATCTCGCTGGGTTGGTTCGTCCGAAACATAGGCGTTCGGCTCCTGATCACGGTTGGCCCCCTGGCAAAACATATCGGCGATCTCCGAAAATACGAATGGCCCTATTCAACCAAGCGGCCCCCACCAATTCGTGAGATTGTCCATTTTCCCGATACCGAGAGTGCGGTGATAGGAGTGCGTGAACTGGTGAAGCCGGGCGACACCATCCTGGTGAAGGGGTCGCGGGCGCTGGAGATGGAGAAGATCGTGGCGGCGTTGACAGGTGAAGAGAGCGCAGGCGGACATGGCTAACCTCCTTCTGGGCTTTGTTGTCGCGTTTCTCCTGGCGGCCCTGCCCGGCAGGTGGACAATCAGCCAACTGCGTCGGCTCAACGCCAGGCAGAATATCAGCGAGGACGCCCCCACCACCCACGCCGCCAAGCAGGGGACGCCCACCATGGGCGGCCTGCTCATCCTCTTCTCGCTGACGGTAACGACGCTGGGGTGGATGCTCTTCAAACGCACCTCACCCTCCGTTACCTTCTCAGAAGATAGCGCGATCCTGCCGCTGCTCCTGCTGACCCTGGCCTTCGGAGGCATCGGATTTGCAGACGACTATCTGAGCGCAAAGCGGGGCAAGAACCTGGGACTGAGAGCGCGGGAGAAGTTCGGAGCCCAATTAGTGGTCGCCATCGGGTTCGCCTTCTGGCTGGCAGGAACGGCCAAAACCGGCTGGACCACGCAGGTCGAACTGGCTCCTATCGCAATCACCTCCCCCTTTACGATAGATCTGGGCTGGTGGTACTACCCGCTGGCGGTGCTGTTCCTGGTCGGCTTCTCGAACGCGACCAACATCACCGACGGCCTGGACGGCCTCTCGTCAGGCCTGGGAATACTCATCTGCCTCGCCATGGCAGGGCTACTCTACGCCGCTTTCCCTGCCCTCGGCCTCTTCACGACGATCCTCGCCGGCGCGCTGGCAGGTTTTCTGTGGTGGAACGCTCATAAGGCGCAGGTCTTTATGGGCGACACCTTCTCCCTGGCGCTCGGCGCGGCGCTGGCGGGCGTCGCTCTGATCGGCAAGCAGGAGATCGGCCTGATCGTCGCCTCCCTCGTCTGCTGGGCGGAGCTCTTCTCGGTCATGATCCAGGTCAGCGTATTCCAGTGGCGCAAACGGACACGCGGCCTGGACTACGCGAAAGCGAATCGTGTCTTCAAGCGCTCGCCCCTACACCACCACTTCGAGGAGTTGGGCTGGCACGAGATGCAGGTGGTCTTGCGTTTCTGGATCGCCGGGGCGCTCTGCGCGGGCCTGGCGCTGCTCTGGGGCCGGGGATAATGGAGTTTCGCGGCAGGAAAATCAGCGTGATCGGGGCGGCGCGCAGCGGCATAGGCGCGGCGCGGGTGCTGCAGCGCCTCGGCGCGGAGGTCCTGCTCTCCGACAGCCAGGCGGCGGCGAAGTTGGGGGAGGAGCGGATTGTAGAGGTGGCGGCAACGGGAGTGACTTTCGTGGCAGGCGCGGGTGTAGCCGAGGCGCTGCCGGAGGGGACGGAGTTGGTGGTCACCAGTCCGGGCGTGCCCCGGACGGTAGCGGTGTTGCAGGAGGCAGTACGGCGTGGCATTCCCGTCTGGTCGGAGATCGAACTGGCGTACCGTCTGGCAGAGGCGCCGATAATCGCCACGACAGGGACCAATGGCAAGACCACGACGACCCTGCTGATTGCTGCCATGCTTTCGGAGGCGGGCATCGCCAATGTCGTGGCGGGCAATGTGAGCGCGGATGAGATCAAGAAGACGCTGGTCGAGGCGGCTGATGAGAGCCAGGGGGCGATCCTGGACGCGGAGATCAGCAGTTTTCAATTGGAGTGGGTCGAGCGGTTCGCCCCGAAGGTGGGCGTCCTCACCAATGTGATGCCGGACCATCTCAACCGGCACGCGAGCTTCGAGGAGTATGCGCAGACAAAGGCGCGTCTGTTCGCCGCGCAGGGATCGGAGGATTGGGCGGTAATCAACTACGACAATCCGACGGCGAGAGCCATCGGCGAGGGCGCACTGCCCGGCAAGCGGCTCTGGTTTACCCGCCAAGTTGAAGAGTTGAAAGCCGACTCGGTAGCCTGGGTGGAGGATGGAGCG
>DATGIG010000297.1:0-20429 GCA_035295825.1 Chthonomonadaceae bacterium | reverse complement strand
CAGGAGATAGGTGTGCATATTCCCGATACACCGGCTCTCTGCAATCGCCTCGATGAGGGCCGTGTTGGCCGCGCTCAGGTGGTCGCTCTCCGAGAGCGCGACTCCCAGGGAGACGAGGGCGGAGCTTCGCCAGAACCCGTTGTCCTCGGCAAGGCAGGCCAGGGCTTCCTGAGCAAGGGTAACAGCGACATCGAGTTGGCCCTGGAGCCGCTGAACGCTGCTGCGAATGGCAGCGGCCCTGCCCTGAATATCCGGGGTCCAGACCTCCTCGTTCTGGACGGTTCGCCGACATGTATCGAGCGTCGCCAACGCCGCCGGAAACCGGAGGGCGGACAGGTGGAGGAACGCTTGCATGACGCTGAGCACCGGGCGACGCGCTACCCACTCGGTGGGTAGCGCCTTGAGCCAGCGCTCCAGCGTGCGTTGCCCGCCCTGTTCCCAGAGCGCATCGCTATACCGCTCGATAAGCCGGGCCGCCATCTCCCAATGCCGGCTCTCCAGGGCATGAAAGACCGCCTCTTCTACCATGCCCTCCTGCGCATACCAGGCGGAGGCGCGGGCATGCAATTCCATCACCCGCGCTTCCCCCCACTCCGCAAGCCGGGCACGCAACACATCGGCGAAGAGGGGATGGTAGCGATACCATCGCCGCGCATCGTCCAACGGACTAATAAATAGATTGTCCGCTTCCAGCCGCTCCAGGAGCGCCTGTCCGCCCGACTGCCCGGTGACCGCCTCGCATAAGGGGGCGCAGAGGCGGTTCAGGATCGCGGTCTCCATCAGGGAGGTCTGCAGCGCTTCCGGCTGGCGCGCCAGCACTTCGTCGAAGAGGTAGTCTACGATGAAGCGGTTGCTTCCGGTGAATGCGGCGATATACGCGGGCAGGTCCTCTCGCCCCTGCAGGGAGAGCGCCGCCAATTGCAAGCCGGCGATCCAGCCCTCCGTCCGCGCCTCCAGGTGTGCCACAGAGTCCGCATTCAGGTTCAACCCCATGACCTGATTGAGGAAGGCGGCGGCTTCATCCTGTGTGAACCGCAGGTCGTCCGTCCGAATATCGAGGAGTTGGCCGCGGGCGCGCATGCGGGGCAGCGGCAGCGGCGGGTCGGTGCGGGTGGCGAGGACCAGATGCACGCAGGGCGGCAAATGCTCCAACAGGAACGTCGCCGCCTCATGTACGGATGCCTCCTCAATCATATGGTAGTCGTCCAGGACGATTGTCAGAGGGTGATCCAGCCCGCCGATCTCATTGAGCAATTGGGTCAGGACAACATCCGGCGGTGCGGGTTGCGGCGAGAGCAGCAGGGCGTGTGCGGCTTCGCCCAGTCCCGGATGCGCTCTGCCGCACGCTGCCGTCAGATAGAGGAGGAAGCGCATCGGGTCGTTGTCGCCTGGGTCCAGGGAGACCCAGGCGATGGAACGGGGCCCGTTCGCCTGCCGGGCGATCCATTCGCTGAGCAGAGAGGTCTTGCCCCAACCTGCAGGCGCTTCCACCAGGAGCAGCCGCTGGGGCGTACTCAAGTCCAGGCGGTCGGTCAGGCGAGCGCGGGCAACCTGGCCCGCCCTCATCGTGGGGATGGCAAGCTTTGTGGTCAATAGCGGCCTCGCGGGCAAGCTCTCCGGCTGCCGGATCTCCCTTCTTCCCTTCGGATCGGTTCGCATCGTTCTCCTTCCTCGCTACCACGCGACGTTCTGTTCTACGAATGTATCTACCGATGTATCTGCGGATACATGACGCAATCCCCGGTTGGGTGTTATCCTTATGTTGTCTGCGCAGGGATTCCCTGCGCAGAGAGTACCACACGGAGGGTCTTACCGAGCAGGCTTGTGCACTCAGGTCGGCACGATGGCCTTACCGGCAATTGAGAGAAAGAAGAAATCCCAATATGCACCCGTTTATCGCTAAATCTATCCGCCAAACGCTGATTGGTCTGTGTGTCACCGTAGCGCTGGCCTGCCTGCTTCGCGGCTCGGCCTCGGCTCAAGCGCCCCTGACCGAGACGCAGCAGAACGCTGCCATCGCCAACCTCCAGAACGTGGTCGCGGCACTCCAAAACACGGTCAATAACCTCAGCGCAAAAGAGGTGGCCCAACAGACCACCATCACGGCGCTTCAAAACTCCATGGCAAAGGAGACGGCCCGCGCCCAGCAGGCGGAGGCCGCCCTGGCGAACCGGGCGACCGCGCTGGAGACCAAAACCCAGTTCATGAGCGCGGACGCGGCATCTCGGGCAACGGTCTTCTCGGGCTGTAATCTCTTTCTGAACAACGGCTTGGGAGCGACCAATGGGCTGCCCCATGATCCCTTGAATATCAACCCGGCTCAGACCCGGACCAACGGCCTGGGCAATCTGATCCTAGGCTACAACGAGAGCCGCGCCCTCTGGGGAGATCCGGATAACCGCACCGGCTCGCACAACCTCATTGTGGGGCAGTTCCAGGATTACTCCTCCTTCGGGGGACTGGTCGCCGGAGCGTGCAACACGATCTCGGGGGCTTATGCCTCCGTACTCGGAGGGGACACCAACATAGCCGGCGGCGCTTTTGCCTCCATTAGCGGGGGAGAGTCGAACATGGCAAACGGCAGCAATGCCTCTGTCCTCGGGGGGAACTTCAACCTGGCAATCGGCAATTTTGCCACCGTCAGCGGCGGCGCCGCCAACCTCGCCAGCGGGCTCAACGCCTCCGTCAGCGGAGGGGCGCTCAATGACGCACACGGCATCAGCAGCTCCGTGAGCGGCGGTCAGAGCAATACGGCCAGCGTCAGCACCAGCGCCATCAGCGGAGGGATTGGAATCACACAGCTCACGATGTTCGGATGGTCGGGTGGCAAACTCCACTCGCCTTAATCGATAAGAAAGGAAAGTCGGATACAATGAAACAGCATATAATTCATTTTGCCGTCCTCCCGGTTGCCGTTGCCGGCCTGATCGCAGGGTTCGCGCCCGGCGTCAACGCACAAACGCCGCTCAATCAACCGCTCCAGATCGGTGGGAACGCCACACCGCCCGCCGCCCTTCCGGGCAACGCCAAGGGCTTGCTGCTGGGCTCGAATTCCGGGTTTCAGTGGATTCAAACCTACGGCGGTCCTCTGATCCTCAACAGCAACGGCGGTCGAGGAGGCGGCAATTGCGTCGGGATCGGCCTCACCAACCCCATCTGGACGCTGGACGTCGCTGGGACGATCCAGGGAACCGGTGACGGCCCCAACTATGTCTCACCGGGCGTCATCGGCAGAGCCTCCTCCCAACCCGGAGTATGGGGCATCAGCAACATCGGGGATGGCATCTATGGGCAGGGCGGCAATGCGGGAATCCGTGCCGTCGGCACTCAATTTGGCCTCTATGCATACTCCACAACAGGGCTCGCAGGCTACTTTCACGGCAATGTGATGATCAGCGGCAACCTGACCTACTCCGGAGCGCTGACGCATGCCTCGGATGCCCGTTACAAAATACATGTGCAGTCTCTCGACAATGCACTGGACGCCATCCGAAAACTACACAGTGTCACCTACGACTACAATCGCGATGCCTTCCCACAGATGAACTTTCCTGCGACGCGTCAGGCCGGGTTCATCGCGCAGGAAGTGCAGAGCGTCCTGCCGCAACTTGTCAGCAAAGACCAGGACGGCTATCTCTCGGTAGACTATATGCAGGTGGTCCCGGTGCTGGTGGAGGCGATCAAGGAGCAGCAGAAGCAGATTGCCGCCTTGAAGCAGGAGCAGCAGCGTCTGGACGCTCTGGAAGCCAGGCTCAACGCACTGACGGCCCGGAAAACGGTCCATAAAACCAGGCATCCAGGGAGCACCGGCAATTAGGAGGCGCCCGGCAGAGCGCATGCGGCGAAGATAAACCTCATCCTCACCCCTCTTCTGGTAGAGAAGAGGGGTGAAACAGTCAGTCTAATCCGGAAGGACGGAGGTACAGGCTTTGCACTTGGTGGCGTCCATCGGCAGCTTCTCCTTGCAGAAGGGGCAGTCCTTGGTGGGCGCTTCCGGCGCGGGGCGCAGCAGCCACTTGGTGAGCAGGAAGACGACGAGGGCGATGGCGATGAAGTCCACGACATTGCCCAGGAAGTCGCCATACTTGATGGCGTTGATGACCATCTTATTGGGGTCCGTGGGGTCCGGAGCCTGGGAGAGAATCCACTGGGCCGTGCGCCAGTCGCCTTTGGGCAGGATCAACCCGATGAGCGGCATCAGAATATCGGCGACCAGCGCCGAGACGACTTTGCCGCTCGCCGCGCCGATGATGACGCCCACAGCCAGGGCCAGCGCATTGGACTTCGTTAGAAACGCTTTGAATTCGGATAACATGGTTTGCAGCCTCCTTTTTGGACAAACGCGATGTCAAAATTCAGGGTCCTACGCCCTGCTCGCCGCGCGCACCCAGGGATCCGGATCGTGGAGCAACTGCTGCAGGGTGCTCTGGACCTCGGGATGGCGCCTATCACCCACCAGGCGGCGCGCGGCCAGCACCTTCAGGTCGCGCCTTCCGGCGCGCGCCAGATAGATCAATTCGCGCCGCTCGATCTCTGAGAGCGCGGTGATCTGGGGATCGGAGAGCAGCGCGGCCTGCACGCCGGCGGGCAGGGCCTGCAGCGCCGCCGAACGTAAGAATGCGATCCCCAAGAGCACATCGCCCTGTGCGTAAGCCTCCGCGGCCCAGCGCAGGCGGTTCGAGACCCGATCCCGCTGCTGCCCGGCGACTTTGTGGAGAAAATCAGCAGCCAGGGCGCGGACCGGCGCATCCGCCTTCCTATCGGTGGGAACGCGCTCCGGATACGCATCCGAGTAGGCCAGCCAGCGCAGCCATGCCGCCTGCAAATGCTCCCTGCGCCGACCTCGCCGCGCTGCTTTCCGAACCGAAAGCGCGTGCGAGAAGCGCGCCCGGAAGCGCTCCCATGTCCCGCTCGCCTCCTTTCCGCCTCGGTCGCTCCAACGAAAGGGGCCGGATCTCCCCAGCACTGTTGGTAGCCATATCCCCTGCCTTACGATCATTACCTCCGGCACATCCCCATTCTCTTCCGGAGGAGCGCCCTCTCCCATCTCCACGGGAGGAGGCTCTATCGGGCCGGAGAACGCGAAGACGGGCAGCGCCGAACCGCGCAGGGGAGAGCGCAGCGGCGCCTCCTCGGGCAGGGGAAATAACTCCGCCTCAACGCCTAACGCTGCCAACCCCGGAACCAGCCAGGCCGGAAGATCCGCATGGGTGAGCGGCGTGCCCCGGCGACGCGACAGGCCGCCCGTCATGGCCTGCCGGAAGGCATCGGTCGCATCGGACGCGAAAAGGGGGCGCGCGGCCTCCCATACGGCCCAGAATTCCGTCTCCACCCTTGCCCACCTCCGGAAATCCGCTCGAAATACGCCTTTAGATAGACCGCGCCTCCTGTTGAAAAGCGCGGGGCGTGCGGTACACTATTATCGCGAAGAGAACTTGCTAAAGGATCAAGGCTTCGCGTCTCAACGGGGAGCCTGATTCCCCAGGCGTTCAGCGCGAAGGCCGTCTTCTCCTTGCACCCTCCTCTCGTTTTGAGATTGACCAGTGCTTGTTTGTCGGGTATAATAGAATATCGAATTTTCGGAAGCCGCCTTGTCAACGGCTTCTCAGGAACTCGGTCATCATCTGTTTCCGAACCTCTGTGCAGAGAGTAAGGCACTCCGCTTGACCCGACGGCGGGATCGTCCCACGCGTCTTGGCTGCATCCGATGTGGAGGCAACGGTTTCAAACCGGCGACGATGGTGTACGGACAGAATGGCTCTCCCTGCTTGTATCGAGGGTGAACACGGGCGCACCTGTCAGAGCGCCTAATGTTCCGTGACGAGGAATTGGCCTCCGATCTGGGACAAGCCCCAGGATTTATCCGGGGGATCTGACATGCAAACCCAGGAAGGAGAAAGATCATGCCGGAATTTACCCTGCCTCCGCTGCCTTACGACTATTCGGCGTTGGAGCCGACCATTGACACCCAGACGATGCAGATCCACCATGGCAAGCATCATCAGGCCTATGTCAATAACCTGAACGCCGCCATCAAGGATGTGTCCGGGCTGGATGGGAAGAGCGTGGAGGAGATCATCGCCGATCTCAATGCCCTCCCGGAGAGTATCCGCACCGCAGTGCGCAACAACGGCGGGGGTCATGCCAATCATACCCTTTTTTGGGAAATTATGACTCCGGGCGGTAGCAAAGCCCCGACCGGGGCGCTGGCGGCGGCCATCACCAGCACCTTCGGCGATGTCGAGGCCCTGAAGAAGCAGACCAACGAGGCGGGGACCAAGCGGTTCGGCAGCGGCTGGGCCTGGCTCGTCGCCGATGGCTCCGGCGCGCTCTCGGTCACCAGCACCCCCAATCAGGATAGCCCCCTCATGGAGGGCAAGACCCCCATCCTCGGCGTGGATGTGTGGGAGCATGCGTACTATCTCAAGTACCAGAACCGACGCCCCGACTACCTCACCGCCTGGTGGGAGGTGGTCAACTGGGACGAGGTCGGCAAGCGCTATGACGCCGCCCGTGGTTGATCTCCCTTCGGCGTAAAAAATCGGCCTGCAACTCTTTCAGGGAGTTGCAGGCCGTTTTTTTGTGTTCTCGTTATGTGAAGAGATCAGGTCCCCGGCAGGATTTCGATTCTGGTCTTATTCCGACGGTCGTCCGGCAGTGCGGCAGGCAGCGACACGATCCAACTCGACGCCGATTCACTCCAGCCCCAGGTTAATTCGATAGGAAGATAGAGATAGCCGGTAGGGGAGGCGTGCGTTTTTTCGTCATCGTAGTTCAGGCGGGCCTCGAATTTGTTTGCTCCCTCCGGCGGAAGCGGATAGCTCTGGGCGGCAATCAGCGCAGGGAGAAGCCCACGCTGTTCCGGCGTCATTTTGTCGTAGGTCAGGGAAATCCGCTCGAATACCTCCGGCGTGAGGAGATGCATCTGTTGGATGCCCACCCCAGAGGCCAGCGGCCCCTGCATCACATTGGAGGCCGCCTTAAAAATCGCCAACAGTTGGCGCACTCCCCCCGTCTCTTTCTGATCCGAGCGACATGCGAAATCCGAAAGGCTGTTCAGTCCGGCGATCTGGGCGTCCGTCAGTTCGGTCAGAGAGCAGACGTCCGCATAGGTCGGGACATAGCCCTGCGCTTTCAGATGCTCGACCAGCGGGACCATCCAGCGATCCGGCACTTCGTAGAGACGTTGCGAATACCAATCCTGCTTGCGGAATAACAGGGTCTTTTCCCGTGTCCACCAGAGGTACCCGGCAGGCTGACAGAAGGCATCCAGGACGGAGAAGGCATCCTCTTTGGTTTTCCCCGTAGCAGACGCCGTGACTGCGGTCGGTCTCTCCAACGGACGGCAGCGATAGTAGTCGGCCAGGATCGGCTGGCCGGACTTCTCGGCCAATTTGAGCAGACGATCCGTCCAATCGGCTTTACTTTGCGCCTCCTGGATGGCATCCAGCCTGGGAAGCGGTGCGTTCATAGGAACGCGCTTGCCGGTGTAGGGATCGCCATGCGGAGGCAACAGTACGCCGGATCGGCTGTCAATCGCCGCGATCTCAATGGCGCCGAATTTCGTGAGCGTGATATGCCCATAGGAGAAGCCCACTTTCGCATGGAGCACGCCCCCCGAGAGATCCAGCAAGAAGCGCAAGCCGCTCTCCTGAAGCCATTGGGGAGACAGCAGGGAGGGATCATGCGCGATGGAATCCTTCTCCCGCTCCCGTTTCTCTTCAAACTGCTGGCGTAACGGCTCCTGCTGCTCCGGGGTGAGGGCGCTGTAGGGAACGACGAGATGGTCCTGGGCGAAGAGCGTATCGCGTTGGGCCGGGCTGAGCAGCGCATAGAAGCTGGTCGCCATTCGCCCATCCCGGTCGGAGAGCCGCTTGCGGATAGGATCGTCCGCCGGACGTTTCGCAAGCTGCTCCGGCGTCTCGCTCAGCGCTTTCACCTGCTGGTCCAGTTGCGCCAGCATCCGGTTGATCGTCTCGCGTGCCAGCCCATCCTCGTACCCTCGGGCGCGGACATCCCGGATCAGCCGATAGCTGACCGTCCCATCCTTCGCCGTCTGCGGCAGCCAGGTGTCGTTGTACAGGGCCGCCAGATCCTCCAGGGTGTCGCGCAGAGGCCGGGCGGGAGTAAAGAGGAGGACCTTGTCATCGGCCACATAGTCGTCGGCACGCAGAACGATGCCGGACTGTTTCGACACCTGTGCCAGCAGATCGCGGAGAGGAATACCCTCCGCCGTTATGGCGGCTTTCCGGTTCAGGCGCGCATCCTTGGCCCAGGTCTCCTGCGGAGGGGCCGCCGTAGCGGCGACGAGGCCGGGAACCAATACCCCCGCGACCAGCGCTCCGATCCCGATCCCAACCCGCTGGCGTGTTGAGAGCCGCCGTGCCTGCCGCGTCGGGGTCAAAATAAGCTGGATACGCTGCCCCAGTGAGGAGCGGAATGCAATGATCCCCATCCCGAGCGCCGGCTCCGATCCGGAAGCGCCCAGGCGCTCCGCCAGGGTAAGCAGGCAATCGGCATACGCGCGCG
Organism: Chthonomonadaceae bacterium; assembly: GCA_035295825.1. Lineage (GTDB taxonomy): Bacteria > Armatimonadota > Chthonomonadetes > Chthonomonadales > Chthonomonadaceae > DATGIG01. The sequence goes on along the minus strand of DATGIG010000297.1, from coordinate 11,900 downwards.
GCGAGCAGTTCTGCGCCAACACCGCCTGGTCGCATACCTCCTCACTCACCTGCTCCCACTGCCGGGAGAGCAGCCATACCATCGGCTGTATCCACAGAAGGGCGCTGAGCAGTCGCACCATCAGGTTCCACTCGCAATCGCGCCGCTGAAGGTGGCTCAGCTCATGCGCCAGGATCGCGCGCAGTGCGGCGGCCTCAAACTGGGATTCCCAATCTGTGGGCAGGAAGATAGTTGGGCGCCATAACCCTGCCAGAAAGGGAGTAGATACCTGCGGGGAGATCACCAGATCCGGCGGCGTGAGCGCCATGCCTCCGCAGAGTTCCTGAAGCGTGTGGATCAGTGCGCTCTCTTTTACAGGGTGAGAGGTCCTCTTTAGCCGCAGAAGTGCGAATTGGTGGATGCCCAGCCAGGCCAGCAGGAGCAGCGTACCGCCCAGCCAGACGCTGACAATACCGATATAGAGCCAGGCGCGGGGCGGGAGCGATGGGGAAGATACGAGGGCAGCCAGGTGCATGGCGGCGTCCGGGGAGCGCAATGCCTCGGACGCCTCAGAGGACGCCTGTACGCCCGGATATAGGGAGATCAGGACTTTCTGCCCTCTATTGTCGTGCCGGACGCCCGCGCCCTCGGGAGCGGAGGATGATAGGGAGGGCGCAGAAACGGCTGCGTCGATATGATCGTCGTGCACGGCCTCCGGCAGTGTGGGAACCGGCAGGGCGCTCTCCTGCGTGGGGGGTAGGGAGAGGCTCCAGAGTGGCGTCACGCGCCCGGCTCCGCTGACGATCAGCAGGCCGCTCAGCAGGATCGCGCCAAAAGCGGCTTTGTAGACCAGCGCCCGGACGGCTCCCCCCTGCCTGCGCAGCAAGTATCCCGACACCATCCCCAGCAGACACAGCACCAGGGAGGTGAGCAGGAGGCGGATCCCCACCTGCAAAATCCCCCGGCAAACCTCGGGCAAAACGCCCACCGCAAAGGCGTTCATGGCTTCTCCTCCTTCGCGATAAGCTCACGCAGGCGCTTCAACTCCTCCGGCGAGATCCGCTCTCGCTTGAGCAGGTGCGCGACCAATCCATAGACGGAGCCATTGAACAGCCGCGTCATGAGCTCCTCGATGGCCGATTCGGTCACCTCGGTCTGCTCATAGAGAGGGCGAAACACAAAAGTGCGCTCCTCCAACGCATGCGTCACGGCGCCTTTAGCCTCCAATTTGCGCAGCAGGGTCTGCACCGTGCTGTGCGCGATAGGCAGCGTGCGGTTTAACTCGTCGGTGATCTCACGGGCTGTGGCGCTGCCGCGCCGCCATAAGACCTGCATGATCTGTAGTTGGACTTTGCCTAACCGGTGCGGTGTCTGGGACATCGTGTCGGCTCCTTCCGGAACTGGGGAGTAGACCACAGTAGATTTACCATGGTAGACGATTCATAGGAGAGTTTACCATGGTAGATGTGATTTGTCAAGGCTTATCCCAAGTTCTTTTGTGGGATCGTGAGAGCTACAGCTGCGGAGGAGAGGGCCTGGGAAAGGCGAGGAGCCTTGCTTGACAACGCCATGTGCGGCACTTCATAATTATATCCATCGGGGATATGCTTTTTCCATCCGTTGTCGCCCACATCATACAGGCTCTGGGTGGATCGGGTTCGGGCGCCGATATCCAACAGAGAGAAGAGAGATCATGAGAATTCTAGGAGAGAGAGACCGGAACGACAGGTTCCCTGCAACTGACAGGCAACGGGGAAGGGAGAGAGGCGCCGCCCTCTTCCTGCTTCTGCCCATGCTCCTGCTCGCCCTGGCGACCACCGCCCGCGCGCAGACACTGAAGCCATTGACACTCAGCGGTTCGCCCCTCCAGGGGTCGGGCGAAATGCGGGGTCTGAGCATTCTGATCCCCAATGGAACAGGAGCGCCGGTCACGAACAAGAGTGATATCAAGGCCGGCACGTACTACACCAAAGTCACCTTCAAGCCTCATGTGGAAGCGCCGGGGGATGGGTCGATGACTGTCACCCTCGACAAGGATCACGTCACGTCCACGGTCGTTCAGGGTCTGGATACGGGCGGCGTGGGCGCGCCCACCGGAACGGCTCCGAAGATGGACTTTACGGACCCCATCAAGTGTATCGGGGAAGTCCGGGGTGTCTTTGATACCGGCGTTGCGACCGCAAAAGGCACAGGCGATGCTCCCCGCTCCCTTCAAATCCCGGACGGCGCGACCAAGATGAACAGCCTGGATGTTGACTTTACCTGGAAAAACAACAAGCAGACGCTGAATATCAAGCTTCCTGCCGCCGCTGCAGCCAAGGGCGGGGGACACAGGCTGCGCTATATCGTCCTGGGCGTGGGCGGCGTTGCCGTGGTCGGTGTGATCGCCTTCCTGGCGCTCCGCCGTAAGAAGCCGGCGTAACCACCCCGCGGCTCCGCCTATCATCCCCGGCTCCTCTTCTTGAGAGGGAGAGGGGAGAATAAAGGCGGTGAAGGCCAAACATTTCTGTTGGCCTGTACATCACTCCCCGCTCTGGTCGATGAGCTTGGCCACCAGGCCGGTCCAGCCCGTCTGGTGGCTTGCGCCCAGCCCGGCCCCCGTATCTCCATGAAAATACTCATGGAACGGGAGGTAATCGCACCAATTAGGATCCTGCTGGAAGCGTTCGTTCCCTCCGAAGACCGGGCGTCTGCCGTTGGCGTCGCGCAGAAAGATACCGATCAGCCGGCGTGACAGTTCGACGGAGACCTCCCAGAGGGTCATCTGCTGCCCGGACCCGGTCGGGAACTCCACTTTGAAGTCCTTCCCATAGTAGTAATCGAACTTCTGCAGCGCCTCGATGAGGAGGTAATTGAGCGGGAACCAGATCGGGCCGCGCCAGTTGGAGTTGCCCCCGAACAGGGCGGTGTTCGACTCCGCAGGCTGATAGTCCACCTGGTAGGTCATGCCCTGCGCCACCAGCCGATACGGATTCTCCTTATGATAGCGGGATAGGGCGCGCAGCCCGTTCGGCGATAGAAACTCGCTCTCATTGAGCATCCGCTCCAGTATGCAGCGCAATCGGGTCGGGTTGACAACGGCGAAGATGCGTCGCGCCTCCGCCCCCGCCACCGTCACGGAGGCGATATCCTGGCAGAGATCGGGCCGGTGTTCCAGGAACCACTCCGTGCGCTCCTTCAAGTCCGGCAGCTTCTCCAGCATGTGCGGTTCCACCGTCTCCACCGCCAGCAGGGGGATCAGGCCGACCATCGAGCGAATCCGGAGGGGGAAGAACGTGCCATCGTTCAGGTGCAGCACGTCGTAGTAGAAGCCGTCCTCATTGTCCCAGAGATCGATCCCATCGTCCCCGCGCGCGGCAGGGCGGTCGTTCATGGCGTGGGCGATAAAGAAGAAGTGCTCCAGGAACTTCGTCGCCACGTCCTCATAGGCATCGTCATGGTTGGCCAGTTCGACGGCCAGTGCGAACATGTTGAGGCAGTACATGGCCATCCAGCTTGTACCGTCGGATTGGTTGATGTAGCCGCCGGTCGGCAGGGGCTTGCTCCGGTCGAAGGCCCCGATATTATCCAGCCCCAGAAATCCGCCCTGAAAGACGTTCTTCCCCTCGGTGTCCTTCCGGTTGACCCACCAGGTGAAGTTGAGCAGCAGTTTATGAAAGACCCGCTCCAGGAAGTGCACATCGCCGACGCCGCGCAGCCTCCGCTCGATCTGATAGACCCGTAGGGCGGCCCAGGCATGCACGGGCGGGTTCACGTCCCCGAAGGCCCACTCGTAGGCCGGCAGTTGTCCATTCGGGTGCATATACCACTCCCGCAGCAGTTGCAGCAGTTGTTCCTTGGCGAAGTCGGCGTCCACCAGGGCCAGCGGGATGGTGTGGAATGCCAGGTCCCAGGCGGCGTACCAGGGATACTCCCACTTGTCCGGCATGGAGAGGACGCTGGCGTTATCGAGATGCACCCAGTTGTGATTGCGTCCGTTGAAGCGCTCCGGCGGGGGGGCGGGTTGCGTCGGATCGCCTTTGAGCCACTTGAAGATGTTGTAGTGATAGAACTGCTTGCTCCAGAGCATTCCGGCGAATGCCTGCCGCTGCACCATCCGGGCGTCCTCCGAGAGGACCTGCGGGGCGAGATTGGCGTAGAATGCGTCGGCTTCGCTTTTGCGCTGCGCCAGGATGTTTTCAAAGGATGCGCCCAGCGGCCCGCTCAGGGTCGCCAGCGGCGTCAGACGCAGGCGGATCGTCTGGGATTCCCCCGGCCCCACCTGCAACTGGTAGCGGACGGCGACCTTCGTCCCCTCGGAGTTCGGATTGACGGCCCCTTTCTCGCCGTTCACGACATACCGGTGGATACCATCCTTGACATAAGGTGTGGTATTGGTCCCTTGCGATGGGAAGAGCCGTGCAAAGTTGGATTCATTCTCTGTGAAGAGCAGTTCGGGGCCGTTGCCCATCTTCTGGCAGAGCAGGTAGCGCGTGCCCAGCAGGACGTGTTCGGCCCGGATCGTCGCCATAGAGGGATTCACGGAGTGGCGATAGAGCTTGGGGCGCGGCCTGCCCGCCTCCCACCCCCAGGTGTTGCGGAACCAGAGCGTCGGCAAAACCTCCAGCGAGGCCGCCTCCACGCCCCGGTTCTCCACCGTGATGGCGATCAGGATGTCTTCCGATTCGGCCTTGGCATACTCGACGAACACATCGAAGTAGCGATTGTCGTCGAAGACGCCCGTATCCATCAGCTCGTATTCGGGATCCGTTTTGCCGCGCCGCCCGTTCTCCTCCACCAACTGCTCGTAGGGATACGCAGCCATCGGATACTTGTAGAGCGCCTTGCAGTACGAGTGCGTGGGCGTGCTGTCGAGATAGTAGTAGTACTCCTTGACGTCTTCGCCATGATTACCCTGCGGTCCGGACAACCCGAACAGGCGCTCTTTCAGGAAGGAGTCCTTCCCATTCCAGAGCGCCAGCGCAAAACACAGATACTGTCGCCGGTCGCAAAACCCCAGCAGGCCGTCCTCATTCCAGCGATAGACCCTGGAGCGAGCATGGTCATGGGGAAAATAGTCCCAGGCAGCCCCATCCGGGCTGTAGTCTTCCCGCACGGTTCCCCAGGCCCGTTCGCTCACGTAGGGTCCCCAGTGCTTCCAATCTTCGCTATGTTCGCGCGCCAGTTGCAGCCGATTCTCTTCTTCTGTCACAGCAACTCCTTTAGTACAGCGTGACTTGCTGGGTGAGGCCGCCGTCTACGTAGTAGGTGCTGCCGGTGACATATTCGGCTTCATCGCTGGCGAGGAAGACCGCCACGGCGGCGACTTCGGCGGGCTTGCCGAAGCGGCCCCAGGGGATCTCGCTGAGCGCATTTTTGAGGGCTTGGGGATCGTTGAGCACCGACTGATTGATCGGGGTGGCAATCGCGCCGGGGGCGATATTGTTCACCGTGATCTTGTTGGGCGCGAGCTCCATCGCCACGTTCCGCATCATCATCCGCATGCCGCCCTTCGAGGCGCAGTAGGCGGTGTACATGGGGAAGGGAATATCCTCGTGGACGGAGGAGACGTTGATAAGCCTGCCACCCCCACCCTGTTTGATCATCTGTCGCGCCGCCGTCTGATGCACCAGGAAGGCCCCATAGAGATTGATGGAGAGCACCTTATTCCACTCGTCGTCGGTCACCTCCACGAAGGGCTTGCGTATCTCGATGCCCGCGTTGTTGATGGCGATGTCCAGCCGTCCGAACCTGGCGACGACTTCGGCGATCATCCGCTCCACATCCTCACGCTTGCTGACATCGCCGCCGACCGCGATCCCGGTCGTGCCGTATGCGGCGATCTGGGCTTCGGCGTCGGCCTGGCGTGTCCCCCCCGGCAGGTAGTTGACGGCGACATGCGCCCCTTCTGCGGCAAAGCGATCCGCAATTCCCTGGCCGATCCCGCTATTTGCGCCCGTAATGAATGCTACTTTGTCTTTCAGTCGCACGGTTGTCTCCTCTATGGGTGGAATGGTGGGTTGAAAGGTTCCGGTCGTATGGGTTGCTTCGCAGAGAGATACGTGAAAACGAACCTCTTGTTCGACTCCGCTGCACGGCCCGCCATATTCTCTGAACAAAATTGCGCTTGTACACGTTATATCTCTACCTAGGAAGGACGCGGAAGCCGTTCCTGCCGTTGCAGCGGCGCGTCCCTCTCTCTGCTACACTCTACCTGAAAATAGACGGAGAATAGAGAAAATGAATTCCAGATATAGTCCCATTTTGGCCCCGGCGGCGCTCCTGATGGCCGGATTGCTGATGGGTTGCAGCACGCAGGATTCCCAGAAGATCGAGCAGGACACCCAGAGCCTGGCGCACGATACGGGCAAGGCGGTCGGCGGGGTCGGTATCCAGGCGAAAGTCGTCACGGCCCTCTCCACGCACAAAGGCGTAGATATGAGCGGTCTGCATATCGATACCAACTCCGATGGGGTGGTGACGCTGGGCGGCCATGTCCGCAGCGAGGAAGAGAAACAGACCGTCGTGGAGACGGCAAAGGGGGTTTCCGGCGTAACCAAGGTCGTGGACAATCTGCGCGTCCAACCCGGAACAAGCTGATTGCTCTTATCTGGCGATCCTATGTTTCGCCGAGAGATTTTCGCACTAACAGCGCCTCACAAAATGACGTCGGCGGGCACTTAAAGCGCCTGCCGACGTCCTACCCGAATTGGCCGTCGATGCATGACGATACAGCATCCCCCACAGAGGAGTGGAGGTGCGTACCTTCTTCCATTCCGCGCTTTAGGGCTGGCTAACTCTGTGGTTTCAGGTAACTGATGACGTTTGTCCAATCCAGGAAGTTCGCCTGGTCCCATAAGTTGAGAAGAGCGCGTACTTTGCCGCCTACATCCGCCTGCGTTATGCTTTTCTCATCAATGAAGATAATACCCGCGTGATCGCGCCCTTCCATCGCCCATTGCATCACTATGGGGGCGATGGTGCGCTGGTCGTAGGTCACGAGCGTCAACCCTTCTTCCAACGCCGCCGTCAGGATCACATCGTCATCTGCCTGAAGCAGCGCGCCCCCCCGCCAGTCTTGTAGGCTGTAGATGACAAGCTCCGGTCGCTTCGCCTTTATCTGATCTGCCACACTCAGTGAGATATGCGCGTCCGTCAGAAAGGCAAGCATCAGGAAGGTTGCTCCTCGTCTTGCCTGGGGATAGTAATTACGCGCAAATTAGGAAACATCCGTTTCAGCCGCTCCTCGCCAATATCGTTATCGGCCAGCGCCTGGTCTATCTCCTCGCGGAACGCATGGTAGTAATTCAGCGCTGCCTTGACGTTCTCAATAGGGCACTGCAGGTATTCGGAAGTGCGCTCGGCGTCCATGTCGAAGCCTCTGGCAACCATGATGAATTCCCATACCGCCATGCCCATCCCTTTGATAAAGGGCTGTCGCCCAACAAACGTATTGCGAAACTCGATCATGGAAAACTCTTCTTCCCGCAGCGCTTCGTCCAACAGCAAGACGCTGGCTCTGGTGCGGGTCATGCCGTTGCCTAGCATCCGGGCAAAGCGGTCCAGGCGGCTTATCAGTTCATCCGGCAGGCGCAAACTTATCGTTTGAGACATCACATATTCCTCACTTTCTCTTTCTGTATTGTGCGTATTGTACACTATATGGACAATTATGACAAGCCATCTTATTCCAAACGGAAAACCGAACGCCCCAGGAAAGACAAAAAGGGGCAGGATAGAAAGGAGGTTCTGTCGAACTGCAAGCCCAGGAAGGGTAAGGGGGCGCCGGGTTTATGGGGTATGACGTTTTTCTAAGTCACTCATCGAAGGACAAAGCGGTCGCCGATCAAGTCTGTGCGATGCTGGAGGCGAACGGCATCCGCTGCTGGATCGCGCCGCGCGATATCCTGCCGGGCCAGGACTGGAGCGAAGCGATCGTGCGGGGGATCGGAGAGTGCCCGGTCACCCTGCTGATCTTCTCCGCCGCCTCCAACGACTCGCTTCAGGTGCGCCGAGAGGTACAGCGGGCCTTTGAGAAGGAGCGCAGCGTCCTGCCCTTTCGCATTGATAGTGTAACGCCCCACGAAGCGCTGGAGTACTACCTCAGCCCCGTCCACTGGCTCAATGCGGTCACGCCCCCGCTGGAAGCGCATCTGGACGAACTGTTGGCGACAGTCCGCCGCCTGCTGCCCGCTCCGGAGCCGATCCCGGAACCACCGCCTGCGCCTCCGGCGGCAGAAGTCCTCTCGGTTGCTCCCTCTGAGCCTCTCGGCAATCTGCCTATCCCCATGACGCCCTTCATCGGGCGCGAAGCGGAGCTGACGGAATGGCGCAACCTGCTGCTGTCACCCAAAACGCGCGTCCTGACGCTCTTAGGCTTCGGCGGCATGGGCAAGACGCGCTCCGCGCTGGAACTCGCCGGACGCTGCGAGCAGGCTTTTCCGCAGGGGGTCTGGTGGTTCGAGTTGGAGGAAGCGCATACCGGCGCGGAGATGCTGCAGCGGATCGCGCTGGACCTGGGAGTGAGCCTGAAACCTCAGCCCTCCGTCAAGGAGCAGCTCATCGCCCACCTGCACGACCGTCAGGCCCTGCTGGCACTGGACAACACCGAGCAGATCCCCGATGCGGGCGTCGCGCTCAACCCCCTGGTCCAGGCCGCACCGCACATCAAATGGCTGGTCACCTCGCGCCGCGCACTCGAAATCGCCGCGGAACAGGTCATCGAGATCCCTCCGCTATCGCAGGAGGAGGCGGAAGCGCTCTTTATCGAACGGGTTCAGGCGCGGCAGGCTGCCTTTGAACGGACGGAGGAGAACACGGCAGACATCGCCGAACTCTGCCGCCGCCTGGAGGGGATGCCGCTGGCAATAGAGTTGGCCGCCTCGCGCGGGGTCGCCATGACCCCGCGCGACATCCTCAACCGTCTCGACGAGTGGTTTCGCCTTCTGCAGACCCGCGCCCCCCACCTGCCGCCCCGACAGCGCGCCCTCAACGGCGCCATCGAGTGGTCGCACAACCTGCTCACCGATGAAGACAAGGAGCTCTTCGCCGAACTGGCCGTCTTCTCCAACGGCTTCACACTGGAAGCCGCGGAAGCCATCTGCGATGTTCTGGATGTGTTCGAGGGCGTGCAGGAGCTGCGCAAACACTCCTTCCTGCGTACCCAGACCCATACGACGACCCAGCAGATGCGCTTCCTGATGCTCGAACTGGTACGCGAGTATGCCGAACAGAAGCTGAGCCATGATGAGGTGCGCCGCCGCCACGCCGAATTCTTCCTCACTTTCGCCGAACAGCGCGCCGTAAAACTGCGCACATGCGAGGAGGCGCAAGCCCTCGACGCGCTGAGCATGGAGCGGGACAATCTCCGCTCGGCCCTACACTGGGCGCAGCAGAGCGGGCAACACCAACTCTGTGCGCGCCTGGCTCATGCCCTGGGTCCGCCGCTCTACAGCCTGGGTCTCTGGACAGACGCCAGCGCGTGCTTTGAGAGCGGGCTGCAGGCCGCCGAACGGCTTGGGAGCGAGGGGCTCTCCCTCCGTGCGGCTCTGAACAACGACATGGCGCGCCTCGCGCTGGATCGCGGCGACCGGGAGGCCGTGCGCCGCCACTCCGAAGCCGCTCTGGCGCTCTACCGCGAACAGCAGGCGCCGGAGGGCGTCGCCGATTCCCTCAACTTGCTCGGCCTGCTGGCGATGGAGGTCGGCGAGAGAGAAAAAGCGCAGGCGCATTTCGAGGAGGCGCTCACCCTCTGGCCGGAAACCGCGCCCAAGGGGCGCGCCGATGCCCTGCACAATCTGGCCTTCCTGGCCGCGCGGCGCAACGACCTGGACGGTGCAGAACGTCTTTATGAGCAGAGCCTGCGGTATCGCCGCGCTGCGGGCGATGCGCGGGGCGAGGCGGAGACCCTCGGCAACCTGGGCGCAATGGCCTACACAGCGGGAGATCCTTCCACGGCGCGCCAGCTCTATATCGAGAGCCTGAACCTCCGCCGTGCCCTGCGGGACCGTCATGGCATCGGCCTCATGCTCTATAATCTCGGCGAAGTCGCCGAAGCGGCAAAAGATGGGCAACAGGCCGTGGCATTGTACGCACATGCCGAGCGGATCCTGCGCGAATTGCAATCCGCCTATGCGGCGATCCCAACGCAGGCCCTGGAACGGCTCGCCGCAGCATTGGGTGCGGAGGTCCTTGCCACGGCGCACTACCAGGCCGCACACACCTCCTGGGAGAAACTGGTATAAACCCCCTTCTCATAAGGAAACCATCATGAAAGTCCGCCCTATCCTCATCGCGCTCCTGGTCTTCCTCCCGGCTCTCTTGTGTTGCGGCGATGCCGTCGCACGGAGGCAGCCTGCCCCGAAGGCAGGCGATGCCCCCGCCGAAAACGGCCCCGAACTCGTCCTGCAAGTCGGTCATTTCGGGGAGATCATGGCGATTGCCTTCTCTCCGGACAACCGCCTGGTGGCCACCGCCAGCCGTGACCAGACCGTCAAGCTCTGGGAGACGAAGCGGGGAACCCTGCGCTACTCGCTGACAGGGCACGCAGGCCGGGTCTTTGGCGTCGCCTTCTCTCCCGATGGCAAAACGCTCTACAGCGTGGGGCAGGCGGGCGTGGTGCGGGCCTGGGACACGGAGAGCGGCACGCTGCTGCGCACCTTTCCGCCCTTCCACACCGGAGGACGCCTCTCCACGCTCTGGTGTGGGGGTAAGAACGGCGATACCCTCCTCGTCGCCATCGCTCACGCCGATAAGAGCATCCTTCTGGAGAAGATCTCCCTCTCCACCGGGAAGCTGGAGGTCATCGCCACCTTAACCGAGCACGAACGCATTGTGAATGCCCTGGCGTTCTCCCCCGATGGCAAGACCCTGGCGAGCGGCGATATGGGCGGCAGCGTCAAAACCTGGGATACGGAAGACGGCTCCCTGCAGCGTAATCTCTCCGGGCACGCCATGCGCATCGATTCCCTCGCCTTCTCCGCCGACAGCAAGACCCTCGCCGATGCCTGCTTCGACGGGGAATCCTTCCTCTATGAGGTGAAGTCGGGGAAAAAGATCGGCGAGATGAACATGAACCGACCCGAAGAGGGGGTGGGGGCCGTCGCCTTCTCCCCCGATGGCAGCCAGATCGTGACGGGCGGGCATGGCGGCGAAAAAGGCAATGAGTACCTGATGGTGTGGGATGCCAAGACCTATCAGGAGACCCGCGTGCTTCAGGGGCATGAGGGTTTTGTCAGCGCCCTGGCCTACTCGCCGGATGGCTCTCTATTGGCCAGCGGCAGCCGGGACAATACCCTCCGTATCTGGGACGCACACACCGGGAAAGAGCGTTCCGTAAGCGGTCGCTCCAACTACCTCACCTCGGTCGCCTTTTCGCCGGATGGCTCCCTGCTCGCCAGCGGCAGCGACGACCGCTATGTGCGGATCTGGAATGCCCGCACCGGCGCATTGGACCATATCCTGTCCGGCCATGCCGGAGGGGTATTGGCCGTCGCCTACTCCTCGAATGGGGCGCTGCTCGCCAGCGGGGGCAGAGATGGCAAAGTTCTGGTCTGGGACGCCCATACGGGCGCGCTGCGGCATACGCTCAAGTCCCCCGGCGGTGCGATCAATGCCCTGGCCTTCTCTCCCGATGGGGCGACGCTGGCCGGCGGCTGCGGCTGGGCCATTTACGGCGGCTCGGTGCAGGTGTGGGATATCAACACGGAGAAGCTGACGCACACGCTGGATGGGCAGTCGCTGCAGCCGGTGCGTACCGTCGCCTTTACGCCCGACGGCAGCCAGATCGTCAGCGCCAGCGAGTTCCGTGGCGGCGGCGAGGTGCGCTTCTGGGACGCCAAGACCGGCGCACAACTCTTCAAGGATTTCGGGCACGGCTTCCACGCCCTCGCCCTCTCTCCGGATGGCAAGACCCTCGTGACCGGAGGCGCGATCCTGGAAGC
>DATGIG010000296.1:0-9061 GCA_035295825.1 Chthonomonadaceae bacterium | reverse complement strand
GCGCAGCACAAACAGCCCGCCCTCCAGAACGCCGGACTGCAGAATGCGGCGTGCCTCTTCGTACACCAGACCGGGCGTGCCGGCGCGCAGCAGCTCGACGTGCGGCCCGCCCTGAAGTCGGACGTCCGGGCCGAGCTCTCGGCGCAGCCGGCCGAAGTCCACTGGAAATCCCGTGTCGAACAGGCGGATGCCGAGCGTGTCCCGCAGCGTGCGGAAATGGCGCGTGCTATTACCACAGAGGTGGATGCCGCGCTCGACCGAAGTGCCCAGCGCCGCGTAGATGCGCTGCAGGTGCGGCAGAACGTGCGCGCGTAACATGGCGGTGGAGATGAGCGCAATGCTGTCGTCCGCCATCATAAAACCGTCCTGCGGTACGGGGATACCCACGCGGTGGCGCCAGGCGCGCATCCGCGCGATGGCCGCCGTGGTGATGAACTCCAGCAGGCGGCCCAGCCGCTCTGGTTCGGCGGCCAGGGCCAGACAGACGAAATCCGGGCCAAACAGATTGCAGGCCACGGTCATCGGCCCATCGCTGCCAATGCCGAACCCGGGCGGCATCACGGCGATGGGGCGATCGAGGAACGTCTCCCGCGTGGCGCGTTCGCGGAAGCGCTCGTAGTATTCCAGGCCGCGCCCCATGATCCCGGCGAACGGATCGGGCAGGCCGCGCTCCATCACCCGCTCCGGGCAGCCGGCAAAGGCCGGACGCGTATCCGGGACTTCTCCCTCGCAGAAGGCGATCGGGCAGCCGAACCAGGCGGCTTCGTAGCTGTTCTGGAAATCGACGAAGATCTGCCAGCGCTCCGGCATCCCCAGATCGGCGTCTTGCAGCAGATTAAAGCGGCTCCATCGCTGGAAGCGCAATTGCGCCTCGAACATGACATCCGGGTCTTCAAAATAGCGATCAAAGCTCAGCCCCTCTGGGTTGGCGGCCGGGTGACGCATGTAGTAGCGGGTATTCACCCCCGGGAGGATCGGCGTGCGGACCGGCCGGCCGGCGTGGTAGGCCGCCCAGGTCGCGCACACCTCCTCATTGTGCCGCGAGAAGTCGAAACCCGCAAGACGATCGCCCGCCGGCCCTAGGGAGTCGGCAGCCTGTTTGCGCGGCCGCAGCGCCGCTAGGGCTCGTGTTTGCCCGGGCATAGGCGCGCGCGATGTCCTCATCGGCCTTCCTCGTCCAGGTCTTTGCGGAACGACATGCCCTCGACCTTTCCCGCCATCAGGTTGATCCAGGCGCTCGTATCCTGCAGGCGCCGGTCCACCGGCTTGTGATATTTGAGCAGCTTCTTTTGCCAGCCGAGTTTGCGAGACCGCTCATAAATGAGCCACCAGACGCAGTACCGGTCGGGATAGACCTCGCAATGTCCGTTCGGCCGGACGCCGCCGCAGGGGCCGTTGCGCACCTGTTTGGGGCAGCGCATAGGGCAGGTGAAGGCGGTATAGCTGGCCACGCACTGCCCGCAGGACTGGCATCGAAGCAGCGGTCGCTTGATGGTATTCTCTGCGATCAGGATGCTCTTATAAAGCGTGGGATGCCGCTCGCAAAAGGCCGCGATCTTCCGGGCAAGCTGGCTCATCGGGAAGCTCCTCCGATCGTCTGGGAAATATCCTGGCCCGGCGCCGGAAGGTCCAGGCGGGGAAGCAAGCCCGCTTCCTCGACCACGCGGGGAATGATCGACTCCCACATGGCCGTCATGATATGCACGCCTTTGACGCCCGGCAGAGTGCCCAGTTGCGCGATGGTCTCCACACAGATCTCGATGCCCTCTTCCCTGGGGTCGCGGGCAGCCAGCATCCGGGCAAAGATCTCGCCGGGAATACGCATCCCCGGCACGCGCTCCTTTATATACACCAGCGACCGGGTGGACTTGACCGGCATTACCCCCGCGAGGATGTAAGCCTGCTCGTGCAGCCCCTCGTCCCGCACCGCCGCCATCCATTTCTCGAACCGTGAAATATCGAATACGGGCTGGGTCTGGATGAAGCGCGCGCCGGCCTGGATCTTCTTGGCGAGCCGCATCACGCGCATCTCCATCGGCTCGGCAAAGGGATTGGCTGCGCCGCCGAGGAACAGGCGCGGGGGCGGCTTGATCTCGTCGCCGCATAGGAACCGGCCCGCGTTCATGCCGGCGACCATATGCAGCAACTGGATCGAATCCAGATCGAACACCCCTTTTGCGTCCGGATGGTTGCCGCACGACTGGTGATCGCCGGTCAGGCAGAGGAGGTTGCGGATGCCGGCGGCGGAGGCGGACAGCACTTCCGACTGCTGGGCGAGCCGGTTGCGGTCGCGGCAGGTCAACTGCAGGATCGGCTCGAGGCCGCCTTCTCGCGCAAACACGCAGGTCATCAGGGAGCTCATGCGCGCGATGGCCGCCTGGTTATCGGTGACGTTGACCGCGTCCACCACGCTCCGAAAGAAGTCGCACTTTTTCAGGACCGCCGCCTTATCCGCACCCATCGGCGGGCACATCTCGGCGCAGACGACGAATCGCCCTGCGTAGAGCAGCCGCTCCAGCGCGCTTCCGGAAATCATTTCAGAGTCCATCGAAGGCGCCTTTGCGATAGAGGCCGAGAAAACGGCAGCAGAACGCGTCCTGACCCAGCAACGCTTCCGCTGCCGCGATGGCGGCCATCAAGCCGCGATCGGTCGGATCGAGGATGCCGGCGTCCAGCCCACGACCGAGGCACAGGACCGTCATGGCCGTATTCAGAAGCCTGCGCGCGGGCATGCCATGCGAGACATTGCTCAGCCCGGCAATGGTATGCACGCCGGGAAAGGCGGACCGCAGCCGGCTCAGGACTTCCAGGACCGCCAGCACGGCATCGTCACTGGAGCCGATAGGAAAGATGAGCGGGTCTACGTAGATGTCGTCGAGCAGCACGCCTTCTCGCGCCAGATCCTCGATCAGGCGCGCGGCCACGCAGAAGCGCTTCTCGGGGTCGGACTGAATGCCGGAATCGTCCATCGCCAGGGCAATGACCTTGCTCCGGTGCGCGAGGGCGAAAGGAAGCATGCTTGCGTAGCGCGCCGTTTCCGCCGAGATGGAGTTGATGAACGGTTGCCCTCGGGCGCTGTCATAGGCTCTGAGGGCGCGCCCCAGCGCCTGCGGGTCAGGGGTATCGAAACAGAGCGGCGCAGGCACGGCCTCCTGCACCATGCGCGTCAGCCACTCCAGCGCCTGCGGCTCATCCGCTCCCAGCGTGCCCGCGTTGAGGTCTATATAGTCGCAGCCGGCCTGAGACTGGAACTGCGCCAGCCGCCGGATCGCCTTCTCATCCCGCGCGATCACGGCCCGCTCGATCGCCGGATCGCCTTTAATCTTGCGGCTGGTATTGATCCTCTCGCCGACGATCAACATGTTGTGCGTCCTCCTCATCCGCCCAAAACGTCATGACAACGAGGCCGATCGCCTTTCAGGCAGCAACCAGGCTGCGGGCGACGCGCACGGCGCCGCTGGCATTGTCGCTGAAGCCGTCTGCGCCGATCTCATCGGCGTAGCGCTGGGTCACCGGCGCGCCGCCTACCATCACCTTCACCTGCCCCCGGAGACCGGTCGCTTCCAGGGCTGCGATCGTGCTTTTCATGCCGGACATAGTGGTGGTCAGCAGAGCCGACAGGCACACGATCTGCGGATGGCGCTCCTGGATGGCCGCGACGAACTTTTCCGGAGAGACATCTACGCCCAGGTCAATGACCTCGAAGCCGCCTCCCTCCAGCATGCCGGCGACCAGGTTCTTGCCGATGTCGTGCAGGTCGCCGCGCACCGTGCCGATGAGCACGCGCCCAGCCGTCCCAGCGCCTTTGCCGGTGAGCAGCGGACGAATCAGCTCCAGCCCGGCCTTCATGGCGCGGGCGGCGATGAGCAGCTCGGGCACGAAATACTCTCCCTCCTCGAATCGCCGGCCGACGGCGTCCATGGCGGGAATCATCGTGTAATCCAGCAACTGTTGCGGGTCCATATCGGCATCGAGCGCTTGCCGGACAAGCTCCCGGGTCGCCGGCATGTCGCCCTCCAGAATGGCGATGTAGAGAGGCTGCAAATCTAGCATGGCTTTATCCCTCCCGGCTGGAGTGTGTATATGTCTACAGGCCGCCAGATTTGACGAACCCAGCGGCCTGCATACGCGATAAGTCTTGAGGATCCGCCCATAGGCGGTAAACCTGTCAATTTGAGGGTATCCCCGGCATTTACGGGTCGGAGAACACCGGAGAGAAAGAGCTAGGTAACGCGCATTCTCTGCGCCTGGAGTTTCGTCGGGAGCCATCTCGATGATCAAGATGGAAATCTGACGATGTGTCTGGAAGGATTTCTCTCTGTCTCCTGTCTGCCTCCGGCTTGTAGGCTCGGTGGATTCAGATGTTCTGTCCTCCTTTCTCCAGAGAACGGGCTTCTTGCCGTAACGCGCCTAGTCGTCGCCAGTCCTCTATTTCAGCCTGGAAGTCAGAAACGTTGTTAGGTTTGTTATTCCTGACTTCATTTGTTCTCATTATAGTGAGGAAATTCTCGTTACACATCCTCTTTTTGACGGATTGTGGCCCTATCTCTAGCGATTTCCGCGGATCATAACGCCATGGCGATGACGCGCCAATAAGACCGAAACAACAATAAGCCCCTACTCTTCAGGAGAAAGGGCTTATGTTGTTGCCGGGCTAAGCTCAGTTGCGCTTTACCGGTCTCCATCGAGCACCCAGTGGAAATCGCTGCCATCCGAAAGGTCGATGTAGTGCGGGCCGAACGTGCCGCTGGAGGCGATTCCCCGCAGGATATGCTCGTCTGCGGACACATGGAAGTAGAGGTCGCCATAAGGACGCACCGTGCCCTCATACTCTCCGTCCACATATATATCCACCGTCTGGCTGGACCAGTTATCCACATGGATGATGGAGCGGTCATAGCTCTGCTCGTAGCCGGGCGAGGACACCAGCGGCTGAGCCTGGGAGGGCTTGGCGATAAGGGCGCCGGAAGTCATCAGCACCGAAAGGGTGGTCAGGGCGATCATCTTGCGAAACATGGTCTTGTCTCCTTTGCTGTGTTTTGGGCAGTAAGTGACTGCCCGAATGGTTTTGGGTGAGTGATCAAACCGTGTGTGTTCGGTTCTGTGGGCTAAAAAGACCCTGCTCCCACCGCCATTGCCAGCGGAGACATAAATTTCTAAAATTATTTCAGAGAGTTCCTGGCTACTGCCAGTCTCCCACTAAAGAGAAGCCGCTCCAGAAGAAAGGATGCCGCCATTTACCTTGCCTGCTAAGCTTCTTAATGGCTTGCTGCAAGGCTTTATCCTTGCTTTTGCCTTCCCTTAAAGCCTGGTAGAAGGCTTTCATAAACTCAGCGGTGCTCGCATCGTTTATCTCCCACAGGCTCACCAGAACACTCTTTGCGCCTGCATAGGTGAAGGCTCGGGTCAATCCTATCAAGCCCTCTCCTCGAATCTCTGCCCCTAACCCTGTCTGGCAGGCGGAGAGCACGACCAGATCGGCATGGAGCCTGAGCTTGAAAATCTCCCAGGCTTGCAAAAGGCCGTTATCAGCTTCGGAGGCTTTCTTGCCCATCGCTTCCGGCTGGCTGAGGATCAAGCCAGAACTCAATGGCATCAAAGCATCCAGAAAGCCATGACAGGCAAAGTGGATGACATCGGCCTGCTCACTCTCCTTTATGGCCGCCGTCTTGGTGGCCTCCTCGCCGGTTCTAATAGTCGCCTGCTCCCCAAATAGAGTGGCAATAGCCTGGACTTCATCCCTGGTGTGCGGAAGCGGTTCGAGGCTTAATCCCCGGCTTCGTAATCCCGCCAATTCGGCATTATCAACGCGTTTCTTTCTGGCGGAGCGAGCGCCGGAGAGAGCCGGCATTCTGCCTCCAGGCGCATAGACCGGATCGCCTAGCGCCAGCACTTTCCAACCCTGCTGCCATGCCGCTGTTGTTTTCTCAGTGATCTTATCGAAAGCCTTTCTGGTCTTCTCTCTTGCCACTAATGCCGGGCGGGTTGGCTGCTGCGTCTTATCTTTCAATGCCTGCCGGGTTTGGGAATAGACGGTCATGGAAAAAGTGGTATGCAAGGGTTTTAGCTGGCCTAGAAAGAGCGGATTTTTGCCTGTATTTACAACTAAGGCAGCAAAGGGCAGAAGATGCAGGGGGCCATCTGCGCACACAAGCAGCCGACGAGCTTTGTGGATCGCTTCCTGGGCAGGAGACGGCAACACCTGATACAGTTGATGTCCTTGCTCGATAGCATCCGAGAGCGTGTTCTCTAACGAATAGACATCTAATGCTTCTCGAAATGCCTGCACCTTCTCCTGCAAGGCTTTCTGGCCGATAGGCAACGCATGGCAAGACAGCTCTTTTTTCGTAACCGAAAATAAATAGCAGCCCTCTTCCCCGATTAGAAAGCTCATGAGGAGCGTGCCGGCCTCCAAGGCGTTCTGGCAGGCTCTGGCATCCAGAGGCTTGGGATAGTGTAAGGCGGCATAGCCTGGCGAGGCAGCCCGTATCCGGGCGGTCAGCTCTTGCTGCCGGCGTTCCAGAGCCAGCAACTGTGCCTGCAACTGCCCGATCTGCTCCTGGTCGGACAAAGACAGTTGCGCCAGGGCCGAATACGCCTGCGCCTGCTGTTGATCCAATTCTTGCTGCTCTTGCGCAAGCTCCCTGGAGAACTCGGAGAGGGTGAGATGTCGTTCGGCCAGCAATTCGCTCAGGCTTCGAGCGCGCAAGCGTTCGAGCGCTGAGAAGGCATGGGATGGTTGGTTCAGAGCCAGGTAGGCTTGCACCAGAGTGGGGAAGATGCTGGCATGCCGGGCCAGGAGCAGGGCACGGGCTTCCGTAGCCTGAATGGCGGCGCGTTGTTTTTCTACGATAGTCAAGGCGTGTTGTAGATAAGGGAGCGCCTGTTCCGGTTGATTTTGCTTGAGATGCACCTTGCCCATCTGTTTGAGGCTCTCGGCATATTCCAGCGAATCCGGCGCCAGTTTCTCTCGGATCGCCAGGGCGCGACGATGATTTTTGCGGGCTAAGGACAAATTGGAACAAGCAAAAGCGATAAGGCCCAGATTACTTAAGGCACCTGCTGCCTCCAACGAGCCCGGGACCAACTTCTCGAAGATGGCCAGGGCGCGACTGTAATAGCCCTGAGCGGAGGCGAGGTCGCCACGTTGATGGGCGCAACTACCCAGATTGATTAAGCTAGAAGCGACATTAAGCGATTCCGGAGCCAGATTCTCTCGGATTGCCAGGGCGCGACGGTGATACTCTACGGCTAGAGACAGTTCGCCAAGGTCATCGGTGACGGCGCCGAGATTGTTCAAGCTATGGGCGACCTCCAGCGAGCCAGGAGCCAGTTTCTCTCGTATCGCTAGGGCACGGCTGTGATATTCCCGGGCTAAAGCCAGATCCCCACGGCTATGGGCGATAGAGGCGAGGCTATTCAGGCAATTCGCCACGACAAGCGATTCTGGAGCCTGTTTCTCGAAGATAGCCAGGGCGCGACGGCTATACTCCTGAGCGGAGGCCAGGTCCCCACGGTCATGGGCGACAAGGCCCAGATTAGCCAGGCTTTTGGCCTCCTCCAGCGAGCCAGGACTCCGGTTCTCTTTGATTGCCAGGGCGCGGCGAAGGTAGTCCTCAGCGGAGGACAATTGGCCGCGCTTCCAGGCGACAACCCCGAGACTATTCAAGCTATAAGCCATCTCCAGCGAGTCAGGATCTAGCGCTTCTCGGATCGCCAGGGCACAAATATGATAATCCTGGGCGGAGGCCGGGTCCCCGCGACTCTGGGCGACAAGGCCCAGATGGTGCAAGCAGCGGGCTTTCCATATCCTATAGGCGCCTTGCTCCGCCAGCACCAAGGCATGCTCATAGCACGACACCGCCTTTGCATAATCCGGAATATTCTCGTAGCAGCTGCCCGACCTTAGCAGCAACGGGATCAGGCTGGCAGGATCCTCCTGGGAGGCCGTGGCTTGCCTGCCAGCCTCAAACATCTCTATGGCTTGCGCCCAGGTTCTCAACTGCTCGTGCGACAGGCCCGCCTCGAAAAACAGAAACACAGACGCAGCTATATCCCCGCTGGCGACGGCGCGATGAGCCGCCTTCTCGGATTGCCGGGCTGCCTCCTCCACTCGGCCCGCCTGCTGCTCCTGGCGCGCTTGCAGATAGAGGGCCAGCACCGCATCGGGCATTTCCGGGCGCGCCTCCACGCCAAGTTCACCGGCCGGTAGGGTCATTTCCCCTATCTGGCCGTCTCGCTGCCATTCAAGCATCAAAGGCCGCTCAGAGATGGTGTTCTCCTCCAGGGCCCGCAGATGAAAAGAAGACAGCAAAGTCTGACCGGCGTAGGCGAGCAGCCGGTCTCCAGTTCGGATACCGGCTGCTGCGGCCAGCCCCTCGGGAGTGACGGCCTCAACGATCAGCACGGAGCTCTCCTCTCAAGGTGTCCTATTTAGCCTTCTAGGCCAGGTCCAGCTCGTATTCCACCGGCTGGAGGCTGTTGTTGACCAGCTTGATGGTGAACTCGCCGGAGCGGACCGGCTTGAGCGTGCAGCGGGGCATGCCGCCCTCCGCGTTGTCGTAAGCTACCAGGATGCCGAAGCGGTCATAGACATATATGTCTATGTCGGCAGGACCGCAAGCACGAATGCAGACGGGCTCTTCTTCCAGGAAGTAGCCAGTATGTAAAGCCAATCCCTGCGCCGGCAGCACGCCCATGCGCCGGCTCGGAGCCAGGATCGGCTGCATCGGCAGCCATTCGCCTTGATCGGCGGGAAGGACCTGGCTGGCGCGGCAATCGGAAGAGATTTCGGGTGTCATCGGCGATGCTCCTTTCTGGTGAAAGCATTTTCCGGCTTTCACCGCATAAAGAGCCTCTTTGCCCGGTGACATTGCCAGCGCCCAGGCAGCGATATTCCTGTTTTTATCCAGGAACAAGAGTCGATAGAGATTTGCTGGAATCCGATCTCCATCAAGGTGAGGGCAGCGGCAGCATGGCGTCGTGGAAGGGCTGGGAGGTGACGTAGCGGGTGTGATAGTCGCGCCAGTCCTGCGCGTGACGGCGGTAGACCGGATCGTCC
>DATGIG010000295.1:0-4830 GCA_035295825.1 Chthonomonadaceae bacterium | reverse complement strand
CGACCGCTCGGAAACTGTTCGTCGTAGTCCTGGACATACATGTAGACCGATGTTCCGATCTGTTTCATATTGCTCAGACAAGATGTCTGACGGGCCTTCTCGCGAGCCTGTGCGAAGACAGGGAACAGGATTGCGGCGAGGATCGCGATAATCGCGATCACAACGAGTAACTCGATCAATGTAAAGGCGTAGCGCGTAGAACGGAACATGGTCACCCTCCTCGAATAGCATATAGCGAACGAGCAGATAGGAGCAACGGCA
The DNA here is from genome assembly GCA_035295825.1 of Chthonomonadaceae bacterium. Lineage (GTDB taxonomy): Bacteria > Armatimonadota > Chthonomonadetes > Chthonomonadales > Chthonomonadaceae > DATGIG01. The sequence continues at coordinate 4,569 of DATGIG010000295.1, read as the reverse complement.
GTTCGGTTCCTCAGCGTTGAGAGCGCCGTCTGCCATTTCCCGAATCTTATGTCCGGATTGTACCGTAGGGGCGTACCACAAACCGTGACACATTCGCAAGAAAGATCGTGACATCGCTATGAGTTTCGAAATCCGGCTCTTAGGAGGGTTTGAAGTCAGGGTGGATGGGCTGCCTCTGCCCCGCTTGCGCTACCGTACGGGAGAGTGGGCGCTTGCGCTTCTCGCCCTGCGACAGGGTCGTTCTGTAGAGCGCGCCTGGCTTGCCGCCATGCTCTGGCCCGACAGCGATGAGTCCAATGGCCTCTTCTACTTGCGCCGGTGCCTGACCGACCTGCGTCACGCTCTGGGTTCGGAAGCCAACCGCCTGCTCTCCCCAACCCCGCGCACATTGCGCCTGGATCTCGAGGGCGCCTGGTGTGATCTGCTCCAGTACGACAGGGACATCACAAGCCCAGAGGCCGCAACGCTGGAGGCGGCCACAAATCTCTACCGGGGGGCTCTGCTGGAGGGGTGTCGCGCAGAGTGGGCGATCCCCGAGCGCCAGGCGCGCGAACAGACATTTTTGAACGCCCTGGAGGCTCTGGCGGCGCGAACGGCCGCCGCAGACGACCACGCCGCTGCCATCGGCTATCTGCGCCGTGTGATATCCATCGAGCCGACCCGCGAAAGCGCGCAGCGCAGCCTGCTTCAGGCCCTGGCGGCGCATGGCGACTATGCCGCCGTCACCGAAGCTTACAGAGCGTTCCGCCTCTATCTCCATCAGGAACTCCACTGCCAGCCGGATATCGAAATTCAGGCGCTTTATGAGCGGCTGCGCACAGAGCGGATCGAAGCGACCCTGCGATCTTCCCCTGCTTCCACAGCGTCTGCACAGGAGCCGACGCAGCGTGGCCGACTGCCCAAGCGGCTCACGTCGCTCATCGGGCGTGAACATGAGTTGGAAGAGGTCACCTTTCTCTTGCGCCGCGCCGCTCTGGTTACTCTCACCGGCAGTGGCGGCATCGGCAAAACCCGTCTGGCGATTGCTCTCGCAGAAAAATTACAGGGGGAATTCTCCGCAGGAGCCTGGTTCATAGACCTGGCGCCTGTTACCGAGGCGGAGGGAGTGGGGCAGGCTGTGGCGTCTGCGCTGGAGGTGCGAGATGAGCCACGACGCCCGCTCCTGCAGACCCTGCAAGAGGCATTGATCGGCAAAACGCGGCTGTTGATCCTGGACAACTGCGAACATCTGATCCAGCCCTGCGCTCTGCTCGCGGACGCGCTGCTGCAAGCCTGTCCCGGCCTGAAGATCCTGGCGACCAGCCGACAGCCGTTAGGGATTCACGGAGAGCAGACCTGGCGTGTCCCCTCGCTCTCCTTGCCCGAAGACCTGCAGCCTGCCGACAAAGGCATGGCATCGCAGCTTCGGGAGAGCGAAGCGGTCCGCCTGTTTGTAGAGCGGGCGCATAGTGTGAGCCCCGATTGGCGGCCAAGCCCGGAAGACCTGCTCACGGCGGCACAGATATGCCGCCGTCTGGATGGCATTGCGTTCGCCATCGAGCTTGCCGCGGCCCGCACACGCACCCTGTCGCTTCCGGAAATCCATGCCCGGCTGGATGATCGGTTTCGCCTGTTGACGGGCGGCAACCGCGCTGCCCTTCCTCGCCATCAGACCCTGCGCGCCCTCATTGACTGGAGTTACAATCTGCTGGACGCGTCGGAGCGAATCCTCCTGCGCCGCCTCTCCGTCTTTCGCGGCGGCTGGAGGTTGGAAGCTGCGGAAGCGGTCTGCCCGGTCGAAGACGTTCAGACAGATACGCAGGACGCCGATGCGGTATTGAATCTCCTCACCTCGCTCGTCGATAAATCTCTGGTGCTTGTGGAGCGACACAGGAGCGGGATGCGTTTTCGATTGTTGGAGACCCTGCGCGAGTATGCGCTGAAACATCTTGTGGCGAGCGGTGAGGAGCAGACGACGCATTATCGGCATTTTCAGTGGTTCCTGCAACGGGCGGAAGAGGCGGATAAGCATCTAAATGGACAGGATCAAGCCCTCTGGCTCGAACGCCTGGACGCGGAGAGAGACAACCTCCGGGCGGCGCTGCATTGGGGACTGCACACGGCTGCAGGAGAGGGAGAGGAGCGATCCTCGAGCGGCAAGGGCGAATCGGAAATCCTGGAGACACTACGCTTAGCCACAGCTCTGACAACGTTTTGGTCCATGCGAGGCAATTACACGGAGGGACGGGCGGCGCTGCAAGAGGCGCTGATGCAGGCGGATGCAGTGGCTTCGCCTCAGGACTATGCCGACGGACTGAATGACGTGGGGCTCCTGGCTACAAATCAGGGCGACTATGCCGCTGCGAAAACCGCTCTGGAAAGCTGCCTGGCGATGCGTCGGGATCTAGGAAATCGCCGGGGAGTTTCCGGTACGCTGCATAACCTGGGCAATATCGCCTACTATCAGGGCGACCTCACGCAGGCACGCCATCTCTGGAAAGAGGCGCTGAGCATCAATCGCGAGCTTGGCAATCGCTCCTGGGAGGCCAATAACCTCGGCTGCCTGGGGAATGCGGCCTATACCGGAGGCGACTATGCCGCGGCGAGAGCGCTCTGGGAGGAGGCGCGCGACCTCTTCCGCATCCTCTGCAACCGGGCCGAGGAAGCGCGCATTCTCAACAACCTCGGTCATGCTTATGTGGCGCAGGGGGAAGCGACGGGAGCGCGTACGCTCTGGGAAGAGGCGCTGGCGATCACTCGAGAACTCGGGGACCGGGACGGCGAAGCCTATAGCCTGGGCAACCTGGCGGAACTGGCCTGCGAGCGCGGAGAGTATGCCGCCGCCCAATCGCTGGAAGAGCAATCCCTGCAGATCCATCGAGAGGTCGGAAATCACCGGGACGAGGCGGGAAATCTGGCACACCTGGGGCGGCTGGCACGGGAACGGGGAGAGTATGCACAGGCCTACCTGCTGTTCGAGCAGGCGCTGACCATGAATCGCGAGATCGGCAACCGGACCTGGGAAGCCGGGAATCTGGTTGGTCTGGGCGAGATCGCCTGCCTGCTAGACGACCCTAGCGGGGCGACCGCATTGGGAAGAGAAGCGCTGCTGTTGATGAACCACCTGGGCATGAAGGGCGAGATCCCCGAGGCTCTGGAATTGCTGGCGCTGACATGGGCCACACAGGGGGATGGGCAGCGGGCCGTCCGCTTACGGGCCGCTGCGGCAACCCTGCGCGAGGCTGTCGGCAAGCCGGAACCGCCCGGTCGAGGCGCAGGACTGGAAGACGCGATGACAACGGCTCACACGCCGTTGGACCCGGAAGCGTTTCAAAGGGAGTGGAATATCGGCCATGCGCTGACCCTGGATCAGGCCATAGAGCTGGCGATAGCGATGCCCGCTGAACGCTAGAACTCGCCGACCACAGGCTCGAGTCCTCCATCCGCTCATCCAGGTGAGGCCAAGGGAGTGATGCCGGGTCGCCTCCATCCCCGCCGGATCCCCAAAATAGGGGAAGGGCATAGGGTGGCTGTCAGGAAAGGTCTTAGCCTCCTGCCGCCTCGATATCGGTGTCCTCATCCGGCCAACTCTGTTGGCAAGAGCACGCTGGCGGAGCATTGCCATGATTCACCGTGCCTCGCTGCCCTGTTGACGTTGGGCGACGACGGAGAGTATTCCCTGCTCCAGCGCAAGAATCGATGGCGTAAGCGCGACGGAACCCCAATAGTCGGATTGCAGCACCTGGTCATACAGCTTGCGGGTGAGAGGCGTTTCGGCGCTCCAGAGAACGAGGGAATCCGGATTCTCGATGCCGATGGTGATACGGGGAGCGGAGAGCCAGGAAAAGGCATTGTCTGCGAAGTTAGGAAGTCCGATGGCGGAAGCCGCGAAGCCCCGTGCGCTTTCGATATAGAGGACTTTCGAGCCCCCGTCCTCCCCCCCTTTAATGACAAGCCCCTCCGCCAGATTCTGGTAAGCCTGTGTCCATAACTGCTCCTCTTCCCCGTCTGCGCCGGTAAGCGCACCGCGCATCATATAGCTGATGCCGATAGAGCCGTTGGGTGTCGGGCCTGCCTGGGCTAAGCAGAGGCAAAAGGCCGGAATCACCGGGCGCTTGACCGCCATCTCGGCAAAATCATCATTATTACGCAGGATAGGCAATAAGGGGGCCGAACTCCGAATTTGCTCCATGTTCTCGGTCATCTGTCGAGACTTCATGGTCATAAATGCCTCTTTGAGGACGCGGTCCCAGTCTCCATCTGCAGGACGCTCAAAACTGTAGGAGACCTGGACATTGGGGAAGTTCGTTGCGATGAATTGCGTGTCTTCCGGCGTCAGGCTCCATTCCGAATAGATTTCCCGAACCTGACGGGCCGTTATCCCATTCTCCTCTTGCACGCGTCTCCAGGCCGTCTGGACAGAATCGGACGTGCGTGTCGGGCCATAGCTTGTCGCATGGCGTTTGATGAATCCCCACTTTTTGTACAGGAAGACAACCACATTCATTTCCGGATTGGAACTCATAAACTCTTGCCAGGAGACCCGCGACTTCAGGCGGGGGAGTCATGGCAGCCTTGCACTCCGCAGGA
>DATGIG010000294.1:0-5471 GCA_035295825.1 Chthonomonadaceae bacterium | reverse complement strand
AGGAGCGCCGTCTGTTCGGGCATCTCCAGGTTATCGAGGGGAAACGGTCCCGAGGCGAAGGTGTCCCAGAACCGACGGTTCAGCGCATAGGAGCTATCTATCGGGTAGCCGTAGCGGGGATGATGCACCTCGGAGTGGAAGGGGACGACGGGATTGGCGGGATTGCTGAAGATCGAATCGTCGCCGGAGAAGTAGGGGCGCACCAGCCGGGGCCAGGTGAGCCACTGGGAATCCGGCTGCTGGACGGCGATGGGCATCAGCCGCGAATCCCAGTCCTGGGCGTAGAGCAGGGCCGCATAGCCGATACGCCGGATATTCGACAGGCTTTCGGCCCGCTGGATTCCGGTGCGCTGCCAGGCGAACAGGGGGAACAGGCTGCCGCCGAGCAGGACGCAGAGCAGCGCTCCGGACAGCAGCCAGAGGGCGCGCCTTCTGGGCGTTATCGGCGGAGGCGGCGCGGGCGTCTCTTCTCCGCTCATCGGTTGCTTTCCAACGGTTTCAATGCTCCCACGGATACCTCTCGATACGTTGCGCTCCAAGCTTCATCGGAATGAGAATAGCCAGGAGCGTGATGAGCAGCAGCAGGCTCGCGCCGATGCCGTACAGCCAGCCTGTGGAGGCGGTGTTGAACTCCGGCTGCATCAGCAGCATCACGATGACGGAGACGATCCCCCCCACGACCAGTAAGTAACTGACGGAGCCGGCAAAGCCCAGGATCAAGGCCCAGGCGCTGACGCGGTGCGCCGGGTTCTCATAGACAAAGCGTGGGAAGGCGGCGGAGATACCCACATTCAACCCGCACAGCCCTGCCGCGACCAGGACCACCGCGCCCAGGAGGAGGCCCAGCGTGGAGAGGGAGGTGTGAAAGACAACGCCTGCCAGCACCAGAAGCGTGAGTGCGATCCCTCCGGAGATGAGCGTGCTGAGGGCGAACTTGGCCCAGAGCAGCGTGGAGCCGGAGGTTGGGGATGCCAGCGTCACCCAGAAACTGCGCCCCTCCAATCCGATAGACGAGAGGGAGAGGATACTGGTTTGCATAAAAAGGATGATGGCGATCATGACGACGGCCAGCGGGAAGGCGAGTTCGTGCAGTTCCCGGTTCTGAAACGCCAGTAAGAACGGCACCGCGAAGAGCACGAGCGGCATTCCCATCTGGGAGACCAGCACGCTATCGCGCCGGATGTATTTGAGGTCCTTGGCGATGAGCGCGGCGACGGGCGCGGTGAGCAGTCTGCGCCAGAGACTGTTCTCGTGGACGGCGGAGGAGCCACGGACGGTGTCGCCCTCATCCTCCTCGGCAATATTGGCGGCGGTGAGGAGGCGTCCGCCGAGCCAGAGGCAGAGCCCGAAGAGCGCTCCGACGGTGAGGAGGATCCAGCCTGCAGAGAGGAGAACAGCCCCATAATTCGCTCCGTGACCCTGGTCGCCCAGGCCGAGAAAGAGGGCGGAGAACCAGGCGGAGGGCGCGAAGTGCGCGGCGGGCGATGTTTTTGCCAGGGTTTCGACGCGGGCCGTGAGCAGCTCCTGGAAGCCGCCGGTGCCCAGTCCCTGCTGCCCGAACTCCGCGATGAGGGTGAGGCAGACGACGACGCCCGAGAGGGCATTGAGCAGGGAGATGGCGGAGCGGAGGCGGCGCACGCCCACAGCGGCCAGGATCAGCAGGAGAGCCAGGGCGATGATAAGGGCCGGCAGGAGCACGAACAGACCCACCAGGAGCGGCACGCAGAGCCAGCCCCAGAGCGGCAGGCCGACAGCGGCGGCCGCGGCGAAGAGGGCGGGACAGCCCAGCACCGTGAACTGGAGCGAGTTGGTGACCGTGGCATCCAGCAGCTTCGCCGCCGTGACGGCGCGGGGGGGCAGCGGGGCCGAGAAGAGCAGGCTGTAGTCGCCGGAGTGGAGGAGCGTGGAGGCCACAAACGGCACCGCTCCCGACAGCAGAAACAGGAACAGAAAGAAGAAGATCTGGTAGATCAGTTCCGGCAGCACATGGAATTGGTTCGCCAGGGAGAAGAGCAGCCAGAAGACCGCGAAGATACCGACGAAGAACCCGGTCCCGAGCAGGCTCAACCCTCCGGCGAGGAGCGGATAGCGGCGCACGGTATGGCGTATCACGTTGCGCGTGCTCATCAAACGGATACGCATAAGCAGGAGAAACATCTTTCGGGCCAGGCTCCACAAGATGGGATAGGCCTATTATACTCTGAAAAGCTCTCCGAGCCAAACTGTTCGGGGTAGCAGGGCAATCTATTGTGGGAGATGCAGGCAGAGGTTCCGGACGTTTCGTCGCCCTCTTCCGATTCAAGCATTTGGCAAAGGACCCTCGAAGCTATTTGTAACCAAGTCCTCTAGCGGCATCAGAGTAAGGGAGGAGCGGCGCGATCCCAGGGGTAGGAGGCAGCCATAGGTAAAGGTTTCGGAAAACGGGGAAAAGGAACTCCTTGAAGTACTCGCGGAGTTCCTTTTCGGAATTTCATCGGAACGATTGGCCAGGGGTTCCGTAGGCCGCACAGACCTTGCCTGTCGGATCGATCATGGTGATGGCCAACACACCGCGCGTGCGCTGGATTTGTTGATCCGTCGCCTCCGGATCGCTCTTTCGAGCCATGGCGAGGGCCTCTTCCCGGGTTTTGCAAGCAATCAGCGGTAGTTCGAGCATCTTGTCGCCGGAAGTGATGAGGCCGGGCCGGGGATGCCACACGTAGAGACCGGACGGAACATATTGTACCCGGACCCGAGTGGAGAGCCAGAGTTCGGGCGAACCGGCCCAATGCATCATAGCATTCACCATCGCCTGTTGCATGTCAGGTGGAAGGGCCTGAACCCGTAGACCTTCTTGCGTAAGGGCCTGATTTCTGACCGTCTCTGGCAGTGATGCGAGGCAACGCAACAGATCGCGCCGGCCAACGGAAATGCTGCGCATTCCGGACTCGGGCGTGCTCACAAGACCCCAGGCATCGATCTCCAGGCAGTGCTTGATTCCCTGCGCAACGATGAGGGAGTCGAGTTGAGCATCCGAGAGCGCGGCCATTTCGAGGAGATCATCGAACGGAAGCCCCCCCGGCCGGCGGTTGTCCTCGCGCCATCGGGCGAGAAGCCGGTTCGGAATCTCCTTCAACCTGGCCCAGAAGAAACCGGTGCTGCGGGCGAGGAGAAAATCGCCATCCTTCCTCCAGCGCACTCCGAGCGCGTCTCCGGTTCTGCAGAGGGCTTCGAAGAGAGTCTTCTGCTCGATGTGAAACGGATCGGCCGGGTAGAGCTGGGTATAGTAGTCGGCCACGATGGGCAGCCCGGTCCTGTGGTGAACCTCTTCCCACACCTCTGCCGAGGTCAGGTGCGGCATCGGCGGCGCGAAGTACGATTCGAGGAGTTCATCTTCCGTGTCGAATTGGCCCTGCTTGTCCGGTGGGAGTCCCTCTCGCTTCAGCACGGGGCAACTCGATACAGGGGCGAGCGTGACTTCCTGTTTGAACAGTCGCTCGCCCTGAAGCGCCTTATTGGCGGACGCGTTGTTCGGTTTTTCCACCGACGGACTCGACGCGGACGCGCGCGCAAAGCCCCAGCCGTTTTCGCTTCCTACGCCGCTCTCTACGCCTGACGGGAGCGGGTAGCGAAACCCGGTCGCCTCTTGGAGCGTGATCTTGCCCAGTTCGGTCTGTCCCAGTTGGAAACTGACCAGCGCCTTTGAGCCGGGAAGGTCCGCCGGGAAGGTTCCCTCCGGATCCTCGGGCTGCACGAATCTGCCATCGGTGGTGACTTTGAACGATCCCCCGATCTCCTGAATGATGTCGTGACGCAGTTCTTCGGGAATTTGACGATTCGGATCCGGGCTGTCCGAACGGAACGCCAGTCTCTCTCCATTGCGCAGGGCGGCGCGGTCGGTCGGAGAGAGCCGGGAGTAGAGTTCTTCCTGTCCTCTGATTTTGCCTTTACCCCGCTCCGTTTCGAGGTGCTTCCGCATGGCTTCATCCAGGGCCAGCAGCGCTTCGTTGAGGTCACGACTGCGTAGTTCCTCCTCCATCAAACGTGAGCGAATGTCCTGAGACAGATCGTATTTGTAGGCGTTCTCCTCGCCTGTCCTCAGCCAGTAGTAACCGAAGAGCCTGGCCAGAGCGCGCATTACATCACGGGCCGGCAATTCTTTCACAAAAATAGTCGCCTTCTCATCACGGAGGCCGCGAGAGACGCGAACGATAACTCCCGTGGAGCGCGCCAGGGCAGCGCAGACCTCTTCCAGAGACGCGCCTTTGAACTGAAGCGTCACCTTTCTAAAGAGCCGCGTATCCAGTATCGCAGCCTCTTTCTGCTGGTCTTGCCGGGCATCCGCCAGCGCTTTTGCACTGGTTCCGGCAAGTTTCGGAAAAGGAACGCGTATGAAGTCATCGCGCAAGCCGGCGATAGTGTCATCCGGCAGGGAAGCCGCGTTTTCCGGAGACCGTCCGCCTGCCCAGAATCGGGTCAAACTCGCATCACGGCCATCCAGGTAATCCGGATCGCTGGGGGAAGGAGGAGCTGAAAGTCCGGCGTGGGCCGGAACCGGCTTATGATGGTCACGAACGATTGCCGGAGACGGAGGATTCTCGGCGGCCGCAGGCACACTCTGAGCAGAACCCTCAACAGATTTACTCGCCTGCCTGTTCAAATCGCTTGCGCCTGGCGATGTCGTCTGCCCCAGACCAGACGGTTTGCCTGCGGGCAGCGTGTCATGGCCGATATTGTGCAGATAGAGGATAAACAGGAAGAGGAGCGATACGGCGCCCACAGCCCACGCGAGGCTTTGAAGACGGTGAACAGGCTCGCGACGTACACGGCGCTGCGCCAGCCTGTCAGCAATATCGGCCCAGTCCGGTCGGATCGCCTGGTCGGTCACTCGCGCATAGAGCGCTACCATTTCGGATGTGCGCCCGATCCGTGCCGCCTCTTGCCGACATCTTGCGCAGCGCGTTAGATGCCCATTCAACGCGTCTCGTTCGCCATCCGTCAGTTGTCCGCCCGCATGATCCCAGAGCAGGCGAGTTATTCGATTGCATTCCTCATCTCTGAACATGATCGTCTCCATTCATGACTGCCTCGATCCGCTCACGCAGTCTGCGCCGCGCTCGGAAAAGTTTGACCCCGATGGTTGAAGCGCTGCAGCCTTGAATTCGCGCGATTTCCTCGTATTCCAGGCCCTCGCATTCTCGCAGGATGATTAACTCGCGTTCGGAAGAGGGGAGGCTGCCAAGCGCAATCCGAACTAGGCGCGCCATTTCCGCACGTTCAGAAGCCAGGCGTGGATCAAGCGATTCCCCTTCATACTGAAGCAAGTCCTCGATCATGGCTGGCTCGTATTCGATCTCACGGCGCCTTCGTGGAGAACCCATTCGCGAGCGACAGAGCTTCGCGCAGATCGCAAAAAGCCAGGTCTTCAGTGTGCAATCACCCCGAAATCGCCCCATCGTCTCGAAAGCGATGACGAACGTGTCCTGACGGAT
>DATGIG010000293.1:0-27628 GCA_035295825.1 Chthonomonadaceae bacterium | reverse complement strand
AAGCGCCTGCCCTGACGGGCGCAAGCGGCCTGGCTTACGATGCGGCGGGCAACCTCACCAGCCTCAACGGCATGGCGCTCACCTGGGATGTGTGGAACCAGTTGGCGAGCGCAGGAGGCGCGACCTACACCTACGACAGCGCAGGCCGCCGCATCAGCAAGACCGTGAACGGCGTCTCCACCTTCTACCTCTATGACGGAGACGCCCTCATCGCCGAACTCGACAGTCAGGGCAATATCACCCGCACCTACACCTGGGGCGCCCTGGGCCTCATAAGCGACCGCATCCCCGGCCAATCCGGGCCGCTCACTCGTTTCTACCGCTTCGATCCGGTGGGCAACACCCGTTTCCTGTTGAATGCCTACGGCCAGATCCTGGAGCAAGCGGCCTACAACAGTTGGGGCAGTGCGCTCTCTCCCACCTATCCTAGCACGCCCTTCTGTTGGAAGGGGCGCTTCGGTCTCTACCGGGACACTGAGAGCGGGCTGTTCCTGACGCAGGCGCGTTACTACACACCCGCTCTGGGACGCTTTATAAGCCGCGATCCCTCCGGCTTCTCGGCAGGTCCCAACCTGTATGCCTACTGTGCGGGCGATCCGGTCAACTTCTGCGATCTCAATGGATGTGATCCCACAAATGACATCGACCCCTCTGCTCTCGGCAATCTGCTAGGAGGCGCCGTAGATAAGGTGACAGGCGGCGACCTGGTCGGTTCTGCCACCAACTCCGGGCGCGCCGAGGGCCTGAACGACGCCCATAAGATCTCGGCGAAGGAGTTGATGAAGGCACGCATGAACTACGCTGCTCAACTAGCCGGGGCGGCAATGGCAATCGATGGCTTCGGTAAGGGCCTGTCAGGAGTAGAAGAGGCAGAAGAAGCCGAAGCGGAAACGGAAGAAGAATGTGATGGTCCTACATGCTTCCTGGGGGGTACCAAGGTATGGGTTCAGGAGACGGACAAGAAGGGCAAACCGCACATCTATTCCAAGCCTATCGAGAAGATCCATGCGGGCGAGTACGTCGTGACACGCCAGGAACAGACCGGAGAAACGCGCGTTCAACAGGTGGTACGACCAACGGTTCGCCACACGGGTCTGGTGCTGAGCCTGGGCCTTGCGGATGCGAAGTCGGGTAAAATGGTGGAGACCATCACCACCACCCGAGAGCACCCGTTCTTCGTGGAAGGCAGGGGCTTCGTGCCTGCCGGCGGTCTGGCAGTCGGCAACGCGATCGTCACCCGCGCGGGTCCGTGTCTGGTCGTCAAGAGCATCCAGTGGAAGCGCAGAAGCGAAGGCTATACTGTCTACAACCTCGTCGTCGCTCAAGACCACACCTACTTCGTCGGGAATGCCCACGGCGGAGCCTGGGTACATAATCCTGAGAATTGCCCTACTAGCATCAACGGAAGACTGCCTCGCAACAGTAAATACGCAGGAAAGGAATTTCCATTAAGTGATGATCTGGCATCGAAATATCCTGACGGTGTAACATTTACGCCGGACGGATTTCCGGATTTCTCGCCGTACGCAAAAAAATCTGTCGAGGTTGATGGCCTGATCGGAGACGAATACGAGGATTTCAAACTAGCAAATCAGAACGCTGGGTATGACAACACTCCATCCGGCTATACGTGGCACCATCATCAGGATGGCAAGACCATGCAATTAATGCCATCTGATTTGCATGGTGGCGTCCCTCACACAGGGGGAGCAGCGATCATTAGGGAGAAGCAGCTCGGTGAGAGATTACGCGGTGGAGTAGTATACAGTCCCTGGGACGTGCTGAAATAGTGCCAGGGTTTGAGCGGTTGTTGTTCGTGATACAGCAACAACCGCTCATTCCTTCAATCTATAGATTGCCATTACCTCTCAAAGAATGGCAAGGAGGCGATTATGCGAATGATAGAAGCTAACCCATCAGTATCAAAGAGTCAATTAGAAAGCGTCGAAAACCAATTCGGATTTAGGTTTCCCAAAGCCTATCGCGAGTTTTTGCAAACTTATAATGGGGGCCGACCCGAAAAAGGCCATTTCTCCTTTCTCCGTGATGGTATAGAGTTCGGAGTTCTTGTCGATTGGTTCTTAGGCATACATGAGAAAGAGAATGATAATCTGTTGAAATACTACAGAATTTATAAAGACCGGATTCCCTCGGATTTGCTTCCCATTGCGCATACTCCAGGAGGTAACTTGATCTGTTTAGCCTGGAAAGGCAACACTTTCGGTAAAATCTTTTACTGGGATCATGATGGAGAAGTTGAAGAAGGCGAAATACCAGATTACCGAAATGTCTATATGGTAGCAGGCGATCTCGAATCTTTCTTGAAAATGCTATCAGATTGAAAGCACTCTTCAATACGAAGCAGTCGAGCAAATCTAAACTGACGGATTTACCAGGTATTTCCTGAAGGAGTGTAGCAATGAGTTTCGACTTGGCGATATGGTCCTCAAACCGACCTCTGACTGCTGCAGAGACGTACCCGATCTACGCGGCGTTATGCGATAACGACCTCTCCTTATTGACCCCAGCGCCCAATGGCAATGAGGCGATTGCTGCTTTTCTGGACGGACTGGGCCAGACCTATCCCGATCTGGATACCGTCCCTGTATCAGAATTGAAGAATTGCCCCTGGGCCTTTGGCTTCTGGCCGGAATTACTCCCGCGCCCTTGTCAGTTTCTCCATATCTCCTGGCCCTGGGTCGCGGAAGTGGCTCCGTTTGTGATACATCTCGCGGTCAAGCACCACCTCGTCTGTTACGACCCCCAGACTGAAACGATTTCGCTCCCGGATTTTCCATAAGGCTGACAAAGTCTCCATAGCTAATAACCCATCAAAAAGGCTCCTCTTTCGCTGCGCTCGCTTCCGTGCTATAATCAAAGCAGAGGAGGCGCGCTATGGCGGGACTGTGGGAGACGACGACAACCTGGATGCGGTGCTGGTTCGCCTATGGCAATCTGGGCTCGGAAAATCCGGCGGCGCGGCAGCAGGCCATGCAGACCTTGCGCCAGCAGGGAGACGCCAGCCTGTTTGTCCTGCGCCTGGCTCTGGGTCGGGAAGATCAGCCTAAAGTCCAATTCGCCGCCGCCGTCGTCCTGCACTGGCTGGGCAAGCCCGATGGCCTGCGGACGCTGATGGATGTGATCCGCTGGCGAAAAACATCGAACGCGACGACGCTCACCTACCTGGAAAACGCCCTGCTCACCATCGGCGCGCCCGACGCCGTGACCGCACTGCTGGATGTATGGCCCTCGCTGCCCGCCGATTGGGACGACACACACCCCTACATGCAACTCATCTGCCGCGTCTGGCAGGCCATGCGCGATCCGCGCGCTCTGGAAGGGCTGGCGATGCGCGACCTGCGCCTGCCCCGGCTCTTCGAGGAGACGGCTGCTGCATTCGGCGTGCAAGCCCTGCCGCTGCTGCAGCGCATGACGGAGGATACGCGGACGCCGGACCGCCGCGCGCTGGCGCTGATGACCCTGCGGCGCATCCCCGGTAAGAACAGTTTTCAGATCCTCGTGCCGCTGCTGCGCGATCCCGACCCCCGCATACGGGGCATGGTTCCCGAGGCGCTGGAGCACGTCTCCGGCCCCATCGCGGCCTGCCGCGCCCTCACCGAAACGGTCCGCTCCGGCTACAGCACCTACCAGGCCGTAAATGCCCTCTGGCTCTATCGCCCTCCCGATCTGGAGGAGACCCTGCTCGCGCTGCTGACGCGCTACAGCCAGGAGAAGGGAGTGGGCGGCAACGATACGCCCGAAGCCGTTCTGGAGGCGTTTCGCATCTTTACGACCTCGCCCTGGCCGCCCCACGCAACTCTCCTGATGTGCGACCTGCTGACACCACCCTCCCATCCGCGCGTCGCCGCCACCGCCGCCCGGCTCCTGGTTGAGCGTACTACCCTCTATGACCTCAATATCGCCCCGGCCCGCGATGCACTCTGGACCCAACTGTGCGAAATGCACCGGGAGTCGCGTGTCGAATGCGCCTCGGCGCTGAGCCGCCTGGGAGACACGTATGCGGAGCAGCTCCTGACCCTCATCGAGGACAACTGCCCGAAAGGCAGCCTGCTGCAGACCCTCCAGACGATGCTGAGCGGCGGCCCGGATGCCGGGCAGGCTGCCTCCCGCGCCGTACAACAGGTGACCCAATGGTTCAATCGCCTGTCGAAAGAGACGGCGGAGCGGCTGAGCGGTTCGGCGGCATCCAACGATCCCCTCCGGCGCGCCTTCTACGATCCGAATTTTCCGGAGCGTGCGCGCCTGCTCGGGAGGTTGCGACAGATGCTGGAGCGCTCGCTCGACCGGCTGGAAACCGCCTGGAACCCGGACGAACTGGAGGATATCCTGGGCGTCTGCGTCGGCCTGATCCGCACGCTGGTCCGGCTCGGAGGCGAAACCATTCCCCAGGCGCATGAGCCGCTCTTGCGGGCGCTCCGCTGCGTGAAGTACAACATCACCAACCAGCTTTCGGCATCCGCTCTCCCCCTCCGCACCGAGGTCGGGGAGATGGTACGGGAGGCTGCTGCCTCCGCGTTGATGCAGTGGTACGGCGTGGAGTGCCTGCCGCTGCTGGTCGAGACGCTCCATACTCCGGAGCCGCCCGTCCAGATCACCGCGATGCAGGCCCTGGGGAGCCTGGGAGATGTCCGCGCCCTTCCGGCCCTGCAGCCCTTTGTCGAGGGGCCGAGCCCGCAGCTCGCTCCCGTCGCGCAGAACGCCATCTCCGCCATCAAGCGCACCAATCCGGAGATGATGACCCTGCTGCGCGCCTCCTCCGGCTCGGATGTGCGCCCGGAGACCCTGCTCCGGCCCGCTTCCGGGAACCCGGAGACCACCTCCTCCGATCTCCTACTGCGTCCCAGCAATCCGGGCGACTGATGGTGCGTATCCTGCGATTGGGAGCCAGATGCGATGCAGCCTGCAAACATCCCCCCTACCCCAGAGCCAACGGATCGGGAGCAGAACGGCTCCGATCCCCCGGCGCAGGTCGGCTGGTGGGAGCGGCGGCAGCGCGTGGCGCGCCTGGGCCATCTGCACGCGGCGGAGCGCGAGGAGGCCATCGCCTGGTTCGTCGCGCAGGGCGCGGCGGCGATCCCTGCCCTGCGCCGGGCCCTGCAGGGCTCGGTCACGGTCGCCTGCGGCGCGGCGGTCGCCCTGGCCCGCCTGGGGATCGAGGAGGGGGTGCAGGTGGTCCTCAGCCGCTGCCACCTGGAGGAGTGGCATCTGCTCTACTGGCACGACGGCGGCGGGGATGGGGTCATCGGCCTGAATTGGCTGGGACGAGAGCCTGTGGGGAGAGCGCTCCACTCTACGCTGGCGTCCGCCGCCGAAGAGCCGGACCACACGGAGTGTTTGGGCGACCTGATGATCGCCCTGAGCGCCCTCCGGGTCTTAAAGGACAACTATCCGGACCGCTCGCCCTGCGCCTGGTGGGAGGCGGCGCTGCTCTATGGCGACCGGCGCCTGCATGGCATACGCGGAGAGCAGGGCCTGGAGACCCTGCGCCATATGCTCCACTCGATCCGTCTGGAAGGCATTCGCGGCCTGCTCCGGGAGTACCGCCGGGAGGGGGCGATGATCCTGACGCAGGCGCTCCGCAACGACGATCCCTCCGTATGTCGCTCCGCGCTGATCGGCGTGCAGTTGGGGCGCTGCCGGGAGGCGCTGCCGGTACTGCAGGAGATCGCCTTCGGGGCGCATCATCCCCTGGCCCACCAGGCGCGACGGGCCATCGAGTGGATCGCCGGCTCCGAGACCGCGTCCTTAACGCTGCTGCGCGCCACGGCGCCCGAAATCCCAGCCGAGGAGATGCTGCGGCCCGCCCAATCGAACCCGGCGGATGACCCCCACACGCTCATGCGCCCGAACCAATGAGAGGAGATATTGTGCCCGAACTGCCCTACCGCCTGTGCGCCATCGATCTGGACGATACCCTGCTTGGCCCCGACCATACGATTTCCGAACGCAGCCTGTGCGCCGTTCAGGCCGTCGTCGCCTGCGGTGCGACCGTCGTCCTCGCCTCCGGGCGCATGCACGAAGCGATGCTCCGCTACATCCGCCAGCTTGAACTCACGACCCCGATGATCTCCTACAACGGCGCGATGGTGAAGAACCCCCTCACCGGCGAGGAGTGGCTGCACGAGCGCATCCGCCCGGAATTGGCGCAGATCGTCATGGACTTCTGCCAGGAGCGCGACCTGCAGCTCAACTTCTACGCGAACGGCGTCGTCAACACGGTCGCCTATACGCCCTGGATGCAGCTCTATCACGAGCGCACCGGCTGCCCCTATGAGATCGTGCCGGACCTCTATACCCGCATGCGGGAAGTCTCGCCGACGAAGCTCATCATCGTGAATACCCTGGAGTACACCAACAGCCTGCTTCCGGTCTTTCGCGAACGCTTCGGCGACGCCCTCTACATCACCAAGTCCACCGACGAGTATCTGGAGTTCATGCCGGCGACGGCCAACAAAGGGGCGGCGCTGGCGCTGATTGCGGATCATTTCGGGGTCGCGCAGGAGAGTGTGCTGGCGTTCGGCGACAGTTACAACGATATCCCGATGCTCCGCTGGGCAGGCACGGGCCTGGCAGTGGGAAATGCCAAGCCGGAAGTCCTCGTCGCGGCGGATCGCATCATTGGGCGCTATGACGAGGATGGCGTTGCGCAGGCGTTGGAAGAGATCTACCATTTAGATTAGGGAGAGAGAATTATGTCGTTACTGAAGCGTCTGGACGGATCGAAGCCGATCCGCTTGAAAGACTACAACCCGGCGGAAGACGGGGGACTGGATCGCCCGAAGGCGGAAGCCCTCAGCGCGAAGTACTGCATGGAACTGGAAGAGCTGCAGGACCTGCTGTACGCCGCGCAGGAGACGCCCGTCCTGATCGTGCTGCAGGGGTTGGACACGGCGGGCAAGGATGGAACCATTCGCCATGTGCTCGCCGCCATGAACCCGCAGAGCTGCCGCGTCGCCTCGTTCAAGGTGCCGACGCCGGTGGAAGCGGCGCACGACTTTCTGTGGCGCATCCATGCCGAGACGCCCGGCAAAGGCAATGTGGCGATCTTCAACCGCTCGCACTACGAGGATGTGCTGGTCGTGCGGGTGCATAACCTGGTGCCGCCGGATGTCTGGAAGGATCGCTACGACGACATCAACCACTTCGAGGGCCTGCTTGCCGACAACGGCGCCATTATCCTCAAGTTCTTCCTCTATATTTCGAATGAAGAGCAAGAGCAGCGCCTGCGGGACCGAGAAAAGGATCCCACGAAAGCCTGGAAACTCTCGGCGGCGGATTGGAAAGAGCGCGATTTCTGGGATGCCTATCTGGCCGCCTACGAGGATGCCCTCAACAAGTGCGCCAAGCCGCACGCGCCCTGGTATGTCGTCCCGGCCAACCACAAGTGGTTTCGCAATGCCGCTATCGCCGAAACGCTGGTCGAGACCCTGCGTCCTTTCCGCGATAAGTGGATGAAGCGGCTGGAAGAGATCGGCGCGGAGGAGTTGAAGCAGCTCCGCGCCATGCGCCAGCACCACTGACCGATCCGTTAAAGCAGGGCTCCTATGGAGCCGGCGGGAACGAACTGGCGGGTGGTTACATGGAACACTGTATCGCATCGGCTGCAGTGGGAGAGCATTTGCCAGTTCGCCATCTGGCGGGCATGGACGGCCATCTCGTCCGAATAGCGACGCGCATTGTATTGGGTTTGCCAGATGGTGAGGCCGATGAATGCGAGGCAGACGAGCAGATCAATCCAGAATGCCGCGGCATCGTCTCGATAGGTCCCCCGGACCAGAAGCGCGGGAACCATTATCAGCGAACCTATCCACCACAGGTTACCCCGTCGGCGCGGTTGCGGAGGCGGCTGGAGGAGTTTCGCCTGATGGGAAGCGCCGGTCTGGGCGGTGTGCGTGGAGGTGACCGCTCCGAATACCGGCCCCCTCCAGGCCGTGCCAACGGTAAGCCCGACGGAGTTTGCCCCACTCGACCAGCCTCCCGCACTGACGAGCGAGGACACCTTCTGCGTGTTCTCGTTCCCGCACTGGGGGCACTGGAAAGCCTGTGCCGTCACAAGCACCGGCGAGACTGCCGGAGGGGTGGCGACCGGCGCATACGCGGCCGGAACCGGCATGGCAGGAGTGGCAATAGGCAGAGCGGGGGCGGCGGACGGCGCTGCAAACCGATTGCGGTACTCATGGCTGCAGGAACTACAGGAAGATGCCGTGATCGCTGCGGGCGTTTTGCAGCGTGGGCAGTATTTGACGGCGGGTTGCATGATGTAAGTATCTCCCTAGAAACCCCTCTCCCACAAGCGGCGCGCAAGAGATCTCTGCATCGCTGGGGAGAGGAGTATCTCATCGTAATGAGCCTCGATCCATCAACTCCCCTGTACCTGGACGCCGTAGTTCCAGGCGATCTTTTCGACTGCGCGGTATGTATCGCCTACTTCCCGGCGCGCTCCCTTGAACCGGTCTCCTACTTCCCGCCCCTCGGCAGAGAGTTCATCCAGGCCATGGGAGGGGTTCCCCGTGATGTAGTCCCATACGCCCCGAAGGGCGACCCCGGCAACGACGGTCGGGTTGGTCGTCTTCTTCAGGAAGTCCATTAGCTCCTGCGTGCTCTCTTGAACCTTCTCCCAGGATTGAATGTTGATCAAAAATGCATCCCGAAAATCCTTCGGACAGTCGCTGATGTCGATTCCACGCAGCTTGGAGATGATCCCGCTCAGCTCCGAATCGAGTTGTCTCTGGATCTCTGTAACGCTGGTTGCATTGCTGTATTTGCCGTTTTCGCCCATGGAGAGGTTCGTCAGCCACTCCTTGGCATCTCCCATGCCCTGTAGGGCATTTTTCATCTGCACTGCGGCACGCTGCTTTTTCTGCTCCTCTGCCTGCTGCTCACGCGGCTTGCTCTGATCCTCCCCCGGATTGTGTACGGCCGGGGTCGAGTTCGGCCCACCGTGGTCATCGGAGCCCCGTTTGAGCAGCAAGGGCACGCAAACCATCATGCCCAGGATCAGCGCGACCGGCCAGACCATCCAGGGGACTTTCCAACTGCCCACACGCTTTAGCAGGGGCGTGTGCGGCGCTCCCATCGGGAGCGGGGACGGGACGGATGTGGGTGAGAGCGGCGGGCCGAACGGGCGAGCCGAAGACACTGGAGCCGGAGGCGGCGCATAGGAGAGGGGAGCGCCCCCCTGCGGCACGGGCGCTTTATGGAGAGGCGCCCCGGCGGACGGGGGTGGCATCGGCATGGCGGGCTGAGCTCCAAACCTCCCCCCCGCCAAAGGCGGGGAGGGCGGCGTCTGCGCTGTCGGCGTGTCGACCCTATCGGGAGTATGGGAGAGGTCCGGCGAGGCGGCGAAGCGATCCCGCGCACTCTTTCCACTTTGTGAGTTCTGGCTCATTGTAGAGACTCCTGTTCTGTTACAATTGCTGCCGGCATTCGTCTCTGGCGCCTATCGAGACGCGTCCGGAATATTCGCCTGGTTGGTAAACTCCCGGATAATGTCCGAAGGCATGATAAAATTGAACCCCTGAACGGACTCGCCGGTATTCGGGTCAATCGCACCGAACGTCAGGATGCCGACCACCTCGCCCGCATCATTCAACACCGGGCCGCCGCTGTTGCCATGGGTCGCAGGGGCATCGGTCTGGATCACCTTCCAGCCCTCCTGCATCGTCGTGATCCGACTGACACTCCCGTTGGTCATGGACGGCTCCGCGATGCTCGACGGGGAGAAATTCCGATTGAAGGTGGCAACTCCCGGATAGCCGTAGACATGCAGGGCTTCCCCGGTGCGCAAGCCGCTCACGCTCAGGTTCCTGGCGAGAGGCAGTGTGGGCAGATTGCTTCCATAGACCTTCAGGATCGCCACGTCCTTGCCGGGGGTAGGCTTGCCGACCACCTTGACGTCGCACGGCTTCTTTTCCGGCGGATTGGAGGAATCCGACTTGCCGGAGCCAAGCACCGCATAGACTTTGGTGTCCACAGGACCGATCTGCATATTGGCCTTATAGAACTTTTTCAAGGCCTCGGTCAGCCGCTCCATACCGGCATCGTTCAGGCTGCTGCCCGGCAGCAAGCGCGGTACAATCTGTGTAAACTGCTTGATATCGGCTTCAAACCAGGTTTGAAGGGTATTGATCAGCTCATGGTCCAGCACGTCCTTTCCCGGTTCGACGACATGGGCGCAGGTCACGATATAGCCATCCGGAGTGAGGATGAACCCGGAGCCGGCAGCGCTGATCTTGGCCGTGCTTTTGCGGGTAGAGGCGCCGCTGACCAGGTACGCTCCCGGGTCTGAAAAGAGCAGGTCCACCACGGCGGTGAGCTTCTCGCTCTCGGGGGCGTCCGCGGATATTTGCCCCCGGCTCTCCATTTCGCTAACGCGCTCCTTCAATTTGTCCGTATCGAACGTCACCTCCGGCATCTCCACAGTGGCCCCGAAATCGGCGTAGATGAGGACGGTAGCCGGCTTGGCCTTCTCCGCGATCTCCGTCGGGCTCAACACCGATTTACCCCAGCCGATCTTATTGGACACGAAAATCGCCGCCGCTCCGATCAGACACACCAGCAGCGCGACAGGGACCCATACCCTGAGCGAAGACGGCGGAGCGGAGCGCCCATACCCCGACGCAACGGATGGGATGACGGACGGAGACGCGGGCGACGTATAGGACACCGGCGGGGTGTACGACCCGGGCGGGACGGTCGGCTGAACCGGCGGGGCAGATACCGGCGGCACGACGGGCTGCTGCCCAAAGCGACCGCCAGGCGGTATAGACGATGCGGGAAGCGTAGGTGCTACAGGGGAAGGCGGAGGGACCGCGCCCGCGCCCGGAGCCGGACCGGAAGGCGCCCCGAAACGGCCGCCCGGCATAGACGTCGGCGCGGACGTGCCGGCGGCGGGAGGCGGCGGAGAGGCCTGAGAATTGTCTCCGCTGTTATTGGGTGGCGCTCCGAAACGATTGGTCGGGCGGTTTCCATTGGGTGGAGTGGAACTCATAGTTGGTTCTCCTGTTCTATTTCCCTACGGAGGGCAGGCGATGATAGCGTGGAAGTCGGCTCTTGCGGCATCCCGGCGGTAGCGCCATCAAAATCGGACGGATCTCCTATCGGACCGGCCGGTCGGTCCGGCTTCGCGGCGCCCGGACGGATCGCTCGCCCCAGGGAGCGGAGGAAGTTCCGCAGGCCGGTGATCGTCTGTCTGGGTTTGTCGCTGCTTTCAACCCGGCGTTTTAGCTCTATCGCCGTCCTGGCCACGCGGTCCACGACCCGGTTGTTCAGGTCTGCGAGATATTTGCGTGTTGTCTCGAACGGGACCCCCTCTTCGTCTTCGGGGGTGACGATGTCCACCTCACACAAACTGTTGGAGAGTTCGGCGAGCGATGCACAATCCCGCAGTGATTGCGCTCTCCAGGCGCGTGCCAGCAGTTCGGCGAACTCGGGCTGTTGGGTCTTCAATTCGTACAGGATGGATTCAAACCGGATGCGCGCGCCTTTGTGATTCCGGTTACCGCGCAGTACGCCCTCTCCGGAAACCAGGTCCGCGGCATGCGGCAATCCGAGCGCCAGGGCCTCCGCAACCAGAATCGCCCCCGCGAAGCGGTCTCCTTCGGCGCACGCGGTGCGCTCCACGCCCGGTAGGGCGTAGCCGGGAGAGCCGGGCGTAAAGGAGGCCGGCATATGCTCTCGGATCACCATGTCCTCCAGGTCGATCAACTGAAATCGAAAGCTCCCTTCCGGAGAAAGCGTCAGGATCACGTTGCCGCCGGACAGGTCGCAGTGGACGATCCGCTCTCTCTCCAGAGCCACAAGCGCCTTCAGCAGGGTTCTCGCCAGTTCCAACGCCTCCTCGGGCGAGTAGCGGCGCTCGCCCTTCTGTACCCTCCCCAGCACCTCGCCCCAGGTAGCGCCCTCGATCCAGGGCATCAGCACCGCCCAGCAGAGATCGGGCTCCTGTTGCGCGACCGAAGCGAACGGCGGAATGAGGATCTGCTGGGCAGCCTGCAGGCCGGGCAGGTGGCAGATCGTGGCAAGCCGATCCACCATCGTCGCCTGTTCGGGGGTGCGATATCGGTATTTGAAGACTTTAAGCGCCCAGAAAGAGCCATCGTCCATCCGTTGCACGCGTGTCACGGTAGCTCTGCCCCCCTCCATCTCCAGCGGGAGGTCTGAGCCGGGATGCGCCGCCGGAAACACGTACTGGCATCCCGCATACTCGATAATGTCACCCACCTGCGGCATGAACGGCATCAGCCTACTCCTTGGGATCGTAGTATTTGAATGGCTGTTGTTTCAATACATCGATCATTGTCTGAACTTTTACGATCGCCTCTTGGATCCTTTTCATCTCCTTGTTCAGATCCTTCTTCTCCTGGTCTGATTTCGCCCCCTTCGCTTTGTCCGATGCTGCTTTCAGGGCGTTCTGGAGATTGGCTCGGATATCAACGAACTCTTGCAGGTGCTGTGCCTTCATTGCCTCACATAACTTGGAATATTCGCTATCCGGGTCGTGAAGGATCGCCGCCACCGCTTGTGCCGGATCATTCGGCGTTTTATTGTCCTGCGGGGCTCCCGTAATTTGTGAGCCTCGCCCTGGTTGCGGTTGCCTGGCGCTTGCCGAACCACTCGATGTCCCGGCGTCCTGAGCGCGCGAGGGCGCTGTCAGCCTGCCGGTCAGGAACGCAGCAGACAGGAGACACAGGGCGCATACTCCGAGCGTTAGATACTGAGGCAGCGGTACGCGGCGAGGGGGCTCTGCCGGAGCAGGCATGACCGGCATGGCGCGAGGGCTCGGATACGACGGTACGGCAACTCCCACCGGGCGTTGAGCCGGTTCGACGGGGCGCAGCGTCGGAGACGCAGCCCATGGGTTCTCGATGCCCGAATCCGGCGCCGGGACGGGGCCAGGATGCGAATACCCGCTCGTTTCGCGCTCCGGTGATGGGAAGCGCGACGTTCCGGCCCGATCCTCCGGCAGGATGAGCTTATGGTGCGCCGTCCATTTGAGCAGGGGATCGGTCAGCACGCCCACCACGCTGACATCATCCTTTGCCGCCCAGCAGTTCAGAGCGATCCGCAATTTTTCTTCCTGCTGCGGGTCGAGCGCTGCCGGCTCTTCGCCCCAATGGTCGTCTACCCCGTCGCTGTGCACCAGGACGCCCAGCACGTTATCGAAGGACTGGATCACCAGATCCCTCTCCAGGGCGGGGTCGCCGGGGTTGGCGGTTGCAACGGTAGAGAAGCGTCCTCTCTTGTTCGCAGGGACCAGGTGCGAGACGATCCCTCCTCTGGCGTCCTGGAGAAAGACGCGGATCCGGATATCGCCCACCTGGCAGACCGCGAGCCGGCGGTTGGTGCGGTCGAAAACGAACGCCCCAAAGACCGCTTCCGAACCTTTGATACGCTCCTCCTCCAGCAGTTCGATCATCGTGGAGGAGAGGCCCTGGCGCAGCGGATACCTTGCAACGCCGTGCGCTCCCTCCTGTGCGATGCCTCGAAGCGCCTGGATCAGGGCTTGTTTGCGTGGAACCTCCAGCCGGTTCCCGTTACGGAGGTACTGCGCCAGCCCGTTGACGACCTGTTGTGCGGCAATCTGCCCAAAGAACGACTGGCTGACGCCATCGGCAAGAGCGGCCAGGACGCAATCGCGACCGGCGAAGAGCCAGGCATAGTCCTCTCCCTCCCCATTGCGGTCGTCTTTCTCCAGGCAGCGCCGATAGCCCAGCAGAACCCTCCCCATGACGTTATTGGCGGCGGCGCGAGGCAACTCATCCAACTGCAGATCGCTCTCATTGGTCCTGGGATCGCACTTCAGTTCGAATTCAGCTTGAGCCTGTAGTAGTTTCATGATATATCCTGTCGTTCGGGAAGGGTTCCTCACCCGGAGGCGCCCTTCCCCGGCGATTCTCTTAGGCAAGGCATGGAGCGGTATCGGAACCCGGTTTTGGCCGGGCGTTTAGCCGCGTGGCGTCGCGCTGCTCATGGCAAAGGCGAGTTCGATCATTTCGGGCGCTTCCGCGGGGATCAGCATCTTCGCCCCAGGCTGCATGCGATACCCTTCGGTCTCATTCATCTCCGCGGCGTAGCTTTCCGGCAGCGGTGAGGACATGTGCCACAAACTCTGCACATGCTCTTCGAGAATATCGCCGGGATTCAGCACGCCGGGCCAGTTCTTCGGGTCGGTTATCGGGTGCCTGAGCAGTTGATCTCCGATATAAATGTTCTCAACGAGAACGGTGCCATCGGCATTGGCGAGCTGTTTGATGCCCTCGGCAACGGGGCCGGATCTATCCCCAGGGTTTGCCGCGCCGTCGGTCAAATGGCAGACAAGCGGCGCCGGGCAGTCGTGGAGATTGGGCAGGTACTGCTGCAAGAGATGATAGGCCGCCTCAAAGGCCGAGGCGGTATTGGTGCCACCCTGCGGATTGAGATCGGGCAGGCGCATAGTCTCCAACTGATCAATCGTTTTGATGCCTCCGAGGAGATCGACTGCCGTATTGCTATAGCCGAGCATGGCGACCGCGTACCGAGGACGGACATCGTCGCCGCGCCGCGACCGGGCGATCATCTTTCGTCGGGTGCGCTCCAGGGCGTTGGCGACCACATCAATCCGTCTTCTGCCGCCGCAGGGCAGCCCCATAGAGCCGGACAGATCCAGCAGATAGATGATAAAGGCCGGCTGATCCGAGGTTGCAGGTGTCATGTAAGGCATGAATAGAGCTCCTTTTCTGGTCGGCGCATCGCCGAAGATTGATCGCATCAGAGAGTGAGAGATACGTCCGTATGTCCATTTCCGAGGCGGCTCCATGCGGAGGGCGCGCGGCATTTTCTATTTATGCGGCGCACCGGTGAGCGCGATAATCAGCACCCCCAGGATAACTCCACAGAGCAGACCGATGCCAGCCCCGGCCCACCGGGAGCCTTTTTTGCCCCCCATCTGAAGGTGGTCCGCCAGCATCGTGCCCTGGGCCGCGCGCGCCACCCCCATCGCGGCAAAGGCGCTCCCAATGTTGAGGGGAATAGACAGCCCCGACGGTATCACCATTCCCAGTGCTCCCAGGAGTATCAGGGCGACAAACCCGAGGCCCACCGACAGGAGAGCGCTCGTCGCTTTGCGCTGGCGTGCATAATTCATCGCCATAATAATGCCTCCGGCCAGCGGCCCCCCCAGGAACGTCGCGATCCCGGTCGTCTCCGCGTCATACAGAACCACCGACTGCATCGCACCCGGAGCACTCTGAGGCGACACGGGAAGCTGGGTCTGAACGGGCGATTGCCCGAACCCCCGCTGCTGTACGGGCGGCAGCGTGGAAGCAGCCGGCGATGTGGGAGTGGTAGGTATCGGCGGTACCGAAAATGTCGGCGGTGTGGCAGTTGTCGGCGGCGGGGCCGTGGGCATCGGCGGAACTTTCGGTTCCACTTTGACGGCGGCTCCCGATAGCGGGACATTGGTTGCTCCGCTCCCAAATCGGCCCCCCGACGTCGGCGGCGCCACCGGCATGGAAGGAATAACGACCGCGCTCGCCGTCAAACTCTCCAGAAGGTCGGCAAGCGGCGCGCAATCGCGCAGCGAACCTGCATTCCAGGCCCGCTCCAACAGCGCGGTAAACCGGGGCTTCCACAGCTTCAGTTCATTGCAGACATAGGTGAAGCGCGCCTGGGCGTCCTGATTGTCCCGGTTCCCACGAAACACCCCTTCGCTGGAGAGCAATCTCTCATCGAACGGCAAGGCGAGCGCCAGCACTTCCGCAATCAGGATCGCTCCCGCATAGCGGTCCCCCTCGGCGCAGGCGGTCGTCTTCACCGCAGGAAGGGCATAACCCTTGGAGCCGGGAGTGCTGGAGGCTGGCTCGTTGCCCTCGATGAGCATATCTTCCAGATCTACCAACTGGAAGTCGAAGGAGGCGCCTCCCTGGCTCTTGATGAGTACGTTGCCGCCGGACAGGTCGCAGTGAACGATCTGTCTCCGCTCCAGATCCGTCAGCACTTTCAGGATCTGCACGGCCAGCACCTCGACCTCATGGCGGGCGTAGGTGCGTTGGCGCTGCTGCACAGCTCCCAGCATCTTGCCCCAGGTATCGCCTGCAACCCACGGCATCAGCACCGCCCATTGGAGATCCGACTCCCGCTGCGCCAGGGGACTGTCGGGTCGAATGACGCTCTGGTGAGCGGCCAGCAAGCCCGGCACGTGACTGACTTTCTCAAGCCGTTTCACGGTCTCCAGTTGCTTCTCCGTACGGTAGCGCGGCTTGAACTGCTTGAGTGCCCAGTAGGATTGGTCGTCCATCCGCAATGTACGAATGACGGTCGCCCTGCCCCCTTCGATTTCTATCGGGTAACTCACCCCCGGACGCGCGGCAGGAAATGTATAGGCACGTCCTTCGAATTCAAATTTTTCGTCAACTGCTGGGCTGAACATTTCGTATGGTCTCCTGTTCGTTGGTCTTGGTGTTACCGCCTGACTGCAGTCTGTGCGCTTCACTCATCCAGTCCCAACGTCCTGACATTTCGTGACACCGCAGCAAATTTTTATCACAGATATTTTGCGAAAGTCTCTCACCAGACAGGAAAATGCCTGCCGGATGCGAAATTAAGATCCATCGATCTGCCGCCGTTGGCCGACCTACAGGGGAATGGAACGGGAGCCAGGCGCTTTATGCAGCCCATCTCCGGCATCCTGCCCACATGTATTTTGTAACACCGTATAAACGGTTCCTTTTGTTCATCTTGAGTGGTATGCGGGAGGTTGCTTTTATGATGACAACCGCCAATGAGGGGACAATTCACGCTGCAAGCGAGGAATTCCTTCTGATTCGGCGCGCACAAAATGGGGATTCCGATGCCGCATCCCAACTATTTGAGCGCCATCGGTCAACGATCTATCACTATTTGTTACGCAGAGTCCGTACTCGTGATGATGCAGACGATCTTATTCAAGAGACCTTTGTGAGCGCGTCGCGATCTCTGGTCCACTATCGTGGCGAGGGGGCGTTTTCAGCCTGGCTCCTGAGTATCGCCGTTCATTTGCTTAAGAATTACTACACGCGTACCCTACCCAAGCAGGCCCGCACTGCTGCGTTGGAGGAGTTGGATGAAGAAATTTCCACCCAGGTGCAACGCGCGGATCGGTTTGCGTGTCCTTATCATCAAGTAGACCGTCAGGCCTATGTCGCAAGCCTGTTGAGCGCGCTTCCTCTCACATGTACCGATATAGAGAGCAATGTCATCCTGTTGGTATATCAAGGGCAGAGTTATGAAGAGATCAGTCTGTTGCTCAATATTGGACAGGACGCAGCCCGGCAGCATTTCCTGCGGGGGCGTGGTAAGCTGCTGGCCCATCTGGCGGAGCATGATCCGGAGATGCTTGGAGGAAAAGAGAGGATAGTTGCCGCGTGGCAAGACGCCTGTCAGGCATCCGACGTTCATGCACAACCCACCAGAGAAGAGCAGGAAGCATGGCGCGAACCGCGCGGGCGCGCCAAACCGTTTCGCAAAGCGGTACTCAAAATGGCTCGTTTCTTGCCTATATCCTGGCTTACCCTAATCGCGTTGGTGGTGGGATGAAAGCGATGAACCGTCAAGAACAATTGACTCCGATGGAACAATCCTGGGGGGAGATGCTTCAGAGACACCAAGTCGGACACTGTCTCGATGCGAGTGAATTGATCGAACTTGCGGAGGCGAAGGGCGTCATCCCCACTTCCAGCAGACTTCACCAACGTCAGCAGCATGCTCTTTTTTGCCCCACCTGCCGGACGCGCCTGCTGGAACTCCGACGGACCGAGCAGGCGCGCCCCGCTCCGCATGCCTTCCGATGGGATCCGTTCGCGTGGTTGCGGCGCTTCCGGCAATCCAGCACACAGAGCCAGGCGGCAACACCCCATGCGACGCCCGACGTAACGACGGCATCGGGCTTCCCAACGCCCTCTACTCCTTCCCTCTCGCCTCCTCAGACGCCAGGCGGACGCTTCGGAGGCCGCTTCGATCCATCCCCAGGAGCGCCCGTGAATACCTCCCAGGCCAGCGACCGGAGCGCCGCCGGGCGGTTCGGCATCGCCCCTCAACCCGCCGCCTCACATCCCGCGCCTGTTGCGCTCAAGCCGCCCAAGCGTTCGCCTCTGCTAAGGCCGCTGCTGCTGGGGGGGGTGGCTACCGTAGGACTTGCTACGCTACTGCTCATCGGCGTCATGCGCGGGAACCAAAGGCTCTATCAGGAAAACAGTTCGTCGGAAACCGGTCCACACCCATCCTCGCCGGGAAACGTGAATTCGCAGGATCCAGGGGCCAGCGTTTCCGAATCCCCTGCTGTCCAAATAGGCAACAACGAGGAAGGGACGCATGGAAGCCTCTCTGGAACGGATCAACAGGTTCAGCTCCTCAGTCCGACATTGGAAACCCAAAGTGATGCTCCACCCCTGGTATGGGCGTCGGTGCGCACGGCCACCAAATACGAAGTGGAAGTAATGGAAAACGCCGCAGACATCGATCCCTCCCGCCCTTCGTCCTCATTAGCGAAAACAACCTCCGATACCAGTTGGCAGCTTCCCCCACACGCCCTGACGCCAGGAAAGTCCTATACCTGGACCGTAAAGGCGTATCGAGACGCCTCCCTAATCGCGCAGGCTACAGGCCATTTCAAAGTCATCGAGTAGCCATCCCCGGCTCTCCGAAGGTGACCCTTAACAATTTCGACATAGGCTCTCCAACAAGAAAAGGGGCGGCATCAGGACAGGACAGGATGGCGCAGCGGTTGCCCCTGCAGCCCGGCGACCAGGTTCTCCGCGGCGAGGACCGCCATTTTCGTGCGGGTAGCGACCGATGCGGAGCCGATGTGGGGCAGCAGCACCACATTCGGGAGCTTGAGCAGCGGATCGTCCGGCGGGAGGGGTTCGATCTCGAAGACGTCCAGGCCCGCCCCGGCGATCCAGCCGCACTCCAGGGCCTCGACCAGCGCCGCCTGGTTCACCAGCGCCCCACGCGAGGTGTTGATGAAGATGGCGGAGGGCTTCATCTCCCCGAACTCGTTGTGGCCGAACAGGTGGCGCGTCGAGGGCGTGAGCGGCGCGTGGAGCGAGACAAAATCGCTCTCCGCGAGCAGCAGCGGCAGGGAGACGAGCTCCGCGCCAAAGTCCCTCTCCGCCGCCTCGTTGCGATTGTTGCCGGCGTAGAGGATGCGCATCTGGAAGCCGTGCGCGCGCCGCGCCACCTCATAGCCGATACGCCCCAGGCCAACGATGCCCAGCGTGGCGTGATGGATGTCCGGACCGGTCAGCTCCATGGGCGACCAGGTCTGCCACTTCCCCGCCCGCAGCCAGGCGTCCGCCTCCAGAACGCGCCGTGCGGTCGCCAACAGCAGCGCAAAGGCCAGGTCCGCTGTTGTCTCCGTCAGCACGCCGGGGGTATTCCCCACGTGAATGCCACGGGCGGCGCAGGCTTTGATGTCGATGTTGTCGTAGCCCACCGCCATCTGACTGACCACGCGCAGCTTCGGCGCGGCAGCCAGCAGTTCGGCGTCTATGCGGTCGGTCAGCAGGCAGAGCAGGCCGTCGGCATCGGCGACCTTAGCCCGCAGCGCCTCCGGCGGAGGAGGCAGTTCGCCCTCCCAGACCTCCATCTCGATCTCCGCCGCCCGCACGATCTTCAACGCCTCTTCCGGCAGTTGCCGCGTCACGAAAACTCGCATGGGGTTTCTCCTCAGTAGCGGACGCCGCCGCGCCCCGCGTCACCGATGGTCTGGTTCACCGTGGCCGTGGCCGCCTGGACCATAAAGCCGAGTTCGCTGCTGATGGCGATAAACTTCCAGCCCTCCGCCACCCGGCGCTGGGCCGCAGCGGCGTCCGCGACATGGAGGCCCGGCGCGATGCCGTGTTTGACCGCCGTCTCCCGTAGATGCTGCAACGCCTCCACAAACTGCGGATCGTCGGAATCCATCGAAGGCGTTTTGTGCATGGAGGAGAGCAGGTCGTTGGGGCCGATGAACATGCCGTCTATGCCGGGAACGGCGAAGATCTTATCCGCATTCTCCACTGCCTTCACATGCTCGGCCTGGACGATGACCAGGATCTCCTCGTTGGCATGGGCGTAGTAGTCTCCGGGCGCGGTGGCGAAGTTGAGCGCATGGAGGCCGCCGCCGACGCTCCGCTGGCCCTGCGGCGGGTACTTGCACACGGAGACGGCCAACTCCGCCTCCTCCACGGAATTGCACATGGGAAAGACGATGCCATACGCGCCCGCATCCAGGCAGCGCTTGACATTCTCCAGGCTGGTGAAGGGAACGCGGGCCAGGGGAACGCCGCCGGCGTCGGCGATCGCTCCGAAGATGTAGGCGGCGTCTTCCCAGTTGACCGGGCTGTGTTCGATGTCCAGGGTCAGCCAGTGAAAGCCGGTGCGGACCATAAAGCGCGCGGCCATCTGGCTCGCCAGGGAGAGCCAGGTTCCGATTTGCGGCTGGCCTGCACGCAGGGCGGCCTTGACGGGATTGCTACGCATGTGTGAATTTCCTTTCGTTATTTGGGCAGAGGGATGCGATAAAGGTGTGAAACTCTTTTCAAGTTTACCTCATCATTCATCACAAGGTCCCAGAAAGCCCCCACTTTCTCCTCCGCATCGAAATAGAGGTAGCCCTGATCGACCGTGATACCGCCGGCCATGGGGCGTAGAATCTCAAGGGGGTTGGCGCGCTCCGGGTGCAGGCGACAGAGCAGCGTGGCATTCACCTGCCCATACCTCTCCGGCGGAAGGTAGGCGCCATAGAGAGAATTCTGATCGGCCTTCAGCAGGCGGAACGTCGCTAATTTTCCCGGCGTCAGATCCAGCACCGTTTTCAGGTCGGACCCGTCCGAATTGGCGCTGACGAGGCGTGCGGGGCGTGTGACCGGACTGGGAGCGGGGTGGCTCATGTCTGTGGTGTACTGGATCCAGTACAGGCGTCCCCGGTACTCGGTAAGCGTATCGGAACCAAGAAAGGGACGATCATAGCTACTGGCTTGATAACCCGGTATCGCCAGCCTGCGGGGCGTCGTTGCGCTGGCATAGTAGAGATCCTGGATCAGATCCGGGTAGGGCCTTGGCTCCTCCCAGTAGACGCCCCCAGTCCCGGACATCAAAGCGGCGGAAGCATCCATGTTGCCGGCCAGTTTGCGCGTCTCCCCCGTTTGCAAAGAGGTGGCCATCAAGTCGCTATGGCCGATCCTCTCCATATGTACTTCCGGACCCCGCATGATGATCGTTGCGTCGTCCGGGCGCGTCTTGATCCAGTAGATCCAGTCTCCGACGATCTGGATATCCCAGCTCCAGTAATCCGCTTCGACATTGGGAACGTCGCGGGCGGGGCCGCCGCCGCGCGAGACGCGGCGCAGGCGATAGGATTCCGGGGACCAGGACGGCAATTTGGTATGCCTTTCACCGGGAACAGGCCGCTCCTTTCCGGGGCGAAACGTCCCGAGATTGATGACAGTGCTTCCGCTTCCTGTCCCTCCAGCCCCTGCTCCGGAAATGTTCAACAGCTGGGGCTTCGGCTTGGGATGCAGCGTATAAAAGACGTCCGTATCGGTAAAGAGGAGTGGCATGGAGGATGGAACTTCCACATCCGGGCTCTCCTGCGCGAGGATGCGCTCCGGCCCTCCACGCACCGGCCGGGCATGCAAAATGGGGCCACCGGCATCCTGGGTGATCCAGAAGAACTCCCCGTGATGAATCACAGGATGCGGCCCTGGCGCGGCAGGCGTCTGGATCAGCTCGGGCTGTTGGACCTGGTAGATAAGCCGCCAGAGGAGGAGGACAACCGCCACGACGCCTAGTTGCCAGGCGGTATGGCGCAGGCTCTTCCGTTTCGCTGGTTTCTGCTTGGATGGATTCTCCACGAATAGATGCTCCACTGGGAGAGAAGGGGGCAGATTGTCCTGGTACTGAGGGGGAGAGCCTGGTGCTGCCAGGGTGTTCGACTCCTTTCATTGGGGAATGCGCATGCGACAGAGGATCTGCTCCTCTTCGACGCTCATATCATCCGAGACCAGATACGCTCGGAGCGGCCGATGTTCGATGATACGCTCGAAATAGAGGTAATCCTCATCGAAATTGGTTCCATACGCCTTATTTAAGACGACCTCGACCGGATCGGCCCGCTCGGGATGGAGGAGGCAGAGGGTGATGGCCGGAGGCGGGATCTTGTTGCCGCTGCGTACGCTCTGGACCAATGTGTCATCCTGAAGAAACAGGTAGAGGCCGCCATGGTAGAGGGTCAACGGTTGCCGCAACAGTTTGCCGGACTGTTTCCGCCCCATAATCACTCTGCGGTCGGAGCCGTCCAGGTTGGCGCTAAAGAGCCAGTCGCCCCGCCAGAGAATATTGGGGGTATCCGAGGCGAGCCAGTAGAGCCGTCCCTGATACTCGACCGGCGGCAAGGCCGCCAGGTTGCCCTGAAAATCGGGCATCACCTTCGGCATGGGATCGGTCGTGCGCAGATAGTAGAGGGTCCGGTGGGGGTCGGGATACGGATGCGGCTCCGTCCAGAAGACCCCGCGCTCATCGGCATGCAGATACGTATCGGTAGAGAGGCCGGTGAACCTCTGGCGTGTCTCGCCTGTCGTCAGAGAAGTCATCATCAGGTCGCTGTGCCCCCGGACCTCGCACCAGGCCGCTTTGCCGCGCTGCACTCGGGTGAGGTCATCCGGGCGCAGGCGAAGCCAGTAAACCCAATCCCCTCCGACGGTTGTCGTCCAACTTGCCGAAACGCCCTCGACATCCTGCGGGGTTCCTCCGGTTAAGGGGACACGGCGCAGCCGCTGCAGTTCGGGCACGGGAGCCGCGAGCGCATGGCGTTGTTCTCCTACCGCCTGCGTCCGCATTGTCTCCGGCGGGGCAAGATACGTCCGCAGGTCCGAGGTGAGCGATGGGAGGGAGGGAGGGGCCGGCGCTTTCATCGGGGGTAGCAACGGCGCGGCGAGCGCAGGCACCGTCGAGCCCACGGAGATCGGCGCGCCGCTCTGGCCTCTGGACACAACCAACTGGAGCGTCGGCAAGGTGGGCTGCTTGTGGGACTTGTAGAGGATGTCCCTGGTAGAGAACATCAGACTGAACTCTCCGGCGGGACTGACGAACTCCGCGCTATCTTCGGCCAGAATACGCGCTTTGCTGCCCGTGATCGGGATGCTATGGATGACAAGCTTATCCACCCCCGAACAACAGATCATCTGGCCCTGACGGATGAGATACCTGGTGCCGGGCCAGGCGGGAGGAAATCGAAAGGTATCCGGATCGCCCCGGTGATCCAGACCTCTCCACACGGCAAAAGCCAGCAGGAGCGCGCCCGCACACACACACTGCCAAAGCAGGTTGCGCACGCGCGCCGGCAGCCTTACTGCTTGTCTCGGTTCCGTTTTGATTATGGTGTGCATCACACCCTCCTGTCAGCGTGGAAGACGAATACGGCAAAGAGACGGACCAGCGCCTCTATGGGCAGCATCGGGTCGGATCAAACGCGCAGGGCGGGTGAGTCCCATACACCGGGATTACAGACGTTGTCCGGGCGGTCGCCGCGCATCAGTTGCAGGATGGGGACCGCCGACTGGCGGCTCATCTCCTGGGTGGATTCGAGCGCGTTGAAGGCGTTGTGCGGCGTCAGGACGCAGCGGGGGGCTCTGCGCAGCGGATGGTCGGCGGGCAGCGGCTCCTGTGTGTAGACATCGAGGGCGGCGCCGGCAATCGTCTCCGCCTCCAGGGCGGCGATCAGGTCGGCCTCGTTGACCAGCGCGCCGCGCGCCGTGTTGATGAGGTACGCGGTCGGCTTCATCTGCTGGAACCGGGCGGCGGCGAACATGCCCTGCGTCTCCGGCGTCGCCGGGGCGTGCAGCGAGACGTAGTCGGATTCCGCGAGGAGTTCCTCCAGGGAGACGAACGTGAGGTGGCCTTCGCCGTTCTTGCCTTCGATGACGAAAGGCGGGGGGAAGGCGGGGTCGTAGGCCAGGACGCGCATGGCAAAGCCTTGAGCGCGCCGGGCGACGGCCCGTCCGATCCGGCCCACACCGACCAGGCCCAGGGTCTTCTGATAGACGGAAGCGCCCCGGAACTCGTCCCAACCGCCGACGCGCATCAGGGCGTCGCCTTCGGGGATGCGGCGCGCCACGGCGAGCATCAGCGCAAAGGTGAAGTCGGCGACGGCTTCGGACATCGCCCCCGGCGTATTCGTCGCGACCACACCTGCTTTTGCGGCGGCGTTCATATCCACCGAATCGGTGCCCACGCCGCACCGGGACACGAGCTTCAGCCGGGGACACTCGGCGAAGACCCGCGCGGTGTAGGGGTCACTCGACCCGATCACCGCATCGCAATCCTGTAGGAGCGCGATCAATGCGTCCTCCGGTAGCGGTCCCGCTTTTGGCGAACGCGCTACCTCGCACCCCGCTGCCCTCAACTGATCCTCCGCCGCCTGCCCGCTTACCCAGAACGCCCGCGCCGTCACGAGAACTTTCCAACCCATGTCTTTTTCTCCTTTATGGGATAGTTGATCGGACGCATTGCGTTTTCCTCCCCGAAAATGGGGCAGGAACCGTCGCAGAGATGTCGAATTTCGATTCTACGAATGGGGAAGGAGCGGTGAAAAAGATGGATCTGAAATTGCAGCGGCAGGTGGAGACGGTGCAGGGCAACGGAGTGTGGCGCCCACAGAGTTCGCGGAAGGAGGTTGCGCCTACTCAGGTGGCTCTGCTGCTCTGCGATATGTGGGACAAGCACTGGTGTCAGAGTGCGACCCGGCGGTGCGATGCCATCGCCCACCGCCTGGCGCAGGTGGTTCACCAGCTCCGCCAGGCGGGAGTGACCATCCTCCACGCTCCCTCCGACTGTATGGAGTTCTATAAGGAGCACCCGGCGCGACAGCGGATGCTGCAGGTTCCTCATGTGGAACCGCCCGCCGCAAAGGAGATCGCGGATCCCCCGCTGCCGATTGACGACAGCGACGGCGGGTGCGACGATCAGCCGCAGTGTCATGACTATCACGCCTGGACGCACCAGCACCCGGCGATCTCCATACACAATGAGGACGGGATTTCGGATAACGGCGCGGAGGTGTATAGCCTGCTGCAGCGCCGCGCTATCAAGACGCTGCTTATCGCCGGGGTGCATACCAATATGTGCGTCCTCCATCGCACGTTCGCCATCAAGCAGATGACGCGCTGGGGCGTGGACTGCGTGCTGATCCGCGACATGACGGATACCATGTACAATCCACGTATGGCCCCGTTCGTCTCGCACGAAGAGGGGACGACGCGGGTGATCTCCCACATCGAGCGCTACTGGTGCCCCACCACCTCCAGCCAGGACCTGCTCGCCCCCGCCCAACCTGCCGTGCGTGAAATAAGGAGAGAAGTATGACTGCAACAACCGCGACCGAAGCCGCCGTTCGCGTGGAAGACATCGAAGTATTCGCGGACGACCTGGACGTACAGCGCGCCGCCGCGATCTATAAGGAGCAGGGCTGCCTGGTGGTGCGCGGCCTGATGAAGGCGTATCTGCCCGAGGTACAGCGCGACATTGAGGCCGCCGCCGTACAGTCGCTGGCGCTGCTGGACCAGGCCCGCCAGGTGCCGGAGGGCTGGGTGACGCCGAACGGGACGCTCTTCCTGCCCGCGCCGCCGAACTATCCCCGCGACAAGCAGATCATGGTGCTGGCCGTCAACTACTACACCAGCGCCGCCTTCTTCCAGTCCGCTTTAGACCCCAAAACCCTGGACCTGATGGAGGCCATCCTCGGCCCGAACGTCGAGCTCTATATGAACGGGCAGTGCCTCTACAAAGAGCCGGTCGGCGGGCATCCGAAGCATCTCCATCAGGACGCGGCCTACTTCGAGCATAAGTACGAGGGGCCGGTCGGCATTCTGAACTATGTGGTGGACACGGACCTGGTCAATGGGGCGCTGCATGTCGTGCCGGGATCGCACCGCCTGGGGATGCTCAAACACATCGACACGTTCTCCCATCTGGGCCTGGACGAGCAGGAGTGGCCCTGGGAGCGGGCGCTGCCCATCGTCGGGCAGGCGGGCGATGCTATTCTCTTCCACGTCAAGACGGTGCACGGCTCGAAGGAGAACCACTCCCAGCAGCCCCGCCCGGTCTTTATCAACCGCTATCGCGCCGCCGACGACTATGTGACCATCAGCGGCACAACGACGGAGAACCGCGCCGAGAACGAGAAGCAGGCGGCGGAGGCGAAGAAGGAGAACCAGCGGGGGCTGATGGTACGCGGCTTCCGCGCCTACGATCCGGAACGAGGGGGTTAAGAGATTGAGAATCGGATGGGTGCTATGGGGGTTGGCGCTGCTGGGTCCGTCGATGGGGCTTGCGCAGGAGAAGCCGAAGGCAGAGCCGCCGCCTGCAGCGGAGCGGCCTATTGCGGAGTATCGTATGGTGCCGGTGCGGGTGCATCTGCTGCGCAGCCCGGACGCGCCCGCCGCCAATACAAAGCTGACCTCAGAGGACGTGGCTCGCATCTTCAAGAAGGCCAACGGGATCTGGCACAATGCGGGGGTGCATCTCTGGGTGGAATCGGTGGTCGAGGAGAAGCCGGCGACGGTCGCGGGGCATGAGAGCGATAAAGAGCTGCCGGATGCGGCCCTGCTGGCGCTCCGCCCGGAGATGACGCATCCTTCCGGAATGTTTCATGTGTACTACATCGGGGCGATGCGGCCCAACGGGATCTTTATGCGGCGGGACGGGATCTTCGTCAAAGAGACGGCGAAGCTGAATCCGGTCGTTGGGGGCATAGACGAACCGCTGCCTCGCGTGACGGCGCACGAGTTGGGGCATGGGATGAGCCTGCCGCATCGCCAGGCTACGTTCAACCTGATGGCTTCCGGGACCACCGGAACCAGCCTGAACGAGACGGAGATCGAGGCGGTGCGCCATACCGTGTTTACATTCTCCTGGGCGCTGACCCCAGAGGATTTTCTGAAGAGGGCCGAGGAAGTCGCCGAGAAGGGCAAAAAAGCGGAGGCCGTCTCGCGGTATCAGGCCCTGGTCGCCCTGCCCGGCGATTCCCCCCTGAAGCAGCAGGCGCAGGCCAATCTCAACGCACTAAAGAAGGATGAAAAGAAATGAGTTTTCGTGTTGCAGCGGTGCAGATGGATCCGAAACTGGGCGACCGGGACGCGAACCGGCATGCGATGATCGCGCACCTGGAAGCGGCGGCTGGGCAGGGCGCGAACCTGGTCGTCTTCCCCGAGTGCGCGCTCTCCGGCTATGTGTATGAGAGCGCGGCGGAGGCGCTTCCTGCGGCGGAGACGGCGCCCGGCGAGACCAGCGAGGCCTTCGCGGCGGCCTGCCGGCGGCTGCAGTGTTATGCTATCGTCGGGTTGCTGGAGCGGGAGGGCGAGACGCTCTACAACAGCGCGTTTGTCGTGGGTCCGGCGGGGCTGATCGCCTGTTATCGCAAGTGCCATCTGCCGGTGCTGGGCATCGACCGCTATGTGGGCAAGGGAGACGCGCTGCCGATCATCGAGCTGCCGTTCGCCCGGATCGGCATCCTGATCTGCTACGACGTACGGTTCCCGGAGGCGGCGCGGTCCCTGGCCCTACGGGGCGCGGACGTGCTGATCGTCCCGACCAACTGGCCGGAGGGCGCGGA
>DATGIG010000292.1:0-7550 GCA_035295825.1 Chthonomonadaceae bacterium | reverse complement strand
CTGCTGGAGACACCCACCTACCTGGCGGCCCTCCAGATCTTCGACAGCTACGAAGCCGACTATCAGATCGCTCCGATGGACGGGGAGGGGATGGACGTCGCGCACGCAGAGACCTTGATGACGGCGCACCGCCCGCAGCTTCTCTTCACCCTGCCGAACTTTCAGAACCCGACCGGCGTCACACAGAGTATGGCCCGGCGGCAACGGCTTGCGGAGTTGGCGGCGGAGCGAGGGTTACCGCTGCTCGAAGACGACGCCTACCACGACCTTCGTTACGAAGGAGAGCCGCTTCCCCCTGTGGCGGCCCTGGCTGACAACCCCCTGGCGCTGTACACCGGGACCTTCAGCAAGACCATCGCGCCCGGACTGCGCGTCGGGTATGTCTATGGACATCCCGCGCTGATCGCACGGTTGGTGCAGCTCAAACAGATCACCGACCTGCACACCGGCTCCTTTACCCAGCGCCTGGTGTACCGATATTGTGAGCGGGGGCTGCTGGACGCTCAGATCGCCATGATCCGGAACACCTACCGGGCGCGGCGAGACGCCCTGCTGGCGGCGTTGGAACAGGAGCTCTCCTCCCTGGCTACCTGGACGCGTCCCCTCGGCGGCATGTTCCTGCTGGTATCTCTGCCGACCGGGATGGATACAGGAGCGCTGCTGCCGGAGGCGATGCGGCGCGGCGTGGTCTATGTGCCGGCGGCGGCTTTCCACCCGGACGGCGGCGGCGCGCATAAGCTGCGGCTGAACTTTGTCTCCGCCGGGGAGGAGGCGATCCGGCAGGGTATCACGATCCTGGCCGAAATGCTGCGAGAGGCGCAGGATATGCCCGCTACATCGGCTAATTAGGAACGCAAACGCCTTTCATCTCCCTCCAACGAGAGAGCCGAAAGGCGACATACCCAAGCGGAAGGAGCAGAACAACAGTGAAGAGAGCAAGAGGACTGCAAGCGTTTGTGGGTCTCTTCTTGACCTGGGCGGTGACGGGGCTGGCCCAGCCCGGCGCCAGCAACATCTACGCGCGGGGCGCGGAGATGCAGAAACTGTCCGGCGCGTTCGAGTTTTCCGAAGGCCCGGCCGCGGATGCCAAGGGCAACGTCTATTTCACCGACCAGCCCAACGACCGCATCATGAAGTGGAGCGTGGACGGCAAACTCACCACCTTTATGAAACCCTGCGGGCGGTCGAACGGCCTGTGCTTCGATTCCAAGGGCAACTTATGGGCCTGCGCCGATGAGAAGAACGAGCTGTGGTCCATCAGCCCGACCGGCAAAGTGACGGTGGTGATCAAGAAGTATCAGGGCAAGCTGCTCAATGGCCCCAACGATGTCTGGATCCGCCCCGACGGCGGCCTCTACTTCACCGACCCCTACTACAAACGCGATTACTGGAAACGCGGCCCGGAGGAGCAGGATTGCCACGGCGTCTACTACCTCGCGCCCGACCATAAGCGCCTCATTCGCGTGGTCCACGACCTGCAGCAGCCCAACGGCATCATCGGCACTCCCGACGGCAAGACGCTCTATGTCGCCGACATCGACGGCAACAAGACCTACTCCTACACCATCCAGAAGGACGGCACGCTGACGAATAAGCAGTTGTTCTGCGAACTGGGCTCGGACGGTATGACCCTTGACAATGAGGGGAATGTCTATCTCACCGGCAAGGGCGTCTCCATCTTCGACAAGACCGGCAAGATGATCGACCATATCGAGATACCGGAAGCCTGGACCGGGAACATCTGCTTCGGCGGCGCGGACATGCATACCCTGTTCATCACGGCCAGCAAGAGCCTCTACTCCGTGAAGATGCGCGTCAAGGGTGTGGGAAGCCAGTAAGATGCGATTCTACGGCGTTTCAACGCCGTTAAGAGGGGTTGTGATGACCTTTCGGACCCTCCTGATGGTTTTCGCCCTGCTCCTGCTCCTCGCCGGCAGGGGGCGCACTGCCGAAGTGCGCCTCCGCTGCACTGCCGATACCGATATCTCCTCCTATGAGACGGAGCGGGAGTTCAACTACGGCAAGAGCACCCGCCTGCGGCTGAAGGGGATCCAGATGATGGCCCTCTTCCAGTTCGATACCGAGCGTCTGGTCGGTTGGCAGGTGAAGAGGGCCACGCTCTATCTGCGCTATGCGGGGAACGACCGGAAGCTGCGGACGTTGGGCCTCTCGACCATCACCGTGCCATGGGAGGAGGGGACCGGAACCGGGGAGCGGAAACTGTTCGACCCCTGTTTTAACTGGAGCGCCTGCAATCAGACCCGATGGGCCGGGCCGTATTCCGACTTTACCGATGTCTCCTTTACGGGCGGGAACAGCCTGGCCAACTACGCCGATGTCACCGTCTTGCCGGATGGCTGGATCTCTGTGCCGGTCGAACCGCGCCTGGTCCATGCGATGATCCTCGGGTACTCGTTTGGCCTGGCGGTCAGCGATGAGAAGGGCCAGACGGGTGCCAACAACGATGTCTACTCTCGGGAGCAGTCCGGCTCGGAGCCCTATCTGGTCGTCGAGGGTGCGCCCGGTCCCAGGACCGCTCCCGCCGTGATAGACCATCCGACGATCAGCGCGGACAGTTCCCGCGCCGGGTACGACACCGGCGGGGTGCAGGTCTCCTTTCTCGCCCCCTTCGATGATTTTGCCTACGAGGTCCGTTACTCCCAGCAGGGCGGGCAGGCGCAGACGCTGCCCCATCTGGACGTTCCCTTCGCCCAGCCCGGCAAGCAGCAGACGATCCACATCGGCGGCCTGAAGCCGACGACGCCGGTCGTCGTCGAGATCGTCCCGATCAGCGCTTCCGGCGTCCGTGGCACACCGACGCGCGTCACCGGCATCGCCTCCTCCGCGCTCCTGAAGCCCCCTATCCTGCGCCGGCCCGCCTCTCCCGCAGGGGCTGGAGAAGCGCCGCACGAGCATGGCGGCCGGATGCGCCTGTGGGCCTATCCCGACACGGAGAAGGCGCACCCCAGCTCCGGCAATCTCCTGGAGGAGGTGGGGAGCAAGGGCTACAACCAGACCGCACAGGGCGACTATCGCAGCGGGAACGCAGTCTGGGATGGCCGCATGATCCGGCTCTATGCCGCGCGCAATGAGTTCGTGGCATTCCATCTGTGCATCGAGGCGACGCAGCGCGTCCTGAACCACATCTCCCTGGAGCCGCCCGCCGCCTTTCAGAGCGCCGACCGCACCTATCGCTGGAAGCCGGCGGTCAACTTCTTCCGGGACTGGTACGTTCAGGACGGGGACTGGTTTCCCGAAGCCTGCGTGCCGATCACGGAAGCATTCGACATTCCCACAGCGGACAATCTCGTGCCCAATCAGCGGAACCAGTCCGTCTTTGTGGAGACGCTCATTCCCCGCGATG
The DNA here is from genome assembly GCA_035295825.1 of Chthonomonadaceae bacterium. Classification (GTDB taxonomy): domain Bacteria; phylum Armatimonadota; class Chthonomonadetes; order Chthonomonadales; family Chthonomonadaceae; genus DATGIG01. The sequence continues at coordinate 4,186 of DATGIG010000292.1, read as the reverse complement.
TGCCGCCGGGGATCTACCGAGGCGCGATCACTGTGTCCGCGCGCGATGTGCCCCCCTTCACGGTTCCCGTCGAGATCGCAATCAATGGCCTGACGCTGCCGGATACCCTCGCGTTCGACATCAGCCTGAACACCTACGGCACCCTGGGGGGGCCGTTCGGCCTGGACGACAAGACGCCCGCCTACCGGGACCTGGAGCGGGAGTACCACCGGATGGCGCACCTGCATCGCGCCACCCTCGCCGTGCTGGGCTATTCTCACTCCGGCAATATCTCCACCAACTACGCCCCGCCGCTGACCGGGCAGGGCGCGACGCTGCGCGTCAAGGACTGGAGCGCCTGGGACGCGCAGTTCGGGCCGTACCTGGACGGCTCGGCCTTCGCCGACCTGCCGCGCAAAGGCGTGCCCATCAGCCACCTCTATCTGCCGTTCCACGAGGCCTGGCCGGTGGACATTCGCACCCACTACCACTATCAGCCGATGACGACCGAGTATCCCGCCCTGATCGCCGAACACGCCCTCGTGGCCCCGCCCATAGAACAGGCCTTCGACAAGGACTTCGGCCTGGGCTTTACCGCCGTGGCGAAGCAGTTCGCGGAGCATTTTCGGGCGAAGGGCTGGACCCGTACCCGCTTCCAGTACTACGAGAACGACAAAAATTACTACAAGGACCCGAAACAGGGAGGGCGCGGGACCTCCTGGTGGCTGCTCGATGAGCCGAACCACCGGGACGACTGGCTGGCCCTGGCCTACTTCGATACCTTCTTCCGGAAGGGAGTGCAGACCGCTCGCGGCGCCCATATGGTCTCCCGTGAGGACATCTCGCGTCCCCAGTGGCAGCGCGACTACCTGGACGGGCATGTGGACCTGATGGTGGTGAGTGATGAGCTCTATCTGAAGGGACCGCGCCTGCAGGAGATGCAGGAGACGCTGGGAGTGCGCTTCTGGAACTATGGGGCGGCGAACGCCGTCCATCGCTCCAATACAGACGCGGAGGTCTGGGCGGTGCGCGCCTGGCTGTCCGGAGCCGACGGCATTGTGCCGTGGCAGTCGGTGGGCCAGGACGAGAATTACGTACATGCCGACGAGACGGCCCTGCTCCTGCCGGGCAAACGCTTCGGAATGGTTGGGCCGGTGGCGAGCCTCCGCTTGAAAGCCCTGCGGCGCGCTCAGCAGGACGCGGAGTATCTGGTGCTGGCCTCGAAGGCGCGCGGGTGGGACCGTCCGCAGGTCGCCATGGCCATCGAGAGGCTCCTCGCGCCGGCCGGTTACGGCCACCAGCCCAATGCCGACCCAGCAGGGCGCTATGCCATCGGGCCGCTGCGCGCCGGCGATTTTTCCGATATGCGCCGTGTCCTGGCGGACGCTGCGGTGAAATAGGGGCCGGAAATGACGTACAAGAGGTAACGCCCCCTGGATCCCCCTAGATGAGGAAAGGAAACGAAACGAATGCATAACGGCTGCTTGAACCCGCTGGTACGGGGAGGAAGCCTGGTTCTGCTTGCGCTGGCTGTGGTTGCGCCCGTACGCGCCGACGAGAAAGCGGATGCGCTGCTGGGAGAGGTGCGTGCGGCTACCGCTGCGCTTCAAACGCTGACAGGTAACGTCAGTTATCAACAGAAGTCGGGCGTGGGTGAGATCAAGTACGAGGGAACGTTCACGTTAAAGCGGCCCAACTACGCCCATATTGAACTGGGCGAACCGATCCGGCGCACCATCATCCAGGATGGCAAAACGAACTGGGTGCTGATCCGAGGGGCGGTAGATCCGAGTGGAAAACCGCAGCTTCAATATGTAAAACGGCCGGCGGACCCGAGCGGGCTGACGGTCGCAATTTGCCAACCGATTACCTGGTTCTTCCATCCCGCCATGCTCGGGACCTTTGCACAGCCGCCAAAGGGCGCGAAGCCGCTTGAAGTGACGTCGAAACTGGCGAACAATGAGAAGATCGATGGGGTAGACTATCAGGTGATTGAGTTGAGCGTGGAGAAACCGGTCCCTGCCGTCGTCCGGCTCTATATCGGCCAGGACAAGCTCCTGGCGCGTTGGGTGGAAGACAGAAAGGGCGCGTATCCCGCCGTCATCACCTACGTGCTCAAAAACGTCAAGGCCGGCGGCACGGTGAACGACCGCGACTTCGTCTATACTCCCCCCAAGGACGCGAAAGAGTTGCCCCTGACCAATCCGGGAGCACCGCCTGGAGCGCCCAATGAAAAGCCGGGGAAATCCGGCAAATAGCGCCCCGGATTGCCGGTGCCTCCTTCGATTGCGCCAGGCCCCGTTGCGAATAGGAGGTCGCAATTGAGCGATCAGATCGAAATCGTACGCGGCGACATCACCAAGTTGGACGTGGATGCCATAGTGAATGCGGCCAACACCTCGCTGCTCGGCGGCGGAGGGGTGGATGGCGCCATTCACCGCGCCGCCGGGCCGGAGTTGGTGCAGGAGTGCCGGATGCTGAGTGGATGCAAGGTAGGGCAGGCGAAGATCACAAAGGGCTATCGCCTGCCTGCCCGATGGGTTATCCATACGGTGGGGCCTGTGTGGAATGGCGGCGTAAAGAACGAGGACGAACTACTGGCGAACTGCTATCGCAACAGCCTGGCGCTGGCCGAGCAGCACGCTTGCAAGACGGTCGCCTTCCCGGCCATCAGCACCGGGATCTATCGCTTCCCGGTCGAGCGCGCTACTCGGATTGCTGTGGCCGAAATGCGCCGGTGGCTGGAGGCGCATCCCTTGCCAGAGAAGGTGATTTTCGTCTGCTTTACGGAGGATGTCTATCAGAGTTACGCTGACGCCCTGGGCGGAGACACAAGGGGCGACGCATAACCCAAGGTTCCGGATGCATTCTCAGGGCATCGGATTTTCGGCAATCAGGGCGTTGAGCAGATCAAACTCATTCGGCAGGGGATTTTGAAATAGCCCTTCGACTTCGAAGTGAAAACCAGGAACGGTTTCTGCATGGAATGTGCCTGTAGAGAGGGTCTCGACCGCATAATCCTTCTCACGGCGACGCAGGACGAGCAGGCGGCGTTGAGGCGCGTCCACAAAGACGATCTCGGCGACACCGATATTGCGGTAGTCCGTTTCCAGTTCATGGAGTTCCGAAGTCCGGTCATTGGGAGAGATGATTTCGATCACGAGATCGGGCGCTCCGTAGATGGCTTTGTCTTGAATGATATGTTCCCGATCCGCGCGTACAAAGAGGAGGTCCGGAAGACGGCCCCCGAACGCATCGATTTCCACCGGGGTGCGTGAGCCGAGAACGACACCCAGGCCGCGCTGCCGCACATAGCCGTTCAATAGGAACAGGAGCCAGACAAAGCGTCTCTCATGGGGATACTGTGCTGCCATTCGCTCCACCAACACTCCTTTGACCAGTTCCAGATCGTTGTCTTCGCCCACCATGTCCAGAAATTGTGCAAAGGAGAGCGGTCTTTCCGCCATGCGGATTACCCTGCCCTCCACGATTTCATGGGTTTCCCGCATCAGGCTCGTTGTCATCGGATCGCTCCTTATCCTCGCAGGGGCGCAAGACTGCGCCTCTATCATTATACGACATTGTTAGATGCGTGGCGCATCCATGCTATCGTATGCGAACCTTATCTGATCTACGATCGCATCTATGCTGGGAGCATACTCCCCTTCCGTCGAAACATGGAGCGTCGGCACATCGAACTCCGGCGTCACATAGTCGCCCGGAGGAGAGATCACGCCTGTTTCTCTGTAAATCGCAACGCGCTTATCGCCATGGTAGAACTCCCGACCGGGATCCTCCAACCCCCTCTGCAGATGCCGATTCGCCGCTGCTTCCCCATCCAGGGAACAGACCACCAGATAGGGTCTGCTTAATTCCATGATCCGCGGTATGCGCGGCTCCCAGACCGGCTGCTGAAAGGCAGCCTCGATGACAATGGAGATCTTGTGGATCAGATACTGGAAAACAAGCTCGAAAAAGAGATTGGTCACAATCGCGTTGGTGTCTGCCGGGAGTTGCTCCTGCGGGACTCCAAACGTGTTCACGTAGCCCTCTTTGATCTCATCGCGGCTGATGACCGGCATCCGTAATCGCTGACCGAGCCGTTTGGAGAGTGTGGTTTTGCCGGATCCAGGCCGACCGGTGACAAGGATGCATCGCGGCTTGTTGCTCATATTTCCTTCTTGGTTTCCACTTCGCGGGTGCGTTG
>DATGIG010000291.1:0-8439 GCA_035295825.1 Chthonomonadaceae bacterium | reverse complement strand
CACCACCATCGCCCTGGTAAGGGACGAGCGCTCCTACCGGGCGCTGAGGCGGTTCATGTTGACGCTCGCAGCAGGATGCACGCTCGTATCCGGGCTGGTGTCATTCACGCCGTTGTTCCAGTGGGTGGCCGTCGGGGTGATGAAGCAGCCCCCTGAAATCGCCGCCGCTGCCCGCCCCGCGTTGCAGATCATGCTCTTCTGGGTCGCGGCGATCGCCTGGCGGCGCTTTTATCAAGGTGTTCTGATCCGTTACGGCTTCACGCGAAGAGTGTCGTGGGGCACGGCCATTCGGCTGACCACGGCGGTCAGCACAGCCGTCTTGCTGACCCGGTGGGGCGGCATGCCAGGGGTGCAGGTCGGCGCTTGCACCCTGATGGCGGCGGTACTCATCGAGGCGCTGGCGACCACCGGATTCTCCTGGTCCGTCGTGCGCAGGCAACTGCATGCTCGCAGGGACCATGGCGAGCCGCCGCTCACTCAGCCGGCGATCCTGCGGTTTCACGCGCCGCTGGCGGCCACGACGCTCTTGACGCTGTTGGCCTCCCCCCTGACTGCCGCAGCGCTGGCCCGCCTCGCTGTCCCGGAGGCGACGCTGGCCGCCGCTCCGGTCGTGTTCATGCTGCTTCTGGTGATGCGGGGGTGGGGGCTGGCGCTTCAGGAGATCACCGTTGCGGTCGCGCAAGACCCCGGCGGCGGGGCGGCTCTCCGGTCCTTTACCTGGATCGTCGGCGGCGTGACCTCCGGCGTGACCGCGTTGATGGCCTTCACACCGCTGCTCGACGTCTACCTCGTCCGGGTGATTCAACTATCCGCAGGACTGCGGCCGTATGCCCATATCGGAGTCGCCCTGGGAATCATGCTGCCCCTGATCACGGCGCTCAGCGCACGGGCACGGGGTCTGTTGATGGCCGGCCGGGCCACGAAAGCGGTCTACCACGGCATGGGCGTGAATCTGCTGACGCATATCCTGCTGCTCTGCCTGGGCGTCGGGCTGGGCCTGCCGGGGATGTGGGTAGCGGCGGGCGCCTTTACCCTGGCGGCCCTGGTGGAATACCTCTACCTGATGCGCCGCCTGGAATCGTTCCTGGCGGTCGCAACGCCTGCGTGCGCTGCCTCCACCGGGTCGTGAGCGACCCGGTGGAGACAGGCCGTTCGATTTGTGTCGGCCAGAGACAGGAATCCTGCGCTTTGGAGCCGAACTCTGCCGCATTACTACCCTGGGAGCATGGAGAATGACGAAATTGCCCTGGTCGTCGGAGACGCTGCGGCAAGCCGGCGCGCAGCGGACCTTTTTCGGGGAGAACCTGCGCGAGATCGCCTTCCCGCTGGGGGGCATCGGGACCGGCACGGTTTCGCTCGGCGGGCGCGGCCAACTGCGCGACTGGGAGATTTTCAACCGCCCCGGCAAAGGCAAGGACCTGCCCTACACCTTCTTCGCTCTCTACGCCGAGGCGGAAGGCGAGCCAGGAGTAGCGCGCGTGCTGGAGCGGCGCCTGCTGCCGCCCTACAGCGGCGGCTTCGGGCTGCCGACCAGCCGCGTCTCCGGCCTGCCGCGCCTGCAGGAGGCCATCTTCCGGGGCGAGTATCCTGACGCCACGATAGATTTTTTGGACGACTCCCTGCCCGTGCAGATCCGATTGCGGGCGTTCAATCCGTTCATTCCCATGGACGACCGCGACTCCGGCCTGCCGGTCGCCCTCTTCTTCTGGCAGCTTACCAACCGCAGCGACAGCAAGCCCGTCTCCGCCACGGTCGCCTTCAACCTGCTCAACGCCGTCGGCTACAACGGCAAGGACAGTCTGGGCGGACGCCACAACAAGGAGTTCGGCCAGAACCAGAACACCTGGCGCGAGGAGCCGGAGATACGGGGCATCTTCATGTCTGGCGGCAAGCACGCGCCCGATTCCCCGCAGTTCGGCACGATGGCCCTGGCGACCGACTGGCCCGACACCACCGTCAAGATCCGCTGGGAGCGCGCCGGCTGGTGGGACGACGCCCAGAACTTCTGGGACGAGTTCACGCAGGGGAGGGGTACGCTGCCGGGGCCGCGCGAGACCGATCCCTCGCCGGACGCTCAGACGGACGTGGGCGTGCTCGGTCTGCAGGTTACGCTGGCGCCGGGCCAATCGGCGACGCTGCCGTTCGTGCTGGCCTGGCATTTCCCCAACCTGACCAACACCTGGAACGGGGCGCAGCAGCCGGTCGCGGGACGGCGCGTGGGCAACTGGTACGCCACCCAGTGGACGGACGCCTGGGAGGTCGCCCGCTACGTCCTCACGAACCGGGAGCGGCTGGAGGCGCAGAGCCGCGCCTATCACCTGGCGCTGTTCGACTCCACGCTGCCCGCCGTCGTCGTGGATGCCGCCGCCTCCAACGCCTCCATACTCCGCACGGCCACGGTTCTGCGCACGGAGGACGGGCGCATGAACGGCTTCGAGGGCTGCAGCGACAATGAGGGCTGCTGCCCCATGAACTGCACACATGTGTGGAACTACGTCTGGACCGTCGCCAGCCTCTTTCCGGCGCTGGAGCGCTCCGTGCGCCTCACCGATTTCCAGCACAACACCCGCCCCAACGGGGACATGGCCTTCCGCACGCTCCTGCCGCTGGTGGGCGAGCTGTGGAACCATCCGCCGGCGGCCGATGGGCAGATGGGCACCGTCATGAAAGCCTACCGGGAGTGGCTGCAGAGCGGGGATCGCGAGTTCCTGGAAAGCCTCTGGCCGGGCATCGAGCGCGCCGTAGAGTTCGCCTGGCAGCCGGAAAGCTGGGACGCCGACCGGGATGGGGTCATGGAAGGCCAGCAGCACAACACCTACGACATCGAGTTCTACGGCCCCAACACCATGTGCGGCCTGTTCTACTTGGGTGCCCTGCGAGCAGCAGAGGAAATGGCAAAGGTGCTTGGACATACCGACAAAGCGGCACAGTATCGCGAGGTGTTCGCGAAGGGGAGTAAAAAGTACAGCGAGCTTCTCTGGAACGGGGAGTATTTCAAGCAGATCGTCAATGTCGAGCTCTGGGACGAGCGCCACGGCCCTAAGAGCATGGCAAAACGGCCTGGTTACGTCTGCCCCGACACCGAGCCGCGCTATCAGTACGGTCCCGGCTGCATCTCCGACATGCTGCTGGGGCAGTGGTTCGCGACGAACGTAGCACTGAGCTACCTGCTGCCCGCCGAGCAGGTCAAAAGCGCGATCTCAGCCATCTTCCGTCATAACTGGAAGTCCGACCTGACCACGCATGCCACCGTGCAACGTGTCTATGCCTTAAACGATGAAGCCGGTCTACTCCTATGTAGCTGGCCCAACGGCGGTCGTCCTCAGTATCCGTTCCCCTATGCCGATGAGGTCTGGACCGGTATCGAATACCAGGTGGCGGCCCATCTGATCCAGGAAGGGATGGTGGATGAGGGGCTTTCCATCGTCAAAGGCGTGCGGGATCGCTACGATGGCGCGAAGCGCAACCCGTGGGACGAGGTCGAGTGCGGCCATCACTACGCGCGGGCGATGTCCTCCTGGAGCCTGATCGTGGCGCTTTCTGGCTACCACTATGATGCGGGTAGGCAGCACCTGGCCTTCGCTCCCAGACTCAACCCGGAAAACTTCCGCTGCTTCTTCTCGGCGGGAACCGCCTGGGGTCGGTTCTCCCAGTCCATCATGGAAGGCGATTACACGGCGGAGCTGAGACCTGCGTGGGGAGAACTGACACTGAAAACCTTGAAGCTGCCTTTGCCGGGTCAGAACGCCGTCGCCCTCCGTCATCGGCAGTCTGTCCATGCCCAGATCAGCTCCGAAGGCGAGATCGTTTTCAATACGCCCCTGCATCTCCAGGCAGGGCAGACGCTGGAAATCCGCGCGGAACCGGACGGGTAACCTGCCTGGCAACGCTCTCCTCGCGCGATGGCAAGCACCAGCCGGGAGAGACTTTCCTTACTAAAACGGAATCCGCCTTGACAAATCCGTTCCGCTGTGTTATACTATCTTTTGTTGATGCGGGGTGGAGCAGTCCGGTAGCTCGTCGGGCTCATAACCCGAAGGTCGTCAGTTCGAGTCTGACCCCCGCTCCCATTTAAGCCGCTCGGTCAACCTGACCGAGCGGCTTTTCCTTTCTCTCCCCTTCCGTTGGCAGCAGGATTTAGGGCCGCGACGGAGAATATATCGCTATCGTCCATGGACATCCTACCAGATGACTCCAGCTGGATCAACCCAAATATCTCAAGAAAGGATCTCTCTACATGGGTCGCAAGGGACTCCTATTTGTTGTGCTGCTGCTTTCCATGCCAACGCAATCGTTCTGTCAGAGGACGCCGCCCCAGAGGCCGCCCGCCGGTCCCTCAGAGGTAAGACCGACAGAGGCCGCCGCCAGAGAGATACCGATGGAAGTGGCGCCCTCCATTACCAGGCACACAATCACGCTGCACGGACAGCCGCTTGCCTACACCGCGTCCGCCGCGCAGATTCCCTTGCGCAACGATACGGGAGACGTGGAGTGCCGCATGTTCTATGTGGCGTATACGAAAGACGCTGCAGCTCCCGAATCTCGCCCGGTCACCTTCGCGTTCAACGGTGGGCCTGGAAGCGCGTCGCTCTATGTGCATATGGGAGCGCTCGGCCCCAAACGGGCGCCGATGAACGATGACGGCTCGCTGCCGCGGCCGCCGTACGTCGCTGTGGACAACGAGGAGACGTGGCTCGACTTCACCGACATTGTGTGCATTGATGCCCCTGGAACAGGGTATAGCCGGATCGCCAGACCCGATCTGAATTCCAAGTATTTCGGTGTGACCCAGGATATCACAGCCTTCACACAGTTTGTTCTCGGCTGGCTGAAGGAGCACAAGCGGTGGCGGTCCCCAATCTTCATCGCGGGCGAAAGCTATGGCGGCATTCGCGGCTCCGGACTCTGCAGCAGCCTGTTTGATGCCGGTGTCGCCGTGAGCGGATTCGTCAGCATCTCCGGTGTGAGCAACAGCCTGACACTCGGGGCGATGCGAGGCAACGATGCCCCTTACATCGGTTTCCTCCCTTCGATGGCCGCATGCGCCTGGTATCACAATAAGGTCTCCCACGCAAAGTATAAAGATGTCGCTGGTCTGGTTTCCGAGGCGATGCGCTGGACGGACACCGTTTACGGTCCCGCCCTGGAACTCGGTGATACGCTGCCGGACGCGCAAAAGCAGAAGATTGCCGAGCAGCTCTCTGCCTATTTAGGCCTCAGTAAGAAGTACTGCCTCGGTTCAAATCTGAGGATCAGCGCATTTGCCTTCTTCCGCGAGCTCCTCCGCGAAAGTGCTTTGACCATTGGCCGCTATGACGGTCGCCTGGTAGGCAAGAACGAGACTGCAGAGGGTGGCCCTGGCCCTGGTGGGGGCGGCGGCGATCCAAGCGATGAGGCGGTTACCCCTCCCTTCATCACGACTGTCAACGATTACCTGGAGGAGGACTTGAAGGTCAAGACAGACTTGACCTACATGCCGACGGGCAACGTCCGGCCCTGGACGGAGGGCGATGGTAGGTACTCGGAAACCTCCTCCGCGCTGAGCCGCCTTCTGTTGCGGAACCAGAACTTCAGGGTGCTGTACTGCTGCGGATACTACGATCTCGCGTGCCCGCTCAACGCAACGCACTTCACTGTCAACCATATGGGGCTGGACCCTACGACCCGTTCGCACGTCACGTTCGCCTATTATCCGGCGGGACATATGATGTACATCGAGAAAGGGTCCAGAAAGAAGCTGCATGATGACGTAGCTAGCTTTGTCTCCAACACGCTCGGCACATCGCAATAGGAAAACGGAGTGGCGCGGGCTCGTTACCGGCTTTTCCTGTGAAGAGGGCCCTGCGACCCATCCGTCAAAATGCGCCCCTCCTGATCCGGCGGGAGGGGCGCAGTAAGGTCGAGCGTGGGATACGTCAGGAGAAGGTTACTCCGGCTGGGTCAGGAACAGCGTGTGCCGGAAACCGCCCGCCATGCCGATGGCATAGTTGAAGAGGCCGATGTCCCCCTGCACCTGAACGAGACGATCTCGGCTAGTGGTCGTGCCGTCTCCCAACTGGCCGAAGGCGTTGAAGCCGCTGGTCTTCACGTTGCCGAAGACATCCTGGAACAGGCTGATCTGGTAGCCGCAGGCGATACCGTTGGGATTGAGCGCGCTGCCGTTGAAGGTCCAGTTGATGCGATTAGAGGTATCTCCCACCCCCAGCTCGCCATCGGCGTTATTGCCGGTTTCCCAGACCTGACCGAAGGCATTGAGAGCCAGGCTGTGATGGCCACCGCAGGCCAGCGCGATGGCCTGGGTGCCGTTCTCTTCCGTGGGCGTAAACCGGTCGGTGGTATCACCCAGGCCCAGCTCCCCATTGCCGTTATAACCCCAGCCCCAGATGACGCCTACGTAGTCGAGGGCCACAGAATGAATATCCCCACCCACGACAGCGATCATCCCGTTGATGCCCGTGTCGATGAGGCTGCTCTGGTCGGAGGTGCCGCCATCGCCCAACTGTCCATCGCTATTATAGCCACAGGCATACACCCTTCCGGTATTGGCAAGCAGCAGACTATGATAGCCGCCGCAGGCGATGGCGAAAATTTCGCTTCCGGGCGCCTGAACCGGGAAGAATCGGTCGGTGGTATCGCCTAAGCCTAACTGCCCGTGACTGTTTCGGCCCCAGGCGTAGACCGTGCCGTCGGCGCGAAGCGCCAGGTTATGGAAGTTGCCGGCAGCGATGGCGATGATGTTGGAGAGAAAGCCAACGCCGCCCGGTCCTTTGACCTTAACGGGTACATCGCTGTTGGTGGTCGTTCCCTGGCCCAATTGACCGAACTCGTTATCTCCGCAAGCCCAGACGGTGCCGTCGGCTTTCAAGAGGAGCGAGTGCGAGCCGGAGTCGCCGACGGAGACGGCGATGAAGCTGAAGCCGCCTTTGGACTCGACAGGGGCGTCCTTCTGAGAGACGGTGCTGCCGATGCCCAGTTGTCCGAACGTGTTGTCGCCAGTCGCCAAAACAACGTTGAACGGCTTCATGAAGAAACTGTGGTCCGTGCCCGCCGATAGGGAGGTAACGAGAACGGCGTTCTTGACCGGCTTCAGCCTGGTACTGTTGATCGTGGTGCCGTTGCCCAACTGCCCGAATTCGTTGTCGCCGGTCGCCAGGGCTTTCCCGCCTGCAGTCAGCACCAGTGTATGCGCGCCTCCTCCGGCGACCGCCTTGACGAAGCTGGCGCCGGGCATGATGATAGGAGAGGTCCGATTGGTCGTGGTGCCGTCGCCTAACTGCCCCGCGTTGTTGCGCCCCCAGGCCAGCACCTTGCCATCCTGGCGGACCATCAGGCTGTGAAACTGGCCGGCAGTTATCGAGCGGGCATTCGTCGTGATGAGCACGAAGGCATTCGTGCTCGTGGTCGAGCCGTTTCCCAACTGCCCAAACTCGTTATCCCCGCAGGCTGCTACCGAGTTATCGAAATTTTGAATGAGCGTATGAGCGTAACCGGCGGACATGGAGACGACCCCCGAGGCGATAGAAGTGAGCGAGGCGCGGTTGGTGTTGTCGCCCAGTCCCAGTTCTCCATCGCCATTGTAGCCGCAGCCGAAGAGATTGCTGTTCTCGCAGAGGATCAGGCTGTGATTCAATCCGCAGGCGATGGCCTTGATACCGTTGAGGTTCAGGGGCGGAGTGATGAGGGAGGTATTGGTGGTAGTACCGTCCCCAAGTTCGCCATTCCCATTAAAGCCACAGCCCTGTACGGCGCTGGCGTGGGCTGCGGTTGAAATGGTGGAGAGCAGGAGTGCCAGAACCGCGATGAGAAGCCCGGCAGGGCGTGTGCGCGTTATCCGGCGAAGGGTGGATGTCTTTGAAATGTTGGTGTTCATTTTCGTCTCCTTTGTAAGTGTTTGTCCGCAGTGGATAAGATCAGGCGTTCCAGCCTCCTATCCAACAGTGGAGCAAGGTTTACGGCTCTAACATCCGGGTTAGGCGTGGTCGCCAGCGTGGTCAGAAACAGAGGAAAATAGGAGTAAAAACGAGAATTAATAGCTATCCGCCTGCAAGTGTTGTATGAATGGGTGATGCCATGCAGCCCACTAATTCTAACTGCCCTCTGGTCCTTCGGCTGTTCGGCCCCTTCGACGTGCGCCTGCAGGGCGCGCCACTCCCCCGTTTGCGCACCCGCAAAGGCCAATGGCTGCTGGTACTGCGCCATGACCGTGAGGTCGATCGGGACTGGCTGGCAGGAACGCTGTGGCCTGAAAGTCCTGCCAGCCAGGCGTTCTATAACCTGCGCCGCTGCCTCAGCGACCTGCGCAGCGCGTTGGGCTCAGAAGGAAACCGGCTGGCCTCCCCAACGACGCGTAGGGTCTGCCTCTCTCTGGCAGGTGCGAGTGTAGATATCCTGGTCTTCGATGCAGCCATCGCTCGGCAAGATACGGCCTCCCTGGAAGAG
>DATGIG010000290.1:0-6488 GCA_035295825.1 Chthonomonadaceae bacterium | reverse complement strand
GCAGAGGTTATATTGGAATGGGCAGAACAACACCAACCAGATGGTCCAGAACTCGTTGCAGCGCTCACAGAGGTGAGGGGTAATCCTCTGGATGCATTGCCACGAACACTCCTTATTCGCTATGGACAGAATGAGGCAGTTGCTGGTGCTTTATCTGGTAACTTCATGTCGGGTTCTTTTTGGGGTGATACATCTCAATGGTTGGAAGGACTGAGGACGGCGGCTTTACCGTGGACGAATGACGCACATCGTGCCGTACGTTCCTGGGCGCAACGACTGGTAGATGGATTAGATAAGCGAATTGAGGATTGGAAATTGGTTGAAGAGGAACGAGTGTTCTAACAAAGCATCTCAGAGGAGAGCGTGTCAATGTCTGAGCACTTGACCACGAAACAACTAACTGCTTACCAAGAACAGGGCTACCTGCTGGTGGAAGACCTGGTTTCGCCGGAGGAGGTCATTGCGCTACGCGAGAGGATCCGGGAGTATACCCATGGCGGACGCCCACAGGAGGGGTTGGCGGTCCAGACCGAACCGCGCGTCGCACGGGGAGAGCTGCAGGTGGACCATCCGGGCGACGGCATCCGGAAGATAGACTATCTGGTCCAGCACGACGACCTGTTTCGCGGTTTGGGCCTGCATCCCCGGATCGTCGGCATCCTGGCTCAGATCCTCGGGCCGGACCTCAAGATGTTCCGCAACAGCCTGCTGCTCAAGCCGCCGGCAGTGGGGTCGCAGAAGGGCTGGCATCAGGATTCGCCCTACTGGCCCATCGAGCCGATGGCGCTCTGCTCCTGCTGGTTCCCCTTTGACGACGCCACGTTGGAGAACGGCTGCATGGCGGTGCTGCCCGGCCAACACAAACGCGGCCCCTTACCCCATGTCTCCGTCACGGACGACTTTGTGATCGTGCCCGAGGCGATAGACGCGGATCAGGCGATCTTCTGCCCCATGCGCGCCGGGAGCGGGCTGTTCTTCCACTCTCTGCTGCCCCACTACACCTCGCCCAATCGTTCGCAGAGTTGGCGGCGCGCCATCGCCCTCTCGTATATGTCCGCCCACTCCCACTATACCGGCGAAGGCGAAGGCCCCGAATACTTCCCGGTGCAGGGGCAGACCTATCCCGGTTGCGTCCGCTGAGATCCTGAGAAAAACAACGCGCTCCAGTCAAGAGCGAATGCCGCCGTAGAACGCATCTATACCAGGGCTCACACGGTAGATGCCTCAAGGGCCTCCTCCGCACGCCGTGCGGAGATCGAAGCGGAGCTACGGGTCCAGGCGGGCAGGAAGGGCAGGAACCCGACCTGCACCACCGCAAAGGCCAGACCGATAGCCACCGACATATTCCAGCCATAGGCGACCGTATAGTGGTGCGCCGGGTTCTTCGGCCCAAAGATGTCGTACAGCTTGGTGCCGGCGTAGTCGCAGATCAGGTAGAAGAGCGCTGTAGCGGAGCCGAGCAGACCATAGACGGTCGCCTCCGCGCCACGGGGGCAGGCGCGTCCCAACAGGGCGACATTGGTGACGCCATAGAGAGAACCGCTCAACCCCATGAATGTAAAGGCTATTTTCGCGCTTACAGGGTCCCGGATGCCGAAGTAACACAGATAGATGGCGCAGTTCCCTATCCAGGAGTACCAGGTGGCCATACGCAGGGAGACGAAGCGCGCCAGCAGAGTAATCAGGCCGAGGCCGGCCAGCGCGCCCACCGCCCCATACATGCCCAGGTCGCCGATGAACTGCTTGGAGAAGTGCAGCGAATCGACCTCATAGTAGAACCGGGCCGTATCGGGAGAGGGGGTGAGCGCGATGTAGGCGATATAGGCGGTGAAGATCCACAACTCCCGTGACTTCAGCGCCTGCTTCAAGATGGCAAACGACTGCGCTCGGCGCTCCCGATGCGCCTGCATCGCCTCCTCCGAAAGCCGGGCTGCCGCGCCGTGGGGAACCCGTGTATCGTCCATCAAAAGGATCAGCGGCAAAAGCAGCAGCGCCAGAATGGCGGCGGTCCCATAAGCGCGGGGATAGGTCCAGTGCTCTGCCACATACCCGCCCAGATGACTGGAGTAGAAGGTGCTGAGCAGTAACGGCAGCAGCATCGCCAGCGATTGCAGGCGGGGCAGGGTTCCCGAACGGTTCCCGACCGCAACAAAAGCCGCATTGTAGACCACACTGGCCAGAACCCCGCCGGACCCCAACGCCAGCAGCAGCCCGACGACGGCGCCATAGTGATACTCGTGCAGCAATGCCAGCGTCACGTAACCCAGGATCGCCACGAGAACACCGCAGAAGTAGTACGTGCGGCGATGATAGCCCAGCCAGGGAATGATCTCGGTCCAGGCGCCGACAAAGGGCTGGACGTAGGCAGGAAGCCCCAACAACAGTTTGAGTTCCGTGGTCTGCGTGGGCGTCAGTTGCAAAACGTCCTTGTAGAGGAAGGACGTTTTTTCGCCTACGATGGCGCCGATCAGGGTGTTGAGGAGGACGGAAGCCGTCACAAGCAGGCAAAGGCGCAGCACATCGCTGCGGTCGGCAGGCGATTTTCCCGGCAACAATTCGGGTTCGGACGCGATAGCAGTCATCGGGTGAGGCTCCTTGTAAAGAGGACGAGGCGCCGAAACTGCCGGGCGCAGCACGGAGAACAGTCAAACACTCTCTCTTACGCAATATCAGAGGCTCTGTGACAGCGATGCGCCATTGCCTCACCTGCAAATTAAGGCAGGATACGCACCGGCGTGGAGAGATGGACGTCGAAGCCGTCTTGCTCGAACACAACCTCGCCGAACGTGGCCATGTAGCCGGATTTCGACTTTGTCGCCTCTCCCAGAAACCGCGTGCCATCGCCGTCCTGGGGTTTCATGACCGTTGCCTCCCAGACGGACTCACGGAAGTCTTGATCGAAGGAGAGCGCCCTCCAGAGCCGCGCCTCCCGCGCCGGCGTAGCGCAGGTGAGGGTCAACGCTGCCGACGCGCCGCCGTTGGTGAAGGTGCTGTGTATCTCCGGTAGGGTCCTCCCCTCCGCCACCGCCCGCACAAAGGCGATTGCCGTGGGAAAGATGCGCTCCGGATCGTTGATGCTGTGCCGAGCGTTGGGTACGGAGAGGATGTGCTTCGGCCCGACCAGGTCGTTCCAGTAGAGATTGATGGCATCCGTGGCCCAATAGCGGTCGTTGGAGCCGTGGATCAGCAACTTGGGCAGAGCGAGCCGTTCACGGTAGGTATAGGGATCTACGATCCGGGCCAGGAGCGCGCCCCGAGGCGTCCGAAGCCGAGTGGGAAGATCGATGTCGGTATAGTCGCTGATCTGCTCGCTGTAGCGGTGCAGCGCCTCGACCTGGTGGGGCATCTGCGCCATCAGGTTGAGGTTATCATAGACTTGCGGAATGATCCCGACGACCCGCTTATCCACGACGGCGGTCAGCCAGGTCGTCCAGCCCCGCTTCGAGGCTCCGGTGACCACAAAGCGGTGGGGCGGCTCCGCCTGCTGAGCGCGTCGAAACACCTGCAGCGTATCCAGTGCGCGCACGGCGCTCTTCGTCATCGGGTAGAGCAGAGGCCAGTCGTCGCCTCGTTCCTCCAGGTACTGCAGAAAGCTGTAGGCGATCAGGCCGTCTTCGATCAGGCCGTCAAACAGCGGCTGATTGGGCACATCGAACAGGGCGGCGCAGACCAGGCCCGTTGCCTCCGCATAGAGCGCGCCCACCTGCCGATGCCGCATGTCGTTCCAGTAGTCCGCCTGTACGGTCAGGAGTGCAGTGTCCGTGGCGCTCAGCATATCCGGCACAAAGACTTGCAGGCGATGTTGCCAACCGAGGCCCTGCCAGGTCTGCGAAGTCATCTGCAGATCGTAGATGGTCGTCGCGCCATTGCGCCCTTCGCTCACCATCTCCCAGCGGTAGGCGGCATCGGGCCGCGCCACATACGTCTCCAGCTCTCCTGGAAGTTCCATTCCTTCGCTCCTAAACGTTTTAGATAGGCGGGACTTTCACAGGCGATAGACCTGGAAGCCGGCACGGGCCAGCAGGTCGGGGATGCTGGCGGCGTCCTGGCGGTTGAACTCCTTACCGGCATCGGGCAGTTGATCCCACTCCAGCAGGTTCGGGTTGGTCTTCTTCGCAGGGTCGCGCGGTCCATAGGTCCAGCCCTGGGCGCGGCGCTCGGCCAGCCAGCGCTCATGCTCCATGCGGGCCAGCTTATCTATCTCTTCCTGCGAGAAGGTAAAACGCTCCTCGTCCCACTCGGTCAGCGGGGCGATGTCGCACCCGATGGCCTGCAGCTTCATCCCAATGTGGTCCGCCTCGTTCCGGTTCGACTCCTTCGTCTCCTCGGAGAGCTTGTTCCAGGGGACCAGCGAGGGGTTGTTCTTATCCTCGCCGGCTTTGAGCTTGTCTTCGCGATAGCGTTCGTGGATGGCGCGGGCCAGCGCCTCGTTGGTGCCGCCCAGGACCAGTTCAGGCTGGCACGCCTTCTCCAACAGGGCAAAAGCGTGCAGGCTGGTGAAGCTGCGCGTCGTGTCCTGCGCCCCATGCAGCAGCGTCGCCAGACCCGCGTCCTGGTTCATCCGAACCACAATCGGGATCCGGTGCTGCCGGGCGCGATGCAGCAGCGCGAGGGCGGCGGAGAGGCCCTCCGTATCCTCATCCAGGCAGATGTACGCCGCCGTGATGAGGAAGTGTTTGTGCGCATCGTAGAGAAACGCCCCATGGTGGAATTCGGGCGATTTGACATCCACGGTGTAGGTCTCGATGTCGCAGACCTTCTCCAGGCCGGGGTGGCGCAGGTAGATGCTCTCCTTGAGCATCGCCGTGTCCTTATCCACGATGGAGACCCGCAGCCGCAGGTGAGAGGCATGGGGCGAATCGCGCCACAGCCGGGTGGTATGGACCACCACGTTCTGCGCCAGTTTCCTGGAGCCGACCACCAGGATATGCGGCGCGGTCAGCATCTCCCCGCTCGTCATCTCAAAGGGGGGGTAGGCATTGAGCATGGCCCGACCGCCGATATCGAAGACATTGAAGAACTGCAGCCGGAACGCGCTGACGGTAGCGATCTCCCACTTGCGCAGCAGGTACCAGAGCTCCGGGTCCACGATGTGGATGCTGCAGGTGAGCGAGCCGCCCTTGCGCTGCCCCGCCAGGTCGCGGGCGTGGGCGGCGATCCCTGCGTTCGCCCCATCGTCGCCGCAGACAGCGATCAGGTACTTTGCCTCCCCGATACGCGCCCGCGTCAGCATCTCCGGCTCGGTCGCATCCCCGATGACGACGAACGCGCCCAACTCCCGCCCCACTTCGATCAGTTCGTTGGCCTCGTTCTTCTCGATGATGACCACGGCCTGCCCGCGCTCCCGGAATGCCTTCGCCAGCAGCAGGCCCTTATCGCCGAGGCCGCAGAGGATCACATGGTTATGGAGGGTGCGGATGCGGAGCCACTGCAACTGGTCGTTCTTGACGAAGGAGGCGGCGATGGCGGCGGTGAGCACGCTGAGGGCGCTGATGCCCGTAAACATCAGGAAGACGGCGATCAGGCGACCGCCCAGGGTCACCGGATAGACATCGCCGTAACCGATGGTGGTGATGGTGACGATGGCCCACCAGAGGCAGTCCCCGTAGTTGTGGACCATCGTCTTATCGGCGTGGATCTCGAAAAAATAGAACCCCCAGGCCCCCAGCAGAATGATCACGCTGATGACGGTAAACAGATAGAGCAGATAGGTTCCCAGTGAGCCACGGTTCGAATCGTCCACAACGGCTATCCTTGCTTGACGACCTTATAGCCCAGCGCGATCAGCAGTTTGAGCGTCTCCAGCGCCGTGTTTCGGTCGTACTGCTTCTCGATCTCCGATAGCTGCTCATAGGGGACCAAGCAGGGGTGCTCTTTGTGCGCATCGTCGCGCTTCGGGCCATAGCGCCAGCCCTCCGCGAAGCGCTGCTTTGCCCAGATGTCGTGTGTGTTCTTCGCCAGCAGCTCGGTCAACTCGCGAATATCATCCGAGAGGGACACCTGCTCTGTGTTCAGGGGGTGCGGTATGTAAGCCATCGTTTGAACATCCTGAAATCCGGCCGTCAGGGGTAGCGAAACACATGGATCGTGCTGGTGCGATAACTGCTTACCCAGACGGTCCGGCCATCCGGGGAGACTGTCGCGCCAATGGGATGCACCCGGGTCGGCAGCGTATAGGTCTGTTGCTGTCGGTTCAGATCGATGACGCCCAGGCAGCCGCTCTCATAGTTGCAGACATAGAGGGTATTGCCGCTCGGCGAGAGCGCAATGGTGCGCGGCTGCCGGCCCACCTTGATCGTTCCGACCGCTCTATCTTTGGACACATCCACCTGTGTGACGGTTCCCGGCGCGTTGTTGCTCACATAGAGCATGCTGCCATCCGAGGTGAGCACGACATGGCGCGGGTTGCTCCCCACCGGAATCGACTTGACGACCTTATGCCCCTCCTCGACGTCGATCTTGGTCAGGGTGTCGCCGCCCATGATGGC
>DATGIG010000289.1:0-9627 GCA_035295825.1 Chthonomonadaceae bacterium | reverse complement strand
GCATGTTTTTCGGCGATGGCATCGCTCTTTCCCTCCGCCTTCAACTTGCTCTGAGCATACTCCCGCACCGTCTCCAACATCCGAAAACACGGCTCCTCCTCACGCTCCTCCAATACCAACAACGACTGCTCCCGCAAACGAGACAAGCCCAAGTACACCTCCGCACTCGCACACACCGCCTCCGCCTCCTCCAACGTAAAACCACCCACAAACACCGATAACTCCCCAAACAAACTCCGCTCAGCCTCCCCCAACAAATCATAACTCCAATCCAACGCCGCCAACAACGTCCGCTGACGCGCAGACACATTCTTGTAGGGGCTCACCAACAGCCGAAAACGCTGAGACAACTGCTTCTGGATTTGAGTTAACGGCAGCATCTTCACCTGAGCCGCCGCCAACTCCAACGCCAGAGGGATCCCATCCAGCTTCCGACACAACCCCTCCAGCACACTCTGCAGCCGCTCCTCCACCCCAAAGCTCGCCTTCACCTGACGCGCTCGCTGCACAAACAGCGCCACCGCTTCGGCGATTGCCAGTTCGGGAACGGCATACTCATACTCGCCCGACAGGTTCAAGACCGCTCGGCTGGTCACGATCGCCGTCACCTGCGGGCAGGCGTGCAACAGCGCATCCAGGTCCTCGGCGGCTGGCAGGAGGTGCTCGAAGTTATCGAGGACGAGCAAGCTCTTGCCGCGTTGGAGGAAGCGTTGGATCTGTTGTCGGAGGGGTTGTTCGGGAGTGAGTTGCAGCCCGAGTGCGGTGGCGATCTCGGGGAGGACGAGGTTGGGATCCTGCAGAGGCGCCAGATCGACCCACCAGGCTCCTTGGGGGAAGTGGGGGAGGCGTTGTTGAGCGATGTGGAGGGCGAGGCGTGTTTTGCCGATGCCTCCGGGACCGGTGAGGGTGAGGAGGCGAGCGCCCTCCTCGAGGAGGCTGAGGGCTTGGGCGGTTTCGGTCTCTCGGCCCACGAAGCTCGTCATCAGGGTCGGCAAGTTGCCGGGAAGATCGGAGGGAGGCAAGGAAGGTTCGGAGGGCTTTACCGAGCCTGAAGTGTCCCGTATTGGGTTCCCGGGCGTCTGCAGCAGGTGTTGGGAGGCTTGAAGCAGCGTATCCAGGTAGGGGGTCAGCGGGCGGGAGAGCGCATCGAGCCAGTGGGAGGCGCTGATAAAGTACTCCAGAGCCGGTATCAACTCCACCGTTTCCAACCGAAACGTAAGGATGGTCAGGTTCCGATGGACGGCACGCTCGACCTCGCGCTTCACCTGCGGCGACTGGTTGGAGGCCTCGCTCAGCACCAGAAGGAAAATCCGGGATTGGTTGATCGCGCTGATAATCGCCTCGCTCCAGTCTGCACCCGGCACGATATTGCGCGGCGCGATCCAACAGGCGATGCCATTGGCCTCCAGCGTCTCGCAGATCGCCTGCGTTTCCGCCGCATTCACCGAGGAGTAGCTGATAAAGACCTCATGCGCCATGCGCCCTCACACATTCCACTTCTTGCGCGCCTCTTCCATGGGGACGGTCTCGCCCTTCATCCAGGCATAGTGGGCCATCGGGTTCTCCCCGACCCAGCGCTCGTCCACCGGATCATCGGCGCGCTGATAGCGGGTATCGGTGGACATTCGGAAGCGGTTGCTGGTATTGGTGAGAGAGGCATGCATCGTGTACATGCCGAAGATTACGACATCGCCCATCTGGAACTCTGAGGTCTGCCACTGCCCGCCGAATTTATCCACCATCTCGATCGGATCGTTGGAAAATGCGCCCGTCACATGGTCGCGGTCCACATCCATCTGGCCGTAGGTCTCTCTCAGGCGACTGATATGATCCGAACCGACCAGTATCGCCAGTGGCCCCATGGAGTAAGGCACTTCGGTGATGGGGGTCCAGCAGGTATAGAGGTTATGCGTTCCCCGCCCCATATAGACCACATCGTAGTGCGCCCCCGAGAAGTCGCCCGGAGCGATCAGGCGCAGCCATTTGTAGTCGAAGGTGAGCACATCGCTGCGCAGCAACTCCGCAAAGAAACCCATGATCTCCGGCGACTCGACCAGGCGCAAGAATGCCTCATTGCGGGTAAGCGCCTTGCTCCCACCCCAAAACGCGCCGCGCGCTCCCTCCTTCACCATCCCCATTTCCAGAGGGTAGTTCAGGTCGATCTGATCGTTCTCTTTCAGGTTCTCCAACAGCATTTCCCGCACGGCGCGCACTTTCTCCACGCGTTGCAGCCCCCGCAAGAGCAAGTAACCATCTTCTGCCAGGCGATCTCGAAGCTCGGCGGGCTCCTCCAAAATATCATTGGATTCACGCAGGGTTCCCAGATACTTGCCGCCTATCTCCAGTTCTTGCTTACCCATAGTCAGTTTCATCAAGAAGCCTCCAATACCATTAACCGCGTGACGGTTCGGACAACGTTTCGCGTGCGCGGCGGGATGCCTCCGCCAGATGCGCCTCGTTCGCCATGACCTGCTCCAGATGCCGCAAGCGGTCCGGAGATGCTGTCCCCCGCATGGTATCGGAGTGGAGATGGTCGATCCAGAAGCGCCCATGTGAACCGATGTAGTCTTTGAGTTCCTGAAGTTCCGCGCCCTCCTGCGCCCTCCGGCATAAGTTCAGCGTGAACATGCGTCGGGCGCTATTGCCACCGAAGGAGGCATGGTGCAGGTTGTGATTGAACACGACCACATCGCCCGGCTGGCTTTCGAGCGGAATAGCGGGAATATCGCGCCCATGCACGCCGAAGTGCTCCTCCGGGCGACCAACGCGGCGTACCTGTGCGACCCAGGGGCTACCGAGGACATGGCTGCCGGGAATGACGCGCAGGCAGCCGGTGTCCCGTGTCACCGGGTCGAGATAGAGCGCTATCTTAATGTACAGGCCATTCTCATGCCACCCATCCGAGTGCCAACCGGTGTCGCCGGTATAGTAGTTGCCGTCGCCGCCAATGTAGTTGAAATCCTCACCGAGCAGGCTGGAGGCGGTTTCGACGAGTTTCGGATGATCGAGCAGGGTAGAGAGACGTGCGCTCTGGTCGATGAATGGCACTATACAGGTGCGCTTAGACCCATCGTGCTTGGGGCCCTGGTGGTTGGCGTGAATGGATGTGAATTCTTCGGTGATCCAGCCAATCTCCTCGCGCAACTGGCCTGGCAGCACAAGGAAGCCGAACGTCTCGAAGAAGTTGCATTGTTGCGTCGTCAGCGCCATGACAAACCCTCCTAACGGAAGATTCGGCGTTCGCTCCGCAACTTCCTGCACCTTACGGGATGCATTCCTAATCGAGGCAGGTTTTCTTCCACCCAGCGACGAAACTCCCGTTCGACACGACAACAACAGCGATGTATAAGGAGAAGCACTGACGATGACTGCAGAGAAGCCGGGTATCGGCATCCTCTCGTTTGCGCATGGGCATGTGAATGCCTACGCGCACCAGATCAAGAGTTTCGACGACGCGGATTTGGTCGCCTGCTGGGATCACGATACGGAGCGGGGGCAGAAGAACGCGGAAGCCTTTGGAATACCGTTTCATTCCGATCTGGGGGAGATCCTGGCGCGTCCGGAGTTAGACTGCGTTATTGTCGCCAGTGAGACCAACCGCCATGCCGATCTGTGTGTCGCGGCGCTGGAGGCGGGCAAGGACGTGCTGCTGCAGAAGCCGATGGCGATCACCCTGGCGGACTGCGACCGGATCATCGCGGCGGTGGAGCGATCGGGGCGCTGGTTCAGCATGGCGTTCCAGATGCGCTGCGATCCGCAGAACATCAAGATGCGCGAGTTGGTGCAGGCGGGAGCCATCGGACGGTTGGGCGCGATCCGTCGAAGGCACTGCATCGGGGTGCTCTTCAGCCAGGCGTTTGTGGAGGGGCCGAGCAAGTGGCATATCAGCGCGGAGGCGAACAAAGGGATGTTCTTCGACGATGCCACCCACCCCATCGACTGGCTGATCTGGATGCTGGGCAAGCGCCCCGTCTCCGTAATCGCCGAGATCGACAATGTCCTCACCCATGTGGCGCCGGACGATACGGGGGTCGCCATCTTCCGCTACGACGATGGCCTCTTTGCGGAAGTCTTTAATGCCAGCGTGACCCACGCCGGAGAGAACACCACGGAGATCTATGGCGATAAGGGTGTCCTGATCCAGAACCATGGCGACGGGCCGTCCTGCGGGATCAAGCCGCCTCACCCTATCGGGGTCAAACTCTACCAGAGCGAACAGGCCGCCCTGGGCTGGCAGGATCTGGGCTTGCCCATTCCCGGAGGGCACGGGGAGCGGATCGCGGGGGTGGCCCGTCCCTTCATTGACGCCCTGAAAGCCCGCAAGCCGATGTGTACCGCACAGGAGGGGCGGCTCTCCGTGGAGATGTGCCTCGCCGCCTATCGGGCCGCCGAGACCGGACAGCGCGTCCGTTTCTCCTTAGCGGAATAGTTCGCGTTCCTCGGAACATAAAAGAGCCGGGTGTTGAAAACACCCGGCTTTTGCGTCTGAAAGACGCTTGCTTTTTCCTGCCGGGTGTTTTCAACACCCGGTCGGTGCTACGGTTGCGTCTGCCCTTGCGTCTTCTCCTGCGTCTCACCCAGCAGATCCGCCAGGGAGAGCGGGCGGGAACTACCGGAGCCGCCGATGGTCTGCTGGGCATTGAGCGCCCGGTTGATCCGCATCAGGGACTCTTCCAGGTGGATGTGGGTGTAGGTATCCTTCGAGACATCCTTGACAGCGGCAATCTGCGTCTTCAACTGGCGCAGTTCGTTCCAGGCCAGCATCCTGGCGTCATCCGGCGTTCCGCCGGAGGGCGAGACGGACATCGTGATCAGCACATCGATGTCCGCACGCTGCAACTGCCGGTGCAGTTCGGTGATCGATTTGCCGCCCTTCAATTCCGACCAGACCGTTCCATGAATGGAATTGAACAACTCCGGCAGGGTCAGCGTCTGCGACGGCTTAGCGACCTTGAACTCGTTGTTCGAGATGCGGCTTAACACGCTGGAGCTGAACAGGCGCTTCAACACCGCCGTCTGAACCCCCGCGAGTTGGTCCTTGATCGGGAATGAGTTGCCGCCGGACAGGAACGATTGCAGCGTCAAGCCCCCCATGGGATTGTCCGTCATCTTCACAAAGTAGCTCTTCGGGAAGGCGAAGGCTTCCTCGGAGAAGATGAACGTATTGAGCAGATTGAGGGCGCGGCGCTGGTCCTCCCCGCTGATCGGGGCCAGGGTGGGCTTTTCGGCCCAGTCGCCCCGGTGGTTGCGATTGTAGTGGAGGCCGCCGATGTAGCGCAATGTATTCGCCGCCGAACTGGCGTAGTAGTTCATCAGCCCGTTGAAGGAGCGGGTGAACTCCCAATAGCTCTCGCCATGCTTCGGCTCCCGCTGATCCAGATTGAAGAGCAGGTAGCGCGTCACCTGGAAGTTCTTGGTCCAGTAGTCCAGCGGGTCTTTGCCCATATCGAAGCGGGTGACGTTGGGATCGAACGAATCGGCGACTTCATCGCTCTCGTAGCCCAGGCCGGGCTGGTTGTCGCGGGAGGCGATGAGCTGCAGCCGGTCACGCTCAGCTTCCGGCGTCTGCGCCCCCGTCTGCACATACCCGTACTCGATGGCCCATTTGTCATAGGGGCCGAGCGCGGAGGCGAAGTACTCCACGCCCTTCTTCTTCAGGGCAAACACGTTGAAGGCATTGTAGTCCATCAGCGACCCGGTCAGGCCGGTTTTGTGGATCAGATCGCCGTTCCCCAACTCGTCTGCCGTATGGTAGGAGCTGGCGACGAAGTTGTGGCGCAGGCCCAGGATGTGCCCCATTTCGTGGGCCACAGACTCGCGCAGATACTGACGGGTGTACTCCACTTCGGTGATGGGCGCAACCGAGGCATTCAGCATATCCAGCGCCATCCAGCCGAACTGCGCCTGCATCATCATCCCCTCGCCCATCTCGCACACAAAGCGGCTCTTATTGCCCTGATGGGGAATCGGGTTGGGATCTTCGATCTGCGCGGCGGGATTGACAAGAGTCTGTCGCTCCATCTTGATGCCACGGACAAAGTTGGCATCCACGATGATCTTGCCGCCCAGGATCTCGCCGGTGATCGGATTGACGCGAGGGTCGGCCCGCGCATAAGCCGAGGATTCCGAGGCGATCCAGAGCACCACATTATAGCGCGTATCGGCCGGGTCCCAGTCGGCATTGTCGGGCATCTGCTTGACGACGATAGCGTCTTTGATCCCGATCCTCTCGAATGCCGGGTTCCACATCAAGAGCGCGTCGCGCACGGTGTCGCGATACTCCAGGGGGATCGCATTGTCCAGCCAGAACACGATGGGCTTCTTCGGCGGCGAGAGCGCCAGGTTGGGATCCGCCTTCTGCAAGTTCCAGCGACTGATGTAGTGCACCTTGGTGTTGGCCTTGCTGTCGTCATCGAAGCTCTGGAATTCGATGGGGAAGTAGCCGATGCGCCCATCCGACAGGCGGGGGACATAGCCATCGTCCACCGGAAGCGGGAAGAGATTGTAGACAACCTTCAGCGGAATGCTGCGCGGGTCGGCCAACTGATCATGGCCGCCAAGGAAACTGCTGCCCGGTATGCTGCGCAGGCTGCCGATGAAGTGGTAATTGGTCTCGACCACCAGGTTGTCGGGGAAATTCTTCCAGGCCCCGATATAGGTCTTCTCGCGGTCCATCCCGTAGGATGAGCCGCCCCCACCGAAGAAAATCTGGGTGGCGCCGGCGATGTCGCCTTTGAACAGTTCGCTCACATTGATCAGCAGGCTCTTACGGTCCGGCTGCTGCGCTTCGATTCGAAACGATTCGATATAGGCGTCTGGGAAGGAGCGCTTCAGCGCCCTGGCCAGGGGCTTGGTGGGATCTATCCGAAAATCTGTGTTCGGGGTGACCATCAACAACTGATCGTTGGGGCTTTTGGAGAATTTGAACAGGATGTCGCCGATGTCGTCGCTCGGCACGACGCGCCCCGCCGTACCTGTCGCCGCGGTCGCCTGCAGGAGAAACAGCTTGTCGAGTTGGCTCTCCTTGATCTCCATATAGACGGTCTCCCGATTGTTCTCTTTCTTGCGATAGAGGGTGAACAGGCCGGGGATCTTCTCGTAATCTTTGACGGTATCGTCAATGGTCTTCTCTTTTTTCGGCTCGGGCTTGGTATCGGCCTTCGCCGTGTTGCCCTGCGCGCCCTTCACATCGCCGAGGGGGCTGCCTTCGATCCGCTCCGAGTGCATTTTGCCGCTGGCCATCGGCCCCTTATCCCCGCCGAACTGGACATTCTCGATGTCGGTGTCCGACTGGATGCCATCACCGGAAGACTTTTCGACCCAGATGATATTTGTGGCGCTCAGTGCGGGCTTGAAGGTAGTCTCCTTATAGACCATTTTGATCTTGAACGTGTCAATCCCATTGATCTTTTCAGAGGCTAGCACTTCGCAATCGGCCTTGCCCTCTTCCGACCCCAGTTTCGGGTCGGCGGCAACGGTGAAACTCCACTTATCCCCAACGCCGATGGGGCGTGTGGGAAAGAGGATATTGCCGGTATTGCGGAGCCGCACCTGCTCCTTGGTTTCGGCCTTGTCGTTGGTGGATTTGTAGGAGACGAGAGTGCCATCCGGATGGTAAACGACGGTGGTGACGCTCTTATCCGGGTTCTCATCCGGCGCCTTCTGACCATTGATAGTCATCTCACTGGACTCCGTAACGGAATCCTGCGTGATATCACCGGAGGGGGCAACGCCGGTAATCGTCACTTTCTCCACCTCTTTGATGTCGAGGTTGAGTTTCATGCCGCCTGCATCCAGGCTGAGGGTGGCTTGGGATTTATACCGAGCGGTCTGACCCGTTTTGGCCTTATAGGCCAGCGACACTTTATCCTGGGCCAGGCTACTGACGCCGATGATCGCCATTAGCCACACCAAGAGAGCGGTTTTCACTCCCTGTCTCATAGAGAAGACCTCCTGCAATGTTAACCTTTCTAGGTCAACGACACACGAATCGCTGATGCTCTTTCAGACGAGTTACCGTTCTGAATGTTTCGGGGGTATAGGGGAATCGGGTTTTCTACGTATTCGACCGGTTCTATGGTTCCGTGCATGCCAGAAAAGCAATATTCAAGAATCGGAGTTTCGCAGCCCTACCCATCATCCGCTGCTTTGTTACATTATACAACATCCGATTCCGCTTCGCCAGGTTTTCTGTATGAGGTACAATGAATGCATGAGTACCATCACTATTCCCGTTCAGATCCAGGATCCGATCAACGCCGCCATCCTTGCGGTCTCGGAAGACAAGATCCAGGGCTTTCTCGCCGACCCACTGGGGGCGATTGCGTCAGCATCCGGCATTCCGGTAGAGACCGTCATTGAGCGCATCCAGGGGCTGCTGCGCGCAGGCGTCATCCGGCGCGTGCGCCAGACCCTCATGGCGACCAACCTGGCGCAGGGCGCGCTGGTCGCCTGGCAGGTTCCCGTGGACAAACTCGATCCCGCCTTCGACTTCATGTATCAGCGCGACCCCTTCTCCGGCCACATCGTTATACGCTCCACCGATTCCGTGACGCCCGGCTCCCAATACCGGCTCTGGACGACGCTGAAAGTACCGCAGGGGTTCTCGATGGCGAAGCACTGCGACTGGCTGCTTCAGCAGACCGGGGCAGAGTGCTACCTCCTGCTACCAGCCAAACGCCTCTTTGCGCTGGGCGTGGGCCACGTCCGGCGGCGCGAACTGGTTCCTGGCAGCAAGTCCGAAGCGCTTGCCGAAGCTCTGGACACCCAGATCGTCCAACTGAGCGACCTGGAGTGGCGCGTGCTGGTGGCCCTAAAGCGGGAGTTTACACCGGAAGAGCTGACGCGAGACCTGTGGCGCGGCAGGGCGGAAGAGGCCGGTGTAGACCTGGAGACCTTCCTCCGTGTGGGCCAGGATCTGAGCGCCCGTAAGGTTATCGGGCGTTTCTCCACGTTTCTGGAGCATGTCAAGCTCACGGCAGGCGAGCAGCGTGTCACGCGCTACAATGCCCTGTTCCACTGGGCGGTCCCTCCGGGCAGAGAGATCGAAGCGGGTCGCGAGGTCGGGCGGTTCGATATCATGACCCACGCCTATTGGCGCGAGGGCGGGCCGGAGTTCCGCAACGTCAACATCATGGGCGTGGCGCACGGCCTGGAGAAGCCCATGGTGCTGGCGCACAAAGCCGCCATCGACGCCCATCTGGAGGCGGTCGGCATCCCGGTCACCTACACCAACGTCTTCTGGGGCGGGCGCAGCGAGATCAAACCGTCGGAGATCGCCCCGGAAGCTTATCGAGAATTCTGTGCCTCGGTCGGTATCGATCCCGAAACCATGCGAGAATCATAAAGAAGAATTTCGCACAAACATTCCGCCCAACAGTCCCCCCTCCCCCAGAATTGGGGGAAATCTGCGGGGGAAGAGCAGATTTGGACTGCACCAAAGGTGCGACCTCTCCTTCGGCCGGGGGTGGGGGCGTTTTTACACCATGCTCGACTTCAGCCAGGTGACAACGCAGATCCGCGCATTTGCGCAGGAGAGCATCCGGACACAGCCGCTCTTCGAGGCGGCCAGCGCGGAGGCGCGCAAACGGCTTCAGGACGCCGGATCGCGCTGGGAGACGACGCGAG
>DATGIG010000288.1:0-4136 GCA_035295825.1 Chthonomonadaceae bacterium | reverse complement strand
GCAACGAAGATCTCGCATCT
Organism: Chthonomonadaceae bacterium; assembly: GCA_035295825.1. Classification (GTDB taxonomy): domain Bacteria; phylum Armatimonadota; class Chthonomonadetes; order Chthonomonadales; family Chthonomonadaceae; genus DATGIG01. Next base: position 4,116 of record DATGIG010000288.1, on the reverse strand, counting down.
GGAAGATGCCGTCGGCGCTCTATCCGTGAAATTGACCCAGGAAGAGGTCGCCTCTCTGGAAGAGCCGTATGTGCCGCATCCCATCGTCGGCCACCAGTGACAAGCAAAACCAGTAACAAGCAAAACCAGTAACAAGCAAAAAGGAAACGACCATGGAAATCAGCAGAAACGGGTCTCGACCATCCGGCAAGGGATCGGACGAATACTTCACCGGTATTGTGCGCGTCGATCCCCTCTTCCAGACGCACGAGCCTGCTCGTGCCGCCGGCGCGAGCGTCACCTTCGAGCCGGGCGCTCGCACAGCATGGCACACCCATCCGCTGGGGCAGACCCTCATCGTGACAGCCGGGTGCGGATGGGCGCAGCGCAAGGGCGGCCCCATCGAAGAGATCCGACCGGGGGATGTGGTCTGGTTCCCGCCGGGCGAGAAGCATTGGCACGGCGCCACGCCGACCACCGCCATGACGCACATCGCCATTCAAGAGCGGCTCGACGGTAAGATGGTCGAGTGGATGGAGCATGTCAGCGATGAGCAGTATCAGGCTAAGCCGGGTGCCCGATAATGCTGCCTCGGCGGCGAGCGTCATCAAAAATAAGAACGCGAAACGGGCGTTCGATCGCTCCCTCTGCTCCTCTCCATTGCCGGCAAGCACCGCAAGAGTGTCGCGCAGGTCATCCTCCGCTGGTTGATCCAGCGGAAGGTCGTCGCGATCCCCAGGTCGGTACGCCCGGAGAGAATCGCCGAGAACTTCGACATCTTCGGAATCGAGCTCACCACGGAGGAGATGGCGGCGATCTCCACGCTGGACACCGCGGCAAGCCTCTTCTTCGACCATCGCGACCCGAACGCAGTGAAGATGATAGGCACGGCAAAACGCAACACCTGAGCCACGGCTCTGTACGCCGCAGGCTCGGTTCGCTGGAAGTCTGATAACCTGGCAACACTTCCAGATTATTCGCCTGCCCCCTTGACAGGCTAGGGAATCGGCCTTACAATAACCCTGAAGACTCTGCGTCTTCTCGCACCCCACCTGCCCGATGAGAGGTGGGGTTTGTCATCTTTGGAGGTTTCCCCATCGCCCAACGCCTAACGCCCTTTATGGAGGAGGATTTGTCCTGGTTGGAGCAAATCTCTCTCCCTGGAAAGCAAGCAAACCATACTCTGCCCAGGAGCCTGTCCGAAAACCCGGCTTCTTCGCTTTTCCGTCCGCAGGACGGTTGTCCGCTTCCTCAAAGCTCCCCCTCTCCCGCCGCGCAGCGGATTTACTGGGAGAGCGGGCCAGGGGTGAGGGTTGGCAGAAATATAAATTTTTTGCCTGCCATGTATCTGCCATTGTCTGCCATATCCATGCCTCTCTCCTTGATTCTCACCCTTTCTCAAAGTCCCCCCTCTCCTTACGAAGGAGGTGAGGTAGAGTCTAGGGGATGAGGTCTTCCCCTCTTCGAACCTTCGGGCCGCGAAGCGGAATCACAGGGAGAGGGGGAATGGGGCAGGGGTGGGCCAGGCGATTGGAAAGGCGCAGCCGCGGGAGGTGAGATTTCTCCCCCTCCCCCGCAGCGTGGGAGAGGGGGCGGGGGGTGAGGGAAGAGCGCGAGGCATAAGCAGGATTGTAGCGCCGTAACCCCGAACCCATACCTATCCTTGCTTCCTGGGAGCGGCGCATGCAGAACCGGTGTTCCTACGATCTGTTGCTGAAGGGCGGCCATGTCCTCGATCCCGCCAATAATCTCGATGGTCCCGCGGATGTCGCCCTAAAGGAGGGCAAGATCGCATGGGTCGCCCCGGATATCGACCCCTCTCTGGCGGCGGCGGTCGCGGAGGTGACCGGTCTGCTGGTCGTACCGGGCCTGATAGACATCCATGCGCATGCCTACTACACCCGCGAGCCGGAAGGGCTGGGCGTGATGCCTGACTTTCACTCCTTTCGCTCCGGGGTGACCACAATGGTAGATACCGGAACCGCCGGCGCCAACCACTTTCTGCACTTCAAGCGCACCGTGATAGATCGGGCGAAAACGCGGGTGCTGGCCTTCGTCAACATCGTCAGGTCCGGGATGACCGGCCCCTTCGAGCAGGACATCCGCGAAATGGACCCGGAACTGGCCGCCGCCACAGTTCTGGCGTACCCCGACATCTGCGTCGGGATCAAGACGGCGCACTACTGGACGCATAAGCCAATTGACGCCGACCATCCGCCCTGGGCCGCCGTCGAGCAGGCCGTGAACGCCGGGAACCTCTGCCACAAGCCCGTCATGGTAGATTTCTGGCCGCGCCCTGAGCGTCCCTACGAAGAGCTGGTCCTGCAGAAGATGCGCCCTGGCGACATCCATACCCATGTCTATGCGCAACAGTTCCCGCTGTTGGACGAGAACCAACGGCCCCGCGACTTCCTGGCCGAAGCGCGCAAACGGGGAATCATCTTCGATGTCGGGCACGGCGCCGCCAGCTTCTGGTTCCGACAGGCGGTCCCGGCCATCGCCCATGGATTCGGGCCGGACTCCATCAGCACGGACCTGCACACCGGCAACGTCAATGGGCCGGTCCTGGATATGCTGACCACCATGTCCAAGTTTCTGAATATGGGGCTGTCCCTGCAGGAAGTCCTCTATCGTTCGACGGTCACCCCGGCCCGCGAGATCGGCCGGCCGGAGTTAGGGACGCTCTCGGTCGGGGCGGAGGCGGACGTGGCCGTGCTGCAGTTGCGGGAAGGCGTGTTTCCGTTCGTGGACTGCGGCAAGGCAACGCTGATCGGCAGCCGCGCCCTGGAATGCCGGATGACCTTGCGGGCCGGTCAAATCGTCTACAATCCGGACGGGCGGACCCTGCCACCCTGGCCGGATGCTCCCCCGCAATACTGGGAGGTCCCATAGACTTGAGCCCGAAGGTTCGATGAACGGGTGATTAATGCCAGATTCCCCCTCCCCTTACGAAGGAGGTGAGGTCTCTGCCTCTGTTCCCTGTTCCCTCTTCCCTCTTCCCTTTCTGCAGGTGAGGTCTTATCAGCATGGGCATCTATGAGGTACTGGGAATACGTCCGATCATCAATGCGCACGCGACCCTCACCCGGCTGGGCGGCTCACAGATGCCGCCCGAGGTGGTGGCGGCAATGGCGGAGGCCAGTCGCTGCTTTGTAGATCTGGAGGAGCTGCAGCAGCGCGCCGGCGAGCGGATCGCCGCCCTCACCCACAACGAAGCCGCGTACATCTGCTCCGGCGCCGCCGCCGGCCTGACCATCGCGACCGCCGCCTGCATCACCGGCGACGACCCGCGGGCGATCACGCAGTTGCCCGACCTGACCGGCTTGAAGGACGAAGTCATTATCCACCGCTCGCATCGCAACGGCTACGACCATGCGGTGCGGCAGGTCGGGATCCACGTCGTGGAAATCGGCAGAAGCGCCGGGACCACGCGCCAGGACCTGGAGCGCGCGATCTCCCCGCGCACGGCCGCGATCGTCTGGTTTCAGGGGGCTATGACCGGCCAGGGAGACTTGCCCCTCTCTGAAGTGATTGCCGTGGGCAGCACGAACCAGATCCCCGTGATCGTGGATGCGGCGGCGCAGTTGCCTCCGGTCCACAATCTGTGGCGGTTCACCCAGATGGGCGCGGCCCTGGCGGTCTTCAGCGGCGGCAAAGACCTGCGCGGCCCGCAGTCCAGCGGGCTGATCCTGGGGCAGCGCGCGCTCATCGAATGCTGCCGCCTTAACGGCAACCCCCATCACAGCATCGGGCGGCCTATGAAGGTCGGCAAAGAAGAGATGATCGGACTGCTTGCGGCCGTGCAGCGGTATCTGGATCTGGATCACGAGGCGCGGGAGCGATGGTGCGAGGAGGTGGTGGCCGGTTGGAACGAGGCGCTGAACCGGCTGCCGGGCGTGTCCGCTTGCCGTGACTTTCCCAATGAGGCGGGGCAGCCGCTGCCCCGCTGCCTGGTGACGGTTGAAGCAGACAAGGCGGGAATCCATCGCGATGGCGTCCTCACGCAGCTCGCGGAGGGGAACCCGGGCATTGCGGCCGCGTCCTGGGGCGCGGACGCTTTCTATCTGAATCCCATGACGCTAGAACTCGGTGAGGAACAGATCGTGCTGGAGCGGCTGCTGGAAATCTTCGGCTCCT
>DATGIG010000287.1:0-5208 GCA_035295825.1 Chthonomonadaceae bacterium | reverse complement strand
ACACGGCGGCGGAGACCTGCATCCAGGGCTTAATGGCCTTTACCGAGGCGGAGATGCGCGCCACGGTGTCGGTGACCTGCTGGCGGCGCCAGACGTCCCACTGCCGCCGGAAGGCGTGGATATAGGCGAAGCGGTCGCCGGGCAGACGCGCGTCGAACCTGGCAACGTCGTCGGGGCTAAGCGTCTCCACCATGTGCTCGCGGAAGCGGGCGACCGTGCCGGGGCTAAAATCGTACATGCTGCCGCAGTAGCGGCAGTAGTCGAAGTGGATGCCGTCCACATCGTAGTTGCGCGCGACTTCGGTGTAGACATTGACGAGGTGCTGCTGTACCGCCGGGTTGCTGGGCTGTAAGAACGCCCCTTCGCTGGAATTCGTCTCGATGGAGGAGCAGCGGCCATGGTTGTCCTGGGCGAACCAGTCGCGATGGGCATTCCATAGATGCTGCGGGCTGGAGGGCGGCCGGGAGCCGGACCACGTGAGGAAGGTGTTCAGCCAGGCGTGGACCTGAATGCCATGGGCATGCGCCTCGGCGACGAGCTGCTCCAGGGGATCGAAGCTTTCGGGCTGCCAGCGGAGGTCTTCGGCGCGCGGCTCGAACGAGGAGCGGTACCAGGCGTCGCCGCGCCCGCGCACCTGCACGAACAGGGCGTTGAGATGGTACTTCACGGCGGTGACGACCACCTGATGCACCGATTGGGGCGATTCCAGGCCGTCGCGTACCACCCACATTCCGCGCATCTCTTCCAGGGCGGGCGTGTCAGGCGGACGCAGGGCGGGAGCGGTTTGCGTCGGCGCGAGGGGAGTGTGTGTGCTGTCGGAGACAGGCGATTGGGCGATGGCTGGCGTGACGAGCAGTGAGACAAGCAGCAACAGGCCGGTAAGGGGCTGTGCCGGGCGGGGGAGATGCGCGTCTTGCGCCATCGGGAAGCTAAGGATGCGGGTCACTGGGCTTCTCCTGATGGTTGGTGTTGCAAATGCGTGGGCATTGTCGCACAATCAGACGATCTTGTCAACCGAAAAGTATCGTTTTCTTTTGCACCGTGGGGATGAGAGGCCGGGCGGACCTCGGAGTAAAAGAAGCAGTGTGCGCTGTGCGTGTGGGGCCAATTTGCCTTGACATTCGGGGCATTGACGACTATAATAGAGGGACTCGCTGCGCGGGGGGCTCGCCTCCGCGCCTATTGGTGTGTGTCTCTATTCTCATGCCGCTCCCCTGCCTTTTCCGTGCGAAGAGAGGGAGGGACGCTGCGGTTCCAGGCAACGAGGGGAGACACTCCAGGGAATACCTCCGGCATCGCACAGGATCGTGAAACCAATCGGACGCTGCCGGGGTCCAAATATTGCAGGATCGCAGACCGATCCGGAGGTTTTGTTTTGACTGGGCAACAGAACAGATGGCTTCTCCTATTGATCCTTGTGCTGGCGATTTTCTCCGGCGTCGTCACGTTTCGGAATAAGGTGTTCAACCTGGATACCTCCGCAAAGATGGGGCTGGATATCAAGGGCGGCGTGCGCGTCGTGCTGCGTGCGGTCACAAAGGAGTATACCGGCAACTGGGGGCCGGACAACCTGGAATCGGTGCGCAAGGTGCTGGAAAACCGCGTCAATGCCACCGGCGTCGCGGAGCCCCTGCTGATTACCAAGCCGCCGGATCAGGTGATCGTCGAGCTTCCGGGGCTGAAGGATGAGAAGCAGGCGCTGGAGCAACTGCAATCCACCGCCAGCCTGGAGTTCTACTGGCTGCCCCAACTGGGCAACAGCAAGAACGAACGGGCGCACCGATGGGACCAGCGCAAGTCGGCGGATCCCAATGCCGTGGGGGAAGAGCTTTACGATACGCAAACCAACAAGCCGGTGACCCCGGAGGAACTGGACGAGGCCATTTTTAGCAACCCCGAGTTCAAAAACGGAAGCAAAGATGAGCCTCCGCACCTCATCGCTACCGGCAAAGACCTGGAGAACAACTGCCGCGCCACCATCGCGCCCGATGGCAATGCGGAGATCCAATTCGAGTTCAAGTCCAACGGCAATGAGAAGGGCGCACAGAACTTCGAGGAGTTCACACGCGTCCATACCGGCGAGTACCTGGCGGTCTTTCTGGACAAGAAGCTGCTGACTGCACCGACGATCGAGGGCGTTATTCCGGGAGGGAAGGGGGTCATTCACGGCCACTTCAGCCTCGAATACGCCAAGGCCGTCGCGGATCAGTTGAACGCAGGCGCGCTGCCCGTCCCGCTGGAGATCATCGAGACCCGCAAGCTGGAAGCCACCCTGGGCGCGGAGGCGGTCCGGCAGACCACCATCGCCGGGCTCATCGGCCTGGCCCTGGTCGTCGTCTTCATGCTGATATGGTATCGGCTGCCCGGCCTGATCGCCAACGTGGCCCTGATGCTCTACGCGCTCTTCTCCATCGCGCTCTTCAAGCTGATCCCCATCACGCTCACGCTGCCGGGCATCGCGGGCTTTATCCTCTCCATCGGGATGGCGGTAGACGCCAATATCCTGATCTTTGAACGGTTGAAGGAGGAGTTGCGCGCCGGGAAGACGCTGCGAAACGCCATTGATACCGGCTTCAAACGCGCCTTTACCGCGATCTTCGACTCCAACTTCTGTACCATCATGACCTGCTGCGTCTTGTATGCCTTCGGGACCGGCCCCATCAAGGGCTTTGCGCTGACCCTGGGCGTCGGCGTCGGCGTCTCGATGTTCACCGCGATCACGGTCACCCGGACCTTCCTGTTCAGCCTGGTCAGCCTGGGCATCGCCGCCAACCCGGAAGCGTACAACCTTGCCGACCGCAATTACAACCTGAAGGTCATGAGCCGCAAGATGCTCTGGCTGGGCATCTCCGGCGCGATCATCGTGCCCGGCCTGATCGCCTGGGCAGCCGGTGGGATCAAGTCGAGCATCGACTTTACCGGCGGTACGGAACTGCAGATCCCCTTCGCGACGCGCCATACCGCGCCTCAGATCCAGAGCGCGCTGGTGCAGGTGAACCCCGCGTATAAGGACAGCCGGGTGGTGGTCTCCAGCTTCAGCGGCGACAATATCGCCTATGTCACCACCCCGCGCCTCAGCATCCAGGATCGGGAGAAGGTGACCCAGGCCCTCATTACCAATGTCGGGCCGCTCGGTCCCGGACAGAACGTCGGCTACTCCGACGTCAGCGGGACCATTAGCGCGGAGTTGACGCGGGACGCCATTCTCGCCGTGATCGTCGCCTCCGGCCTGATCGTACTCTACCTGACGTTCCGGTTCGCCATCGGCGGCTGGCTTGAGGGCCTGAAGTATGGCACCTGCGCCGTCATCGCCCTGCTCCACGATGTGCTGGTCGTCTGGGGGCTGTTCGCCATTCTGGGCCTGGCGCTCAACTGGCAGGTGGATAGCCTCTTCGTGACCGCCATGCTCACGGTCATCGGCTTCTCGGTCCACGACACGATCATCGTCTTCGACCGGATCCGCGAGAACCTGCAGCACCGCCAGAAGGGCGAAAACTTCAGCGACCTGACCGACCGCAGCATCGACCAGACCTTCTCGCGTTCGCTGCGAACCTCCTTTACCGTCGTGTTGACGCTGCTGGCGCTCTTCTTCGGCGGCGGCTCCATCATCAACCACTTCGTTGGGGCGCTGCTGTTCGGTATCATCAGCGGAACCTACTCCTCCATCTTCAATGCCAGCGTGCTTCTGGTGATGTGGAAGCAGCGGGACGGCACGTTGACACTGGCGGGGGCCGGGGCCGCAACGGGGGCGAAGAGCAATCTGGCAGCCCGCCCGGCGACCGCGCTGCCGGGGGATCGCCCGATTGTCGCGCCCAAGCCGGAGAGGCTGCGCCCAACGCTGGATGCGGAGGTCGCCACAACCGACGGGAGCGAATCCACGGGAGGGGAGAAGCGGCCTACGGAAGAGCGCACTGCCGCGCCGCGGAAACAGCCGGTTCGCCGCCGCCGTATGTAACGGGTAGGGGCAGACCTGCGTGTCTGCCCTGGGCGAACACAGAGGTTCGCCCCTACGGAGAACAGGCTGCCTATTGCTGGAATAGAGGGAGGCCGTATGTCAGAACAGGCCGGTCGAGCGGAAAATGCGATGAATGCCATCTGGCGCTTTATCATGCGTCTGGCGATCATCGCGCTGGTCATCTTCGCATTCTATCGCCTGCGCAACGTGGTGACCACTCTATTCGTCGCGGCGATCATCGCCTATGTCCTCGAATGGCCGATAGACTGGCTGTGCCGGCGACAGGGCTTTCTGCGGTTCCATATGGCCCTCGCAACGGGCATGGCGGGCATTCAGGCCGCCATCCGCCGCACGATCTTCCACCAGGAAACCGCACCGCCGGAGAGGGTGCGGATGCATCGCCATGGCCTCCGCGTCTATGCCACCCTCTATGTCATGATCATTGCGGCGGTTGCCCTGTGGAAGGGAACAGGCATTGTGGTCCAGCCCTTTGTGCGCGAGTTTACGGCGGCGACCCAGAAAGACCCGACCACCGGGAAGTCCCCGCTGCAGAGGAGTTGGGAGAAGGGACTGCACCGCTACGACAAAATTCCCAATTTGCCTGAACCCCTGAAATCTGACAAACTGATGACCCGGATCCAGGCCAGCAATGTGCAGGAGTTCGCGCAAAAGTACGCGGCGGAGCTTGCGCCCCATGTGGTGGAGAGCCTGAAAAATGTAGTTGAAATCGTGATCCTGCCCGTCCTGGCGTTCTATTTCTTGATTGATGGGCGCAAGCTCAAGCACGAGTTTGTGCCGTTGGTGCCACGTAAGCATCTGCACGAGGCAGTGCGGATGCTCAATGAGTTCAACCGCATCATGCGGGCCTTCATCGTCGGGCAGTTTATCCTCTGCCTGTTGGCGGGCGTCATCGTTGGGTTCGGGCTGCTGCTCCTGGGGGTGCAGTTTCCGATGACGCTGGGCGTGTTGGCAGGCATCACGCGCGCCATTCCGATCATCGGGCCGATCATCGGGGGCATTCCCATTATCCTGCTGGCCTGGGCTACCAAGGGTCCCGGCGTGGCGCTGGCCGTGCTGGGCTTCTTCACCTTTATGCACTTCGCGGAGAGCAAGTTCATCATGCCCATGCTTATCGGCGACCGCATGGAACTGCACCCGGTGATTATCCTGCTGGTGCTGCTGGTGGGCGGTGAGGTCGGCGCCCTGGTGATCGGCGGCTCGTTGGGCGGTCTGTTGGGGATGTTTTTTGCCGC
>DATGIG010000286.1:0-14010 GCA_035295825.1 Chthonomonadaceae bacterium | reverse complement strand
TCACAAGGGAGTAAACTCCCTCGCTGCGAGCCTACAGCTAAGTGTCGGCCTTCGCCGACATGTACAATCCGGCAGATGGTACGTGTCCACGCAGGTGGACACTTGGCACGAAGTGCCCCAAGCGAAGGACTTTAGTCCATTGCGCCCCAACATTACGATGCGTTATAAACGAGAAATGGAACAACGAATGGACAGCAAGCTGGAAGAGCAGTTGGAGACACTGGAGTCGAAGGGGTATGTCGTCATTGCGGGGGCGCTGTCGCCCGAAGAAGTGGAGCGCTGCCGCCTGGCGCTCAATCAGGCCCGCGCCAACGGCTGGGAGGAGGGCCTGAACCACGTGGGCAACATGTGGTTCGATTCTCTGCTGGATCGGATGCCGGAGGTCTTCGGCCCCCTGGTGGCGCATCCCCGTGTGCGCCCCCTCCTGGAGGCGCTCCTGGGGCCGCAATGCCAGTTGCGCTCGCTGCGCGGCCACATCAACCCCGGCCCCTATGAGCAGGAGTGGCATATGGACTTCTACGGCTACTGGCGGCAGCCGCTCACCTCCCGCTATGCCGCCCGTGGCACTGGCATCAACACCACCTTCTACTTCCAGGACAATGGGCCGGGCATTGCTCGCCTCACCTATGTGAAGAACGGCCATCGCATCGAGCCCCCCCAGGGCGTCGTCCATCCCGACGGTCGCTCCGTCTCCGAGGAGGCGTTCAATGCATGGTGCGACGCCCAGGAGCAGGAGACCATCTATCGCAAAGCCGGGGATTGCGTGCTGTTCTTCTCCCATATCCCGCATCAGGGCGCCAAGGACAACCCGGAGGTAGAGCGCTCCAACATCGTCTGCCACTACCAGAACAACCCGTTTTTCGAAGGTATCGCCCACGTAAGCAATACCCGGCCTTTCGTGGGGTCGTTTCCCATGGCCCCGAAGCGCAACCGCCCGGCGCCGGCGCAGGGCTGAACCGTCGCGAATGCCGGGGAAATGAGGTGATACCGATGCAGGTGGATCTACAAGGCAGAGTGGCTTTGGTAACCGGCGCGGGACGCGGCATCGGCCAGGCGATTGCCGATACGCTGGCCGCCAATCATGCTGCCGTCGTCTATTCGGACATCGATTTCGATACAGCACGGTCGGCAGCGGCGCAGCGCGCAGGCTGCATTGCCCTGCGCCTGGATGTCTCCGATCCGGAGCAGGTACAGCAGGGCGTCGCCGAAACACTGCAGACTCTGGGCCGCCTCGATATTCTGGTGAACAATGCGGGGATCAACACGCTCCGGCATCGCGTCAACATCGATCAGTTTCCGCTGGACGAGTGGGAGCGCATCGTCGCCGTGGACATGACCGGCCTGTTCTTAATGAGCCAGGCCGCCGCCAAGCCCATGCTGGCACAGGGGTCCGGACGAATCATCAACATCGCCTCGGTGGCGGGCCTGGTCCCTCTGCGCCTACAGAGCGCCTTCGTCGCCGCCAAGGCGGGTGTCATCAATCTGACGCGCTCCATGGCGCTGGAACTCGGCCCCCAGGGCGTTCTGGTCAACGGCATCGCGCCCGGCTCCATCCTCACCGAAGGAACCAGGCAGTTGTTCTATGGCGAGGATGGCAAATTTCGCGACCGCGCCGCCGCCATGCTGGCCCATGTGCCGCTCGGTCGCCCCGGCACTCCCGAAGAAGTGGCCCATGCGGCGCTCTTCCTCGCAGCTCCGGAGAGTAGTTATGTCAACGGCCACATCCTCACCGTGGATGGCGGCTGGACCGCAGGCTATACGCGCGAATTCTAATTCACCCCGCCCCCCCGCTCTACGGCTTGCCTCTGCTTCGCAGCGCCGCAGAGAACACCCCCCAATTCTGGGGGAGCAATATGGTTTCGCACTGCCTGGTTCCCCCGGAATCGGGGGCTAGGGGGCGAATTGACAAGGAGAGTAGTTTCATGGCAGAGATTACACGCTTTCAAGGTTATCACGACAAACCGCCCACCATTCCCAAGCCGGACGCTTCTGTCTTCCCTACGATCCTCACGGTTCAAGATGGGGTTCCGGTTGCCTATCCCGACTGCTATGGCCTCGGGGTGCGCGTCGTCCATCCGGTCAATCCGGTGGCGCCGGCAAAGAACATGGGGCTGGTGATGTTCTATCTGCCGCCGCACACCAAAAACGGCGTCGGATCGCACGAGACCGAGGAGACCTATATCATACTGGAAGGGTGCGGGATCATGACATTCGCCGAAGGACGCATCGCTCAGGTGGAGAAGGGCATGTTTATCTACCTGCCCCCCTGGTGCGAACATGGCATCGAAAACACTGGCTCCGAGACCCTGGTCGTGCTCATCGCCACATCGCCGCCCAATCCCTGACCGGGACGCTCCGCGCTCAGAAGGGCGCTATATGAAAGTCGAGCATTCCGCTCTCTTCTAGGAGAATTTCGATGCAATTGAGTGAGGCGCAAGTCCGTTTTTTTCGCACATTCGGTTATCTCGCCTGCCCTGCGCTCTTCGCGCCGGATGAGATCGCCTGGATCACGAAGGAGTTCGAGACAGCCATCCAGTCTGTTGGGGGCGGCAAGGAGCACGATGGGACGAAACGCACCATGTTCGGCGGCCCCATCGAACGCACGGAGAAGCTCTGCACCCTGCTGGATGATCCCCGTATTCTGGGCCTGATCGGCGGGGTGCTGGGCGAGGATTTCAACTACTGCAGCGGCGATGGAAATTACTATAGCGGCGATACGGGCTGGCATCCGGACGGCAATTGGGGCGAGCTCTTCGCGGTCAAAGTCGCTTTCTATCTCGATCCGCTCACCCGTGACACCGGCTGCCTGCGTGTGATCCCCGGCAGCCAGGACCCGGATCATCCGGTACGAAAACACCGCCTCGACCTCGGCCAGTCACAAGCCCTCTACGGCTTTGCGCCTCGGGATTTTCCAGGCAATGTCGCGCTGGAGACCACACCAGGCGACATCGTCATCTTCAACCACGATACCTACCACTCCTCCTGGGGCGGCGGCAACCGCAGGCGCATGTTTACCATGAACTGCATCCGGCAGTGTAAGACCGAGGAGGATCTGCTCCTCGGCAGGCGCTACCTCAGCATCCACTCTGCCGGCGGGTATAATGTGGATACCGGAGCCGGCATGTACTTTCCGCTCATGCTGGACACAGCCGATGCCAATCGGATGGTCCACCTGGCACAACCGGCCCAGATCCACGACGAACTCTTTCCCCATCTCGCTCGCCATTAGGATGTAGCGTTATATGTAACTCCAATACCATTCCAATTTGTGACACGGCACTAAAGTGCCGGTCTACGTTTGCAAAAGCCGTCTGCACGGCTTCCATAGCCCACGAAGGTGGGCTTCGCAAACGTAGACCGGCGTTTCAACGCCGTGTCACACGCCTTGCCCGATCTGCTTAGAAGCGGGTGGCCGTCATATCGAAGGAGATGCGCCGGAGCAGCGTTGAATAGGTAAGCTGGAACTCACGCGCCCCGATCCGACGTCCTACCGTAAACTCGAAATCGGTGTAGCTCTGGCCATCGGCGCGATCCAGGGTCGCCGATCCCAGCAGCCGCCAATGGCTATCCAGTCGATAGGCAACATCTGCCAGCAGGCTCGACTCATTTGCATCCAACAGCGTGCTGCCAATGACAGACATTTGCAGCCGCTTGATCCCCATATAGTTAAACGCGCCGCTCAGACGATGCTTCCCGCTTGAGAGGAATAGCCCGGTAGGTTGCGACACATAATCGTATGTGAGGTTCAGCGATCCGCCGCCCTTCAACGTGCGATCCAGGGATGTCGTCAGTAAGGCGCTGCCTCCGGAACCGTTGCTGCCACCCCATACCTGCCCCAGCGACATCGAGTTGGAGAGCGTCGTGTGCTGGTCAATCGCAATCGGCCGGGTGAAGGTACGGAACGTTACGCTCTGATAGGTCTGAGAACCGAGCCCATTCAGGAGCGTTTCGCTGTGAGACACCGTATTATTCACATTCGTGCCCACGGTCCACATCAGGTCTTTCGATCCGACAAAGCGCCTCGGCTGCGTCTCCACGAAGAACTGGCTCTGGAAACTGGATGTGATCGGGCTGATCAGCGTCTGCCCACCCGAAACGTTGGCGCCCCAACGGATCGTTTTCAACTGCTGACCGATGTCCATCGCCGAGAAGAGGCTGTCATGGTGTGGAAAGTCCAGATAGAAGGAGCCGCTCGTTTCGGAATTAAACTCATGACTGTGGGTGAACCGGGCGCTCCAGTCGCCGCGTGTCAGGTCATAAAGCCCGAACGCGCCCTCATAACGTTGTTCGCCCTGCGAGGAGTAAGCCTGGACGACATCGATTCCCCATCCCGGCTGTGTGGCAAAGTAACCACGCCCCAACTGCTGCTGATGGTACAGGGTGATCGTCCCCGCCTGCTTCGGCGTCAGCGCATAGTAGAAGGGCAACGTCAGTCCAAGCCCGCTGGTCCCGATGCTGAAGAACTGATCGGAGAAGAGCTCCTCCGAATTCAGGCTCAACTGATAGAACGGCAGAGACATCACCTGCACGGTGTCCTGGTAGAATTTCGGTCGCCGGAACTGCAGGCGATCTCCAGGAAAATAGGTGATACTCCGTGCCACGATGACCAGCTTGCGCTGGAAATCCGGCATGGTCAAATAGGAGCCGGGAGCGGAGACGGGGCTCAATTCACGCCGCAGGTGTTCGCCGATCAGCTTGTAGGTCTGAAGCTGGCCCTTCTCATCCTCAGCAAGCGCAAAACCCTGTGCGTTTTGAAGGCTGTAGTAGAGACGCACTGCTTTGACGACATCGGCTCCGCGCTTGATGGTGACGTTATTGAACGCGCGCACGATATTGTCATTGCACCGGTACTGCAGGCGGTCGGCGGAGATCTGGATGTTGCGGTAGGCTAATTTACCGCCGCCATCCTTGCCTTCGGCGGCGACGATGCGGTCGGTGGCGCTATAGGCGAGATACGACGTCCCGGTGAACTCCATGTAGTTGTTCCCATTGAACGTGGCTTCCGGGTCGTCGGTGAACTCGATGTCTATCGTATCGGGGGTAGCGCCGGGCGAGAAGGCCTGAATATGGCTGGTCCCTGCGACGGGAGCGCTGGTCAGGCGCACCCGCGCCTCTCCGGACGAGTTGGTAAATGCCTGTGTGGAGGAGAGTTGCCCTGCCGTTGCGGAAAACTGTACGGAGACGTTGGCGCCTACAGGCCTTCCGCTGCTATCACGCATTTCTGCGATGATGTCGGTGAATTGCTTGCCATCTGCAAGGATCGTGGTGCGCGTGGCGCGCAGCCTTAATGTGGAGATCCCTCTCGCTCCTGTGCAGAGGGGAAAAACCCCCAACATCAGGAGCAAGAGGACAGACAGAATGATCGTTCTCTTTCGCATGGTTCGGGTCGCTCCGGTCACCTTCGGTGTGGAACTACCTTACGCTGTTTTGAGCGCTCGGATTGGTTGTAGGTTTGGGAGAGAGTAGATCGGTCATCAATTTTTCCGTCAAGTTGCGGATCAGGCTATCGGCGATTTTTTCATGCCTCGGGTTTCCTGCCGGATTCTCCGGGCTGCTCATGCTGGCCCCTACGCTGCGCACGACCGGTTTTTCCCCCGAATAGTCAATCATGCGGATCGATAGGACGACACTCACCGAATTGGTTTTGTCATCGTACTGATAGTCGTTGATCGTTGTGGCAAGCACCAGATCGTAATCCGCATACTGCGCCAGTTTCTTCAGCTTGGCATCATCATCAAAGGGATGGCTGACATCGGTCTGGCTGATCGTCTGTTCGACCAGCCCCATCCGGATGGTGGGGATCGCACGTGTGAACAACACGGAGCGATACTTGCGGGACGCGATGAGGCGTGCACGCTCGACATCCGTAATACTATCGCTGACGACCTCGCTCATGCCGCCTTTGGTATCCGGGGGGAACACCATGATGATACGTGACGGCACAGTCGGCCCGGCATTTTTCATCGAATTCTTCGGCGGCTTGGGGCTGGTACGTCCCTGCGCCGTGCCCAGGACGCCTACGGTTAGCGACGTAATCAGAGCGAGGAGCAGACCATACAGACAGCCTTTCAACAGGCGAGTGGCGAGCCTTTTGCGGGTCTGGTTGGCGTCTGGAAAAAGCAAATGCATGGCTGGTTCTCCGATACTCTCGCCAGGCCGGGGGTGCTGAGTACATGTAGGCATGCCTGCACGAAAGCGAGTTTGGGGTGTCAGCAAGGAGGGCGGGGTGTATCGTTCGCCCTCCTTGCAGGTCGTTTTAGCGCCCAGTGATGATGATCGGCTTGACCTGGCGCGAAGTCTGTCCGTTTGTGCCCACGGCTACCAGTTCCGCATTGTAGACGCCGCCCGGAAGGTTGACGCCCTTCTGGTCCTTGATGTCCCAGACGGTGTCGCCGACGCCGCCGTTTGTGGCGCTGCGTGTGGTCGTCGTGGTCAAGGTGCGTATCGTGCGGCCCTGGCCGTCGCGGATATTGATGTGCGTATCCGCCATGTTCGACAGGGTGTAGTGGATAGCCACGCTGCGGACCCCTGTCGCTCCCTTACCACCGGAATTGGGAACCACATCGAAGCTCATGATGGCGACCGTGGTCGCCGCGCTGCGCTGGAAGGCTTCGATCTGGAAGTGGCGTGTGGAGGACGGACCTGTGTTCACTACATATGATGACGTAGTGCGCAGGTCGTGCCGTTCGTTCGTGTCGGTATCGATCAGGGTCAGATAGTAGTCTTTCGGCACGCTCGATGCGATGGAGGGCCATGTCACGGTCACCTGCTCGTTCGGCTTCGGCGAGGTCAACGTCAGGTTCCAGGTTTTGGCGCCCGCCGCGGCCGAGCGGAGATCCTGAGCATAGTTTCCGTTGTTGGCGTTCCAGTCCGTGTGGACGATGTTGAGCGAGACGCTGGGGTTCATCGTCGGCGGCTTGGGCAGTTTGAATGTATCCGATCGGTCCGTCGCCTGCGGCGCGACGCCGATATAGGCGAGGGAGTCTTTGCTGGTGGCGCCCTTTGCGTTCAACTGCAGGCGCCAGTTGTTGAGGGTCCCACGCCCGAGCCCACTGCCCATGCCCACGCCGATCAGGGCCGCCCTTCCGACCGAAGCGCCGATCGAATCGGAGCCTCTGTAGATGAAGAGCAGGTTCGGCTTATTCACGCGAATCCAGTAGCTCTGCCCAGGTATCATCTGGAAACCGAAGTTATCGAACAGCCTGTATTGCCACTGGGTCGGATCCGGATCGCTCGAGTCGTACGAGTAGACCGCGGGCAGGACCCACAGATGCGAGGGATCCGCAGCCGTTGGGAGATCCTGAATATCGAGGGTGTCGTTGTCGAACACCTGTGTCTCGGAGAAGGTGTACTCGTAGATATAAGGATCGCCGATCTGGTTCCAACCCTGCGGGTAGGTCACCCGATAGTCGGAGGTGGTGGGCGCTGTGCTGCCATCCAGCGGCGGATATTTCGCGGCATTGATCGGGAACGAGGTCGTGGTGACGGTCGTATCCGGCGGGTTGTAGCGAACCCAGTAGCCGAAGCCCGGAATCCAAGTGTTCTGCGATACATAATGGGCGCTCAACGGATCCCATTGCAGCACATCTATTTCTGGCGATATGCCATTCGCCGGATTGGGTATCGGCAGCCCCAATACCTGAGAAGGCGTATTGCCCGCAAAGTTCAACGGGAAAGACTTCATCTCGAACAGGCCATCTGTGACCTTGTTGCTTTTGAGCGTAATGGTCGGGGGAGTCGGAATTTCGATGGTGAACGGCACGACTTTCCCATTACCGACCTTCGGCACGGCAGAAACGGTGAAGGTCACGGGGCCGGATACCGGATTGGCGGCGTCCGTCATGATCTGCCACGATGCTGCGACTTCTGAGCCGGGCGCAGCATCCGGGATCGACTTATTGGCGGTCTCGTTGGGCGCCAATTTCAACCCCTTTGGCAGAATGATCGACAGATTGATCGGGCCGATACTGGTGATCGGGTTCAGATTGAGGTCCGACAGGTTCTGGACAAAAGCATTCACCGTAAAGGGGTTCGGGGCGACGTTTGCAACCGGCGAATTCGGATTGGTACGATCGGTCACAAACCCCAGCGACCTGGGCGCGCTCACACTTAAAGACATGGGAAACCGATAGTCTGTCTCCGAGGATGCCGTTCCCAGGTAGGTTACGATGGTACGCGTCGCTCCGTTGGGAATTACCTGCGGATCCCAGTAGACTACGGTACCCGCGTCTCCTCCATTGTCTACATTAGCGCGGTCGAAGTAGTTGGTCGGGTCCAGATATTGCTCGTACTCCCAGGTGATCGCGAGAGTACGCCGCTTGGTTCCGGTCGAGAGATCGAAACCTTCGATATTGGGCGCCTGAGAGATGATGCCATACAGGAAGCGCGTCGGCGCCGTCGGCTCGTTGATATTCCCGCTCGGGGGCTGGAGGGTCCCGCGTATCGTGTGGTACTGGGCTGGCGTATTGCCGCTCGCGGCCTGGATCAGGCTATACGATTCCCACTTCTGGGGAATCTGGCCTGCGTTCAGCATGATTTCATGGTGGAGATAGGGTTGATTGGGCAATCGCAGCGGACCATCCAGAATGATCCCGGTTGTCTGGACGTCAATATCCTGCACGAAGCAGAGGCCGACCGAGTGCTGTATCGTGTCGGTGTTTTTGATGTCGAACTGGAAGCGCGCCGTATCGTGAACAAAGGACGCGGTCAGATCCACTTCGATCTGGGGGTTTGCAGCAGGGATACCTTTGCCGCCGACTTCCGCCAGGACGGTTTCCCATCGCGCTCTCAGGAAGTTGCCGACTATGGAGGGCGCCAGGATCCACCGTCCGTAGGTGTTGGTGTCACCCCACAAATAGTACTGTCCGACGTTCCCCATATCGGAGCCGCCGTCTACCTTCATATAGACCCAACCGCCCTTATAGGGTACGTAAGGCGGCTCCGTCTCCTTCGGAAGGAGGCTTTTCAGGTTCCAGCCCTCCATCAGGATATTGAACGGATCGATCGGGTTGGTCGGGGCCGTGCCCAAATAAAAGGCTCCGCACTTGTTGGTTCCGACGCCTACAGCCAGTTGGAGATACTGGTTCCCGATGTCCGTTTCAGCGTCCGCAGGCGTCGGAGGAGAGTCAGGATCGATGATCAACTGAGCGTGCGCCCCCATCCCTGCCAGTATCAATAACGCGCAGACCAGCGCTATCCGGCACAGGTTTTTCAGTTTATCGAATTGTAGTAAGTTCCACCCCATTAGGAAAGTCCTCCCTATTTGACTTGGATCGGATCACAGCGTGGCTGGGGGTACCTCCACGCAAAAGCCAGAGAGCCACGTCACCGGGTACGCGTCCACGCGCTCACGCGGCGTGAATACATGGCGCTGTGGCAATAGAGCCGGGGGGACATGAGACACGTCTCCTGGTTAGTACAATCCGGCGTTTCCTGCGGGGCTCTGGCAGCCCCGCAGGAACTTACCGTTCGTCTCCATGCCATGTTGTGACGCTCCGGCAGAGCAGGGAGACCATCGAAGACAGCCTCCCTGCCCCTCCCTTAGCGTCCGGTGATTAAGAGCGGCACGACCTGGCGGGTCACCTGACCTTCGGGCGTGATCGCTCGCAACTGGAGCAGGTACGATCCGCCCGGAATAGTATGACCGGCATTATCGAGCCCGTTCCAGACCATCTTGTTGTTGCCGCTGGTCGCGGCGCGCGTGGGTCCTACGTTCGAGATGACATGCCCGTTGAAGCTCAAAATCGAGATCTCGACGCGCACATCCTTCGAGACAGTATACCCGATTTCATAGGTTCCGGTGCTTCTGCCGCCAACTGAGGAGCTGGGGTTGACGGTGATGTTGGACAGAAGCGCCAGGCCGCCCACGTTGGAGGGCGTAGCGGTCAATGTAAAGCTGCGGGTCGCCGCATTGTGTCCGGAATTGAACTGATAGCTGCTGTTGTTGTGCAGGTCTACCGATTGACCGGTCACCGTATCCGTAAGGGTTAGACGATACCCACGAGGCAGCGTATTGATATCCGGCCATGTCAGGGTAATATCCGTGTTCGCCTGATCCGTCGTTACCGAGACATTCCAGGTATGGGATCCACCGATCGGCTCCAGGTCTTGAGCCAGCAGGCCGAGCGACGAGTTGGCGCGGGTCATGCCCAGTGTGAGATAGGGAGACGGTTTCGGAGGCTTCGGCACCTTGGTGAAGTCGTCGCCCAGGGTCGCCTTGGAGGACATCCCGATATAGTTGTAGCTGTCCTTCAAGTTTCGAGAACTGGCTACCAGGCGTATCGCCCAGCTTCCTGCGCCGCTTACGCGCGGCTGAGAGATAAGCGTATTGGCCGCAGCCCGTGTGATGAGCGAGGCGGTCTTCGGTCCGGAGGCTGTCTTCATCCCTTTGGCCGCTTTTCCAAGCGTCCCGTCCACACCGGCAGGCGGGACGATCAGGGTCAGTGCCAGGCCTTGTGAGAGCGTCGTGCCGCCGTTGCGGGGCAGGACATAGATCCACTGCCCCTGCCACTGCGTCAACGTGCCGTTCGGTAGGGACTGGAAGTTATACTCGCCCGACGTGTAGTGATAGATGTGCGGCAGGATCAGCCCGGCATCTACCGCGTCCTGCATGATCAGGCGCTGCCCATTGGGCTTCTCCACCAGCACCGAATTGTAGGCTACGGAGAAGGGGAAGGGATCGCCGATCATATTCCAGCCTTCATGCAGCGGAATGCGGAACGCGGAATCGGTGAGCGCTTCCCCATACGTCACATACGGGATCGGCCCGCTCGACTTGATGAAATAGCCCACGCCCAGAGGGGTCGGGGGCGCGGTATTCGTAGCGGCGCCATCGATGGTAGGCACGAAGTCGAGCGGGTTCAGCGAGGCGTCGACATCATTGACACCGCCTCCGAAAACCGCATAGCTTCCCAGCAACTGGGTCTGCCCGGACTTCGGATTCTGTACCAGCGCGTTGATCCAGCGATACAGGATCGTCGATGTCGGATCGATGAGGGTTCCTCGTCCATTCTTCTGCGCAGCGGTCTGGTCTGCGGCGGATTCGAAGTAGGGAATGGAGATGAAAGTCACCCCGGATGAGTCCGGCAAGATCGTATGAAACACGATGTTGAAGGTGCGTGTATCCAGAGCGGTTACCCCCGTCTGGACGTTCGTAGCGGAGATCTGGATCGTATGGGTAAAGGGCACCGCATTCGGGAAGGCGTATCGGAAGGAGACATCGTACTGCGGATTGGCCGAGGTGGTATCCCCGGTAATCGAGACATCGGACACGGCGGCTACGGTCCCGGCCTGTACTTGCGACAGCGTAAATGTGACCTGGTTCGACAGCCCGGGATCCAGAGTAAAGGTCACACCGCTGGGCGGCACATTGGTTACGCTGAAGCTCATCGTCGGTTTGAGCGACTCGACGGGCGCCGGTTGTAATCCACCGTTTCCGGCTGCGAGCGGGTTGGTAGGATCGATCCCAGCCGGTGCATTGATGACAGCGGATACCGAAACTTTGAGCAGTGCGGCATACGCGTCCACGATGCCATAACCGTACTTGAAGTCTGGAATAGTACTCAGACCGGTCTTATTCGCCGTCTGCTGCATTACCTGAAGCGCTCTCGCTCCCGTCACGTTCGGGGCGCCCAACACCAACCCCGCCACGGCTGCGGCATAGGGTGAAGCATAGGATGTTCCCTGGTAGAAGCTATAAGTATTGCCGAAATCCGGAACGAGGCAGCCATCGCTAAGATTGCCCGTCAAATCCTGGTCTCCGCCCGGTGCAGCGAAAGCGACCTTCCCAAAGCTGGAGTACGTCGCCAGCGTGCCCGTTGGGCCAACGGCGGAAATCGCACCGACGAATGAGAATCCTCCCGGCACGAGCGAAGTCGTATCGGTGGTCGCTTCATTGCCTGCGGAGGCAAAGAAGATAATGCCGGCATCTGTGGCCTTCTTGCAAGCCTGGTAGAAGGGCTGCGTCGAGTCGGTCGGGTCGACCCCGGAAAAGCCGACGCTCATGGTAATGACGCCAATATGAGCCGTGTTCTGCTTATTGACCGCATCCGTCACGGCGTTGGTGAGAACGTCCAGTGTGAAGTTGCCGGCGTCGTCCTGAATGCGCATAAAAACCAGCTTGGAGCTTCCCCACCCCAGCGGGCTTGCGATGCCTTTGCCGTTGTTGGTAGCCGCGATGATGAGCCCGCCGGTCCCGATTCCATGGAACGCTTCGTTAGCGGTATTCGGAGCGTTGATATTGCTATTCCCGGTGGGTCCCGCATCATCCGACCAGTTGTGGCTATTGATGGGATCGTACTGGCCGGCCAGGTCTTCATGGGTCGTAGAAAAGCCGGTATCAATAACGCAGACCTGCGCCTTGTTATTGCCTAGCTGCAGCGCCCAAGCCTGCGGCATGTTGATCATTTTCAGCGCCCACTGCTCCCCGGAAGCATAGCGCGGGTCGTTCGGCGTCTTGGTGGCAAACACACGCCCGTATAGATTGACGCCTGTCCAGCGCACATGGGCATCGCCTTTGAGCGTTGCGACCGCGCCTGTCGTCCCAATCGCAGTCGCCATGTTGGGCGGCAATACGAAGGTATAGAAATCGCTCAGCAGGTTGGTCTTGATCGTCTGCGCGCCAATTTTATTCGCCAGTGCCTGCACTTGATCCTGGGGTGTTCCCGGCTGGCAATACACCAGGACATCGCCCGGCTTGAAGCCGGATTTATTTAGCTGTGCATGGGCAGGCTTCACCGTCATCACCAGCGCCGGGAGGAGCAGCATGGAGAGGAGCAGAAGGAGCCTGGGCTTGACTTTCAGCGTTTCAGACGACACCACCCGCCGAAATACCCAGTTTCGGGGTGTTTTGTTCATCATCTCAACTCCTTATCCGAGGCGGTCGTGTATCTCAACCTGCCTCGGTCTGAAGTGTCTGCGCAGAGGGAAGCGACACTTTCTAGGCGGCTCCCTGGCCTTGTTTCTGTGGCATTGAGAAGGCAGGGATGCTATATGAATATATTAGGTCACCGGCCTGTCGGTTGGGGGTGGCGGCAGGCATAACTATCATACCACTCACTACGCGATAAAACAAGATTTTTTTGGAAAACGGCGTGCCGTTTTCCTCGCGAGAGGGTCGGCAGGCGAAAGAGCGCTTCTTTCGCCTGCCAATCCCGTTGCGATAGACGTCAACCGCCTAGTTGCGGGTGCGAGCCCCCCCGCTCAGGATCTCCTGCGGCGAGAGCACTCGCGGTCGGGACTGAGAGCGGGTCGTACCGGCGATTCCCGCCGTGGGAACGACGAAGCCGGCGCGTCCGGCATAGCGCTTAGTAAGCGCGGTCGCAGCGGCGCTCCCCTTGCCGGGCGGGGGCGGGGGCAGCGGAGCCGGATAGAAGTAGGACGGCGTATCATAGACGAAGCGGAAGGTGCGATCCGGATCGTCCGCGCGCCCACTGATCCAGTGGACCGGGCCGGGATTATCGCCATCAAACCGGGCGCCGACGCGCCAGAAGATCTGCGGCGGCGACGGGGTGGTGCCATTGGACTGCGCAACGAACGCCGCAAAGGCGGGGCTCGCCAGCAACTGCGGAATGACGGTCAGATCGATGGTCGCAGGCACGCCTTGCGGAAGGCCATCCGTAAGGGGAGCCGTCGAGAAGACCTGCTGCGTGTAGATCAGCGATGGGGTCTTGAAATTGCGATCCGTCGAAATCTCCAACTGGAAGAGGTCGGCGCCTACGCGGCTGTTCCAGGTCGGGGAGAACGCCTTGGCATTGATATTGGCCGCCGCGACAGGCGGTGTGATCAGCAGAACAGGGGTGATCGGCGTCACCAGGCCCGAGATCGCCGGGTCGGTTTCGATGAATTCGGTGCCGCCCGTATTGCCGTTGCCGGAGCCGTTGCCGGTGCCGCCACCCGTATTGCCGGTGCCGCCACCCGTATTGCCGGTACCTCCGCTGCTGGGAACCTGGCGCAGGATGATGGCGGAGACCAGGTAGTTGTAACTCTTGCCCGGAGTGAAACCGGTATCGG
>DATGIG010000285.1:0-2638 GCA_035295825.1 Chthonomonadaceae bacterium | reverse complement strand
GCGGAGCACGCAATGTCCGCACTCCAAAAAGGAAAACGGAAGGGCCCTCATAAAGCAGGAATACTCCCGGCTGTCCGCTAAAAACGGGATAGCGCAGAGATGGGAGGAGAAAGAAAAGCGATGCAGCCCGAGCTGATTGCGGACTACGCGTGCGTGGTGGGGGAGAATCCGCTGTGGCATCCCGTCGAGCAGCGGCTCTACTGGACGGACATTGATACAAAACGCCTGTTCTGGTACGAACCCGAGACCGGGATGCATCAGGCGCTGAACATAGGACGCAAGGTCGGCGGCTTTACCATTCAGGCAGACGGCGCGCTGCTGCTGTTTATGGACCGTGGGACCGTTCAGATATGGCGTGCAGAGGGAACTGGGGACAGGGGGCAGAAGGGAACAGGGAACAGGGAACAGGGAACAGAAGGGAAGAGGGAAGAGGGAAGAGAGGGGATCATTATCGAGGAGATACCAGAGGAGCGCGAATCCCGCTTCAATGATGTGATCGCCGATCCGGCCGGCCGTGTCTTCTGCGGCACAATGTCTACTCCAGCGCAGCAGGGCAGCCTCTATCGCCTGGATACCGACGGCACGATCACCAGAGTGCTGGAAGACATCGCCTGCTCGAACGGCATGGGCTTCAGCCGCGACAGACGAACGATGTACTACACGGATTCGGAGCGATATGCCATCTACGCCTTCGATTACGATGCCAAAACGGGCGCGCTGAGCAACCGGCGAATCTTTGCGCAGAATCCGGAAAGCGAGGGGCTGCCGGACGGCATGACGGTGGATGCGGAAGGCTGCCTCTGGTCGGCGCGCTGGGACGGAAGCTGCCTGGTGCGCTACACGCCGGAAGGGAAGGAGATGCAGCGGGTCGCGTTCCCGGTCAAGAAAGTCTCCAGCATCGTTTTCGGCGGCCCGGACTACGAAGACATCTATGTGACGACGGCGGGCGGCGATAAGAAGGAGACCGACGGCGCGGAAGCCGGCTCTCTCTATCGCCTGCAGATGGGCATTCACGGCGTGCCCGAATTCCCCTCCCGAATCCGACTTTAAATCGCGAACACGAACTTGACCTGCACCCGCTTGACGAAGCGGGGCGCGTTCGGATCGCCGAGGATGAAGTAGACGTTGGTGCCCCGCCCGCCGGAGTTGCGATAGAAGAGAAACCAGTTCGTAGCGGCGTTCTGCACCACGATGCGCCCGCCCAGCGCGCGCAGGGGCGATAGCTGGTAGTTGACCGTGAGAATGTGCTGCTGGGTGACGCCGTCCAGGTTCTGCAGGGCGCCGGCATAGGTCAGGTCGAGCCTGCGGAAGAGGCGGAAGCTGAAAAAGGGACCGGCGAAGGTGTAGGGCCGGTCTGCCTGCTTACCGGCCGTCCAGGCAAAGCCCCACTGCCGGAACCGGTTCGTCACGCCGCTGGTGTAAGTGAGGCCGTAGGTGTTGTCGGTCTGAGCGTCGAACATGTCGTAGTTGGCGTTGAGGCCGATGCTCCAGTCGCGGCGCGCTTCGTAATTGAGGACCATCTGGACGCCGCGCTGGTAAGGCCTGCCGTCCATGTGCCACTGATATTGCGGCACGATATTGAAGTTGAAGTTGCGCCAGTACCCCTTGCGCCACTCCGCGTTCCACTGCGTCAGAAAGAGAAAGCCGCGCATGTCCGTGAACGGGATCAGGCCATCTGCGTCCCGAAAGATCGAGGAGATCTCGTCGTAGCCGAAGGCCCAGAGGAGCAGCTTGTCCTGGTAGAGCCAGGCGATCTGCTTGGCGTCTCCGCCCGCCTGATGCCCGCTGGAGAGCGCCCACTGCGTATCCAGGCTGAGCTTGCCCCAGCGGCTATCCTGGCTCAGCATGGCGAGCGTGTTGTTATCGTCTTTGGCGCTCAACTGCGTGAAGAAAAGGCCCAGCTGCGAGGTGGGCGTCAGGTCGTGGCGATAGCGCATCACCAGGTCGTCGCGGTCTCCGAAGGCGATGGTGTGCAGGAATCCGAGTGTATCCTGCGGCGTGATCTTTCCGTAGAGCTTGCTGCCCAGATCGAAGCCGGGAATGCGGTTGGAATAGAAGTACTGGCCGATGATATTGATGTTGGAGACATTGAAGATGTCACCGCCCTCCAGGAAGAAGGGCCGGGCTTCGGGCACAAAAACCTCGCTGCGCGAGAACTGGATGGTGGCGACGGCGCCCTCCACGGTGGCGAAATCGGGATTGATGCTGCCGACCGCCGTCAACTGCGGTGTGAGCGTGTAGCGCAGATCCAGGCCGGAGCGGAAGTTCGGGCGGAGGCCGCTGTTGCCGGGCAGGGAGTAAGGCAGCAGGGACAGGTGTGGATGGAAGGCGTCTTCGGGGACCTGCACGCCGGTCCACTGCCCGTCGCGGTCGTAGAACCCCTGCGGGCCGATATTGCTCCAGACGGAGAGGAGGTGGGTGCGGTTCTGGAAGCGGCTGAAATTGATGCCCATCGTGATGGACTGGCTGCCGGCCGGATAGTTGAGCGCCTTCCAGGGAATGCGCATCTCCGCCGTCCAGCCGTCCGCGACGCGCTTGACGGCCCCGGTCCAGTCGCCTTTCCACTCCACCTTATTGGCGCGCCCGCCGCCCAGATAGGCAGACCGGCAGCCGATGGCGTTGAGGGAGAAGAGGGAAC
>DATGIG010000284.1:0-5138 GCA_035295825.1 Chthonomonadaceae bacterium | reverse complement strand
CGCGCATTGTACAACCGCCCGTCAGTCATGGGCTATATGAGCGGGAGGGCTGGACCGCAGGGCAGACCGGAACGCGGACGCTCACCTTCCGTCGCACTTCCGGGCCGGAGCAGCCGACCCCCTACCTGGTGAAATGGATCGGCAACGATGGGACCTTCTCCTGCGCAGATACCGTTCGCTTACCCAAGAACCGGGACGTGACGCTCTCGCTCACCGTTGCGCCCAAAACAGCGGGGATGCACAGCGCCCTCCTGTGCCTGCAGGATCCCCGACAGAAGGCGACGGTTTATGATATGATGACCACGGTCGTAGCGGCAGAGGAGTTCGGGGCCGAGGATCGCCTCCAGCTCGATGTCAATACGGAGTGGCTCTGCGCCAGCCACTACTTTGTGCGTGTGCCGGCGGGCGTCACCGCACTGACCATCCGAGACGCCATGAAACAGGGAACGCTGTGTCTGCTCACTCTGCGGGGGCCGGACCGGATGCAGAGCCGCCCTGCCGAGATCGTGGCTGGTGAGATTGTGGTCAATACACCTCAAGCGGGGGTATGGGAGGTCATGGTGGAAAACGGTCGAGCGAAAGACCATCGTACGGACATTCACTCCTGCCCACAGGTTAATGGCATCGGAACCCTGACGCTCGCCCTGAAAAGAGAACCACCTCGCGCAATCCATTGAAACAAGTAGCGTTTTAGCAGTTCCATATTCCTCTTCTTCTGACGTATACTAAAAGCGGAGAGGAGGAATAGCATGCTTATCGTTCAGGTGTTTGTGCAGGTGAAGCCGGAGTATGTTGAGGCGTTTCGGGAGGCGACCATAGCCAACGCGCGCAACAGCGTGCAGGAGCCGGGAATCGCGCGGTTCGATGTGTTGCAGCAGTCCGACGATCCGACCCGCTTTCTGCTGGTCGAGGTCTACCGGACCCCGGAGGACCCCGCGCGGCATAAAGAGACCGAACACTACCGGGTCTGGCGCGAGACGGTCGAGGAGATGATGGCGGAGCCGCGCCGGAGCGTCAAGCTCGCCAATGTATTTCCCAACGATGCAGGGTGGGGGTAGGGGCGATGCGCTTCGAGTTCGCGACCGCGACCCGTATCCTCTTTGGCGCAGGCACGCTCTCCGAGATCGGCCCCCTCGCTGCGGAGATGGGCGGCAGGGCATTGGTCGTCACCGGGCGCAACCCGAACCGCGTGGAACGCCTGCTCGCTCTGCTCCGTACCCAGGGGCTGCAGACTACCCTCTATAGCATTGAGAGCGAGCCGACGGTGGAGACCGTGCGCCTGGGAACCGAGCGGGCGCGCCAGGCGGGCTGCAATCTGGTGATCGGCTGCGGGGGCGGCAGCGCGCTCGATACCGGGAAGGCCATCGCAGCGCTGCTCACCAACGGCGGTGACCCGCTGGACTATCTGGAGGGCATCGGGGCCGGAAAGGCGCTCGCCCGCCCCTCCGCGCCCTACATCGCGATCCCCACCACCGCCGGGACCGGGGCGGAGGTCACCCGCAACGCGGTCCTGGGTTCGCCGGAGCATCGGGGCAAGGTGAGCTTGCGCAGCCCCCACATGCTGCCGCGTATCGCTCTGGTAGACCCGGATCTGACCCACGATCTGCCGCCTGCTCTCACCGCGACGACCGGCCTGGACGCCCTGACCCAACTGATCGAACCCTATGTTTCCAACCGCGCCAACCCTATGACCGACCTGTTCTGCCGGGAGGGGATGACGCGTGCCGCCCGCTCCCTGCACCACGCCTATATAGAGGGCGACGATGCAGACGCACGGAAAGATATGGCGCTGGCGAGCCTGTATGGCGGCCTGGCCCTCGCCAACGCCCGGCTGGGCGCGGTCCACGGCTTTGCCGGCCCTCTGGGCGGAATGGTCCCCGCGCCCCATGGCGCGCTCTGCGCCCGGCTCCTCCCGACGGTGATGGCCGCCAATGTGCGGGCGCTCCGGGAGCGCGCCCCGGACAGCGAAGCCTTAACGCGCTATGTTGAAGTCGCGCGCCTGCTCACCGGCGATCCGGACGCGACGATTGAGGACGGCCTGGCCTGGATTACGGCGCTCTGCGCGAACCTCGACATCCCACCTTTAAGCGCGCATGGCCTCACGCCCGCCGAGTTCCCCCTCCTGATCCGCAACGCGGCAAAGGCCAGCTCCATGCAGGGCAACCCGATCCGCCTGACCGAAACCGAGATGGAGGAGATCCTCCAGAGCGCGCTCTAGCAGTTCGCACCGAGAGAGGAGAGACAAAGTGATTATCGATTCGCATCAACACGTCTTCTGGCACGGCAAAGATGATGCCGGATTGGTAGCTGATATGGATGCCCAGGGGATCGATGTGGCGTGGCTGCTCTGTTGGGAAATCCTACCGCACGAGGATGAAAGCGTCTATCATGCCGTGTTGAACCCGCTGCATCGCCGCACAGATGGGACGCACGCGGGCATTCCGCTCTCGGATCTGCTGCTCACCCGCGCCCACTACCCGGAGCGCTTCCTGGTGGGCTACTGCCCACACCCGCTGGCAGGCAACGCGGCGGCGCTGTTTGAAGCGGCATATCACATCCACCAGGTGCGTATCTGCGGAGAGTGGAAATTCCGCCTCCCCTTCGATGACCCGCGCTGCCTGGAGCTCTTCCATAAGGCGGGAGCGTTATCTTGCCCGGTCGTGCTGCACCTGGATGTTCCCTACCTGCCGCATCCGCAGACCGGACAGCCGGTCTACCAGAAGAGCTGGTACGGCGGGACCGTGGCGAACCTGGAGCGTGCGCTGGCCGCACGCCCGGAGACGACGTTCATCGGCCATGCGCCGGGCTTCTGGCGTGAGATCAGCGGAGATGCGGACGCTGACCCGAGCGCCTATCCCAAAGGCCCGATCACGCCGGGCGGGCGGCTCTATGATCTGCTGGAGCGCTATCCCAACCTCTATGCGGACCTCTCCGCCGGCTCGGCGCACGGCGCACTGAAGCGCGACCTGAACCACGCGCGTGACTTCCTCTGCCGCTTCGCCGACCGGCTGCTCTTTGGCCGTGACTACTATGGCGGCGACCTGCAGGCCATGCTCCGGTCACTCGACCTGCCCCCGGACGTTCAGAACCGTCTGTTCGAGGAGAACGCGCGCAAACTCGTGCCGTTTCCTTCCCTACCGCTTCCATGATGCATGCATCCCTCGCCTTTCCAAGGAGAGGAGTGAGGTAGTGTCAGGAGCAATTACTTTAATGGGAGGCGGTCTTCGCGCTCGCCGTTTTCTCCTCTGTCACCGATTTGCTGACCGCGTAGACCATCACGCCCAGTGTATCCCCCTTCTTTGCGTCCTTGTGGCACCCCAGACAGGCCGCCTGCTTGGCAAGCACCGGGCGCAGGACCACCTGCCAGTTATCCGCCGTAACCTCTACGCTCTTACCCTTGGTCAGTTTCGGCAACTCCTTCAGCGACGCCGTTTCCAGACTGGCCTGCAGATGTCGAATATCGCGGTCCCTACCACCCTCGAAACTGCTCACACGGCCCTCTACATCCTCCGGTCGGTACGTCATGTGCGGGTTACGGTGCGTGCTGTCGCGTAGAAACAGCAGGCTCAAGCTGGGTTTGAAGCTTGACGCAGGGCTGTGCGGGGCTTCTATCTGTTTAATCCCATCTTTTATCCCTTTCGGCCCATAAACCGAAAACATCCCCGGCTTGTGTACCGTGTGCAGAAAGGCGATGACATAATCGTGTCGCGCCTCGGCGATCCCTTCCAGGGCATATTTCGCATCAACATCTCTACTGTCATCCATTCTGCGCACAGACTCATGCCCGTTGATCGCCGGTTGCATTCGGTCCGTACCGAAGAATGCGGCTGTTTCCTGAAAGAGGGGCTGCACAACGCTATCCAGTTTCTCTGCCACCTCCAGGGGCGTCATGCTTGGCTGTTTTGTCTGGCTCTGTGAGGGGAGCCAGGTCGCCATCAGCAAGAGGGCGCTGCCCGTTACCAGCAAACCTATCCGCTTCCTTGAGGTTGTACGTCGCTCTGCCATCGTTGCCTTCTCCTTCGATTCCCGGTCGCCTTGCGATACTCCGAAATGCGCTCCTCGATAGTCGGTTCGAGCAAGCTCCTCTTTAGACGGAACAAAAGAAATTAGGTAACACCGGCGAAAGTCGAGGGGGCTGCCGTGCTATACTCGATATGGAGGTGGGGAAGATGCTCTTACTGATTGCGGTGGTGCTAGGCGCGCTGGCGCCACAGGGGGTTTCGCCGGAAATCTCCGGCGTCTATGAGGTGCGGCAGTATGGGGCCAGAGGAGACGGCCAACAGAAGGATACGGTGGCTGTCCAGGCCGCCATAGACGCCGCTGCAGCGCACGGCGGCGGGACCGTCCACTTTGCGCCGGGCCGCTATCTGTGTGGCACGCTGCATCTTCGGAGCCACCTTACGCTCCGCATCGACTCCGGCGCAACGCTGTTGACGAGCCGTGAGAAAGCGGACCTGGACCCCTACGAAGCGCTGAACTACGATTCACATGCCGACGAGGAGACGACCGACTTCCACCTGGCCCTGCTGGCCGGGCAGAACCTGGAGGACATCGCCATCGATGGCCATGGGACGCTGGAGGGCAACCGGACCGAACGGGGCGGGCCGAAGATGATCGCCCTGAAGAACTGCCAGGCGGTCACGATCCGCGATGTGACGGTCCAGAACTCCCCCAACTATTCGGTCAGCCTGCTCGGCTGCGAACACGTGAACATAGACGGCATCACCGTTCGCAACAGTTACGCGGACGGCATCGATCCCGACTGCTGTCGCTTCGTCCGGATCGCCAACTGCAACGTCGATTCCCATGACGACGCCATCTGCCTCAAGTCCAGCCTGGCGCTGGGCACGCCTCACCCCACCGAATTCGTCACCATTACCAACTGCGTCCTCCGCACCGCCTGCAACTACTTCAAAATGGGCACGGAGAGCAGCGGCGCGTTTCGGCGGATCGCGTTGAGCAACTGCACCATGAGCCGGCGGACGGGGACGCGGAATGCGGATCGCGACCGGGGCGGGATCGCCATCGAGACGGTGGATGGCGCGGAGATCGACGGCGTGGTGGTGGCGAACCTCACCATGGAAGACGTCGCCTGCCCGATCTTCCTTCGCCTGGGCAACCGGGGACGCGGGCAGTCT